>CAMAQS010000010.1 GCA_945860565.1 Chitinophaga pinensis | reverse complement strand
TTCACCCAATTCTTTATGAAACGATGCTGAAACAAATGATTTGTCGCCTTTTGCTCCAAATCCATATCCACCTACCATTTGAACGTACGTCCTAGGGGTAAAGAAATATTCTGCACCCACTGTATATCTTGGTTTCAATTTGGTTACATAGGAGTCTACTTTTTTAGCACTTAAATCGAATCTACTCGAAATGGTATCTAAAATTTGTTGCCCTACATCGTTGTTTAAATTTTCCACTTGATTGGTGTCCAATCCAGACCAAGTCCAGCTGGTGTTCGGCATAGATATTTCTGTAGCGCCAACATTCCACTTGATCGAGCCAATATTTTGAACAGAACCGGAAAGTCTGATTTTTTCACTTAGTCTATAAACAGCCCCAAATCCATATGCAAAGCCTCTATTGCTAGACAATGAATAGTTGTTTAACTGGTTTTCGATGGCTTTTCCTACGTCATAATTGCCACTATCAATAAGTTGTTGCACATCAACACCCAATAATGACGCGTTACCTTGAATTCCACCATTGAATTTCATTTGGTAAATAGAATTCACTCCAGTATCGGTGTTAATGGTAAAGCCAGCATTGTTTAGACCCATGTGCATCAATCCATTTAACATGGCCACATTCACACCAACAGATAATTCATTGGTAATATGTCTACCATAACTCAGCTGATTTTGTACATATGCTTTTATATCTGTCCCAGAAAAATCTAAATTGGCGTCTTTTTCTATGTAAGCTGCATTTCCAAAATATGCCAGACCCATAATATCTTTTGGCAGGCGTACTGAACCTTCTACATGAACTGAACTGTTAAATGCAAAATAAGATTTTGCACTACGGTAGCCGAACCTAAAAAAATCCGTGGAGTTAAAAACATCAAAACCAAATTGTTTTTCTGTTTCATTTGAAATACGGTTAGCCGTTTGGATTTGGGTTTCAGTATTGTTGAAAATCGAATTTAAATTTGCTCCAGCGAAATCCAAACCAGCACCAGCTCTAAAAAAGCTGAATGTTGAACGGTATTGTGGTAAAAATGCTGGATTCAATTGATTGGATTGCGACATGTGACGGTTGTTCCAATCGAACATATTCTGCGCAGACGCTTGCTTATAGCTTAAAAAAGCAGTTGCAAAAAGTGCGGTTAATAAAATGGTTTTTTTCATGATTTTTTGCTAAAACTGATATTTATTGTTTGATTTTAGCTCTTATAGCCAATGAAACTTCAAGTGAATTGTCTGTATAAATACTTACGGGTGTTGTGCCGTTATTATTGGTGTTGAATTTGGTCTTAAGAATAATGTATTTGGCATCTTTCCTATCTAATTTATTCAATAACAGTCGGTCAATAAGGATTGTAGTCATATTCTCAGAAGATTTGATTACGCGTCCATTCGCATCTATGTCACCCGGTATCAATAATGAAACATCTACTAAGTCGTCAATTAGAACATATTTTGCATCCGTGAAAGCTAAATCTAAAGTACCACCCAATGGAAATCCATTGATGGTTTTAATTTTTAATTCTACAAATTCTACATCGTCTAAACCAGTTAATTGACTGGCACCCTCTAATGTATCTTGGAAAGTAAAATCTTTGGCGGTAAAAGTCATTGGAATATCTGCTGCAAATCCAAGATTAATGAGACTGTTTTTTGTTATGTGGTTGGTGTAATTGCCTTGGAAACCATCAGGATTCAAGGTTGCTTTTCCTTTAACGTCAAAGAACTTTGCTGGCATTCCCAAGCAGTTAACAATGTTTGAATTGCTTTTGTCTATATTAAAATCTTGGGTTTTCACTGTTCCTCTTTCAGCAATAGAAGGGAAGGGGAAAGTCATGTCTTGAACATTCATAGGTGCTGAATTGCCATTGGCATCTTTAGCTGTAATATCTAATTCGAGCAACATAGGGATACCAAATGAATTTTTAACCATTATCTTCATTTTAGGGTCTTCCATGCGAATTCCTTTTCCCAATTCTGACAGTTGGCTAACATCTAAATTCTCAATATCTACATCGTAGGTTTTTCGTCCTAAATAACCATCTACATAAGCAAATTCTGCTGCTGAAGGGTCAAATGTGGCTGTAATGAGCATGGAAGTATCAAAAACCACCAGATTAGTAGTGGCATCAACAGCGATTCCAACTTCTACTCTGAGTTTGTTGTATGGTTGATTAGGGTCGTATGCTAAATTTATATTGGCGTTGGTAAGATCCAATTGTCCATTGATGTTTCCAGATGTAGCCAAAACTTTGAGCGTATCTAATTTAATGCCACCCACTGTTATATCTGGGAAATAAATTGAAACACTTTTTAATTGCACATCTAAATCTGTGGTTGTACCAAACTGAGCCAAGGCATTTCCCATTTCAATATTAGTAAGTCTAACATCTGAACCTGAAGTTGGATCTATAATTTCAAAATAGTCGTTACTTATAATTGTTTGGGCGGGTAATTTAGATTTTCCCGCATAACACAAAATATCACCACTGCTTACATTTATGCGAATGACGTCAGACAGGTTGATAAGAACCTTGTCTGGGCTTTGCAAAATACTGATAGTAGGCATGGTATAGCCGAAGGTATTGCTTAATTGTATTCCAGCGATGCTGAAACTGTCAATTTTTGATGTGTTCGAAGCAATATTTAAGTAATTTAATGTACCTAAGATATGTGGAGTTGGCAACATGTCATAAATGACCAATTGCATGGTATCTATTTCAGTTGGAATTCGATTGGTAACTGTAAAATACAACATCCCCTTAGAAATTTTCAAATATTCAAAGTTTGAATTTGCTGGAATTCCTTCTATGGTTGTTAATTTTCCATCAACGCTGCGGAAAGTATCGGTTGTTCCGTTTTTAGCATTGAAGGAATCTTTAACGTAAGGGTCAAAAGTATTTACCACTGTTTGCAGTGGAATATCTGTGTTTTGATTCACACGCAATGCAGAAATTTCAGGAATTTTAAAGTTTCTAGTGGCTTTGTCTAATTGAATGTTATCTACCAATGAATCAAAGCTTAAAGTAAGCACATCACTTTGGGCAAATTCCAACCTCACCTTTCCATCGGGATCATATTTTATTATACTGTCACTTTTGAGGAGATCACCCGCTTTGATTTTTGCAGTTGCCAAAGGAGTAAGTAGCTCGGGGTTAATTTTAAATTTGTCGTATTTCCCAAAATCTGTTTCGTTTTTCTTGCATTGAATGCTAAAAAAACTCAATGTTAATAGGGTGAAAATGAGATTTGATTTTTTCATTGATGTATTTTGTTAAACATTTACACTATTATTACTTCGCAATAATAGTCATTATTCAACATAATTTAAGCATTTACTGCATAATTTGGATATTCTTAATGTTGTTTTAATCTGGAAAATGCTTTGAGACTTCGTCTTTAGGCTCCGAAGTCTTAACAATTTATCTATTTACATAAGGAGGCATGTTTTAATGATATGGTGAGCGAACTTAAGTGAGTAGAACTCCTGATTTCAAAAGGATTCGATGGCATATTATATTTTCTAATACATATTCCCTGGCTAATGTATATAAACCGTTCGTTTATTGGTTTTTTTGAGTGATATTCGCCCATTATGAAAATTTCTATTGAACAGCTCAAAAGTAAATTTCCCAATATCGATTCAGAATTGTTGGCGCAAATTGCCCATGAAGGAGTGGTTAAAGAAATTGAGTCCGGGCAGGTAATTATTCGCACGGGAGAGCACCTCACCTCTGCAATGATTGTGCTTACAGGGACAATCAAAATTAATAGAGAAGGGGATGACGGCGGGGAGTTTTTCTTGTATTATCTCAAGAGTGGACAAGCTTGTGCCATGTCATTATCATGCCTTAGGAATCAAGAAGCCAGTCAAGTAATGGGCCTAGCAGTGGAAAATTCAGAAATCTTAATGCTTCCTATGAACAAAGTCAATGAGTGGGTGCGCGATTTTTTATCATGGCAAGAATTTGTTATAAATACCTATCGCAATAGATTTGAAGAAGTCCTAGAAGTTTTAGATTCTGTTGCTTTTAGGAGTATGGATGAACGGTTGGAGTTTTATCTTAAAAAACAACTCAATCAACAAAAAAATAACGACATTCCGGTTTCCCATCAGGCCATTGCCAACGATTTAAATACGTCACGTGAAGTCATTTCAAGATTGCTGAAGAAAATGGAGCAACGCGGAATACTCGCATTGCACCGAAACCACATAGAAATGCTGATTGTAGATTAACGCATTAAATAAACTGTGCCATTATATACCTGAATTTCCTTTTCTGGACTTTTAAAAGTGGCGTAGTAAATGTATTGTCCTGTAGGGCACAATTCGCCATTTACACGACCATCCCATTTTGTGTTTGGATCAGTTGAATAGTATATTTGTTGACCCCAACGGTTAATGATTCTTAATTCAAATTCTGTGATGCGCAAAGGGGTTTCTAATCCAAATAAATCATTCTTACCTTCTGTCGTGCCTGGCGTAAAGCTATTGGAAAACCAATATAACGGTATTGACTTTACATTAACGGGAATAACAATGGTATCAGAACAACCGTAATTTGTATTGGCCACCAAAGTAACAGAATATACATCGTGGGTGGCATAGGTATGGTTTGGAGTTTCAATTGTTTCAAAGTAACCATCCCCAAAAGACCATTCCCAAGTTGTTGCATGTTTGCTTGTGCTTGTAAAAGATACAGGTTCATTCATTTTAGGTTCAAAAGGAGAATAACTAAAACTTGCCACTGCCCTTGGGTAAATTTCAATAGTCCGAACCATGGTGTCGCTACATCCAAAGCTATTAGACACAGATAGACTTACCGGAAATGTGCCATAATCCCCATAATTTACTAAATCCGATGGAGTTGAAGAGCGTCTACCATTTCCAAAATCCCATGCGTATTTTGTAAGGCTACCCCCACCGGCAGTAGATCCGTTTGTAAATGCGATATCACTCCCTTCACAATCATTTGTAAACTGAGAATAGGCGTAAGGTTTCGGCGCAATATAGGTTTCCCATAGTGCAGTATCTTTGCAGCCTTTACTGTTGTAAACAATCAAACGAATTTCAGGCAATCCCACGGCACCATAAAAATGTTTTGCCGATTTTCCACTTACTTGTGCACTCCCATCGCCAAAATCCCAATACTGACCCACTATAAATCCCGCACCGGGCCAACTAAAGGACTCCAACTTTACTTCACTATTTTCGCAGGTATCTTTAAGTGTAAATTGGGCATCGGGGGCTGCAATAATTTGGATTGTTTTCAAAGCTGTATCTTGGCAACCCGATTGAGAGCGAATGACCAACTGCACGCCAAACAATCCCTCAGGAGAATAAAAATGAATAGGATGCTGATCGCCGCTTAGTTTTCCGTCTCCAAAAGACCACTGCCATTGTACGATTTTGTCGGCAAGCACACCTGACACATCCGTAAAAGCGACACTGTCTTTTTCGCAATTTCCAATTACAGAAAAAGCGGCTTTGGGAAAAGGTGTTGTATCGCTAAGCGTCCAAACACCCGCATAATTCGTTTTGGCCCTATAGTTTACTTTATTTGCACTGGCATTGAGTTTTCCAACAGTAGGAAATTGCCATTTAGAAATAGTATTATTCCATTTTAAAGCCCCAATATATGTTTCGTTAATTTTGTCGAAACTGCCAGTAATGTCTAAATCTGCATATTGGAAATCCAAAGTAAGATCTGGTTTTGCTGTGTAAGAGCCGTCTTCAATTACCCAAAAACGGTTGGCAAAACGTTCACTGTTCTCACCATCACACTCATTGTCTGAATTAAAAACGCCTGTTGGCAATGGCCTATTATTCGGAATAGGTACGTTGCTTGTAGGGTAGGTGCTTATTGTAATGAAACCAGAATCGAGATTAGAGGTTCCAATGGAATTTACTGTAATTTGAGTATGAATGTTTACCCCACTTGCATTCATAAATGGGACCAAGAAAACAGGTCCCGCAGCGCCACTTCTAATATTCCATTGTACTTTTCCGTAACCCAGGCTAGAGTTGGTTTCTGAAATGATGCCACCGTTGCTCAAAAAAGTAACTGCGTTGGGAGTTCGATTGTTTAAAATTAGCTTTCGGCCTTGTAAGTTTAGTTTACTGTTTTGCAATCTTAGTATTCCATTGCCACCTCCAGAAAAACCACCACCAACCAAAACATCCGTTAACATATTTACATTTCCATTTCCGGTTAAATTTAAATCTGGAAATGAAGTCATAGCACTACCCAATATTGTTACAACCGAACCTTTTAATTCAACCCTTCCGTCATTGTCTTTGAAAACGCCAGTAGATCCATTGTTAATCCAATTGCCAGTAACAATTAAATAACTATTTGGAGACAGGTCAATGATAGGATTACCTGCAGCTGAATAATTACCTGAAGTTCCGTCTACAACTATGTTGGCGCCACTGCTAACTACAATGTAACCCCCATTTTGGATTAAGCCTTGACCCAAAGACATTCCAGCTATTAAAAACAAACAATATGAGAATACTTTTTTCAATTGCAGGGGTTATTTGCGATTTTCTAACTCTTTCAAAAGCCTTTGATTCAAACGTATTATTTCTTCGTTTTGTTTCTTAAGTTCATCGATTTCTTTCTGTTGCTCTTGTACTGCTTTAATCAATGGAACTACAAATTGACCATATCTTAAACCATAATGGTCTTTTTCATTTTTGGGTTTATCCACACCACTGAAGTCATAGTTTACGGATTCAGCCGCTTTTTCAACTTCCTGTGCAATCAAACCAGTCCAACGAATTTTTTCTCCATCGTATTTGGTTGCCCATTTTATGGTATCGCTACCTCTGCCTAAGAAATCGTTGATTTTATGAATATTCACATTGTAGGTTACCGGTCTTAACTTTAAAATAAAGTCTAGACCATGAACATTTTCTTCTATATTTTCTTTAAAACGAGCATCGCTCAAGTTAGTCCATGACGCATATCCACCTATACTGGTCACAGAAGCATCTCCCAATCGAACCATATTCGAAGCAGTTGTAATTGAATTAGACCCCAATGCGGTAGTATTGTCGTAATTGGTGCCGTTTGGCCCACTCAAGTAACCCATAGAACTGTTGTAGTATCCTGTCCTGTTCACATAACCCGCATAATATCCTAAACCCTGATTATAGTAACCGGATGTATTGTAATAACCCGCAGCATACCCCATAAAGGCATTTCCCAACCCTAAATTGTTAGCCGCCATTGAATAACACCCAATTCCAACATTATAGTGGCCGTAAACATTGGCTCCCAAGGCATAATATCCTGCAGCGGTGTTCATAACCCCAGAAATATTGTAAATCAATGTATACATTCCAACACCTACGTTGTATGTGCCAGATGTATTTGTATATAAACTTCTAAACCCAAGTGCCACATTGAAACTACCAGATGTATTGGAACCCAAAGGCTCGTAACCAATACCTACATTATAGTTCCCTGTGGTGTTATTATACAATGCGCTCGCGCCCAAGGCAGCATTGTAAGAACCAGAATTGTTGTCATACATAGATTGCCAGCCAATACATGTATTGTAATACCCGCCTAAATTTGAATTTAAGGCGTCCGTGCCAATGGCAATGTTCGAATAACCAGTGGAATTTTTATTTGAACGGTACCCAAATGAAATATTGTCATTTGAAGAGTTTAGTTCTCCAAACCAATTGTTATTCACCCTAAACCTCAAAGGAATGCCGTTTGTTGTGCCCAAAAAATTTGTACTTGCATCTAATCCTGAATTCCCTGTGGTTCCCCAAAACCCTTTGAAATGAACAAACCCTCCATTTTTACTTAAGTAAAGAGAATCTTTGACCAATTTTAAAGATTGAATCTCATTGGTTGTGTCATTATCAACGAATTTTTTTGTAGCGGCTATGGTAATTTGTCCGTACTCATTTACAGTAAGTATCGGATATTCTTTGTCGTTTCCATAGGTGGCTGCAAGTACTCCAGGTTTACTGATGTCTACCTGACCTTTTCCTTGAACCATTCCACCAGATAATCCCTTTCCAAATGTGATTGAACGCAATGCAGGAACCCATTTACTCTGTTCATAATACCAAAAACCCACAGTGTCGTCTGTTTGGTAAATTAACAATCCATTGGGAGGAGTGGGGATTAGGAATTTTTGAGCCCGACTTAATCTAGGTATTAAAATTCCTTTATTTGTGGCACTTACATCCAACATTGCTGCACCATTTGGCGTAGCACCCGTTTCATTGATGCCAACATTTTGAGCATGTCCAACCGCAGAGTAAAAGAATATTATTGAAAATAGAACGTTTTGTATTTTTTTATTCATAGTTCTTATAATACAATATTAACAAATTAATCGTTAATTACACGGTTTTTAGCGTATTTATTTAGAGGATTGTATTATTGTCTACCCGTTTTTATACAAATTCTATTTTTTGATGTGAACAATAAATTCCTTGTTATTTAGGCAATATTGATTAAAATCGTTCTTATTTTTTGGTTCCCACAGTTCTACTTCAAATCCCACCGACTTCAATTTTTCTATGTAATCCAATCCATACAATCTTTTATGATCCCATTGGCCTAGTTTTTCCTTACAATCTGTTTCCGTCCAGCTTATTTCCGATTCAATGGTCTTCTCAAGTTTAAGCGCCAAGGGTACCTGTAAAATCCCATGTCCATTAAACTTTAACACACGATAGATCTCTTTCATCGCGTTCAAATCATTGGGCACATGTTCTAATACGTGGTTGCAAATGATCCAATCAAAATAATTGTTTAAATAAGGCAAATCTTGCACATCGGCGAATTCAACTTTAGAGGAATAACTAAGTTTATATCCTTTTTGTCTGTTGTCGGCTTGTGTAGAACGAAATGATTTATTTTTTTTCAACCATTTACTCAGTGCTTTTTCAGGCGCAATATGTAATAAATGCAAAGGTTTTTGTGTGTTTTGGGGGATGTTATATTCTGCCAGAAACAAGGCAATCAACCTGTCTCTATCGCTACTGCCGCAAGAAATGCAATTCGTCTTTCTTTTTCCCGCACCAACTACACCGAGCGTTTCAAATAGAGCATTAGAATGTCCCCTGGTCAGCCAAAACCTTGGTGTTGCGCCGCAAATATTGCAGGATTGTTTTCCTCCATTAAATAAAAATGCTGGTATGATTCTATGCCATTCCAAGGTGAGTTATTAATGTAAAATTACAACAAAAAAGTCACCACAATGGATGACTTTTTTGTTGTAATTAATTAAGATTTAATTTATTTAACATTCATCAATTCTGTATCAAAAATCAACGTTGCATTTGGAGGTATTACCCCACCCGCACCGCGTTTGCCATAGCCCAATTCAGATGGAATAATGAGTTTGTATTTAGAACCCACTTTCATTAAGGCAATTCCTTCGTCCCAACCTGGAATAACTTGACCAACACCAATTTTAAATTCTATTGGTTGACCTCTGCGGTAAGAATTGTCGAATTCTGTACCATCCATTAATTTTCCAGCATAATGCACTGAAACGGTTTTACCTGGAGTTACCGCTGTACCTGTTCCTTCTACTTCCGCTACATAATACAAACCAGAAGCTGTTTTTTTAGCTGTTGGATAAGTTGTCATAACCCAATTTTCAAATTTCGCAGCTTCCGCGGCTACCGCATTTTTTGCTTTTCCTTTCATCTCTTCTCTATATTTATTGAATTCATCGTTGTTCGCTTTGAAGTTTTTAGCGGCTTTACCAACACGAATAATTTCTAACTTAACAATGCTATCGCCTTGTTGAATGGCGTTTACAACAGTTTGTCCTTCAATTACTTTTCCAAAAACAGTGTGCATTCCATCTAACCATGGAGTTGCTTCATGTGTGATGAAAAACTGACTGCCATTGGTACCAGGACCGGCGTTTGCCATAGAAAGGATACCTGGGCCAGTGTGTTTTAAACTTGGGTCAAATTCATCTTCGAAATTGTATCCAGGTCCACCTGCACCGGTTCCCATTGGGTCTCCGCCTTGAACCATAAAATTGGCGATCACACGGTGAAATTTCAATCCGTCATAATAAGGAGTTCCTTCAGGTTTTGCATTGTTTTTAATGCTTCCTTCAGCCAATCCCACAAAATTACATACAGTAAGAGGGGTTTTATCGAAATGCAGTTGCAATAAAATTACACCTTTATTGGTGGTCATTTTTGCATACATCCCATCTGCCATTGCCGGAACATTGGTAGGCGTGGGGTTTTCATTATTCTGTGTATTCATAGTGTTTGTGTTCGCAAATCCGGCGGCAGTAACGATGCTTGCCGCAACAAAAGAAAAAAGTGTTTTTTGAATATTCATATATTTATGTATGTGTCTTCTCGTTTTTGAATGTTTTTCCAAATTCAAGAATTACAAAGATACATTTTTTCGAATTATTCTTGAATTCCCTTTATTACAAATCCATCAAACCAAAAAAAAATCGGTTGAATTTGGAATGGGGATTTATTAGCAGCCTCGGGTTTAAACCCGAGGCTGTGTGGTATTTTTTTATGCCTCGGGTAGAAACCCGAGGACATATGGGTGTTTTTTTATGCCTCGGGTTGAAACCCGATATCGTATGGGTATTTTTTTATGCCTCGGGTTGAAACCCGAGGACATATGGGTATTTTTTTATGCCTCGGGTTGAAACCCGAGGCTAGGGGGTACCATGGTGCAAATGGGTGAAAAAATCAAATTCGTCTTCGTATGATTTTTTGGTGTGGTGCGTTTTCTGGTTTTTTATATAATTGTGAACAATTTTACTTGCCGATTTAGAAACAGAAAATGCACCATATTCGCGTTGCCATCTAAAATGTGTATTCATTAGATTTGAATGGTTTACAAAATACGAACTACTGCCTTTTATTTGCTTCACAACATCACAAAGGGCCTTCTGCGGATTTAAAACAAATAAACAATGAACGTGATCCGCCACCCCATTGAGGATTATTACACGGCATCCTTGTTGGATTAATTGCTCCGTAATGAATTCATATAGTTGTTTTTCAATTTGCGGCTGTATGTAATTTCTTTTATGTTTTGTGCCTAATAAAAGGTGGACGATTATATTGGTGTATGAACGTGACATGATTTGGTTTACACTGTTAATTGTGTTTCTTTTTAATGATTGTATCAAATATGAAACAATTTTAATTATCCAATTTTAGTTTCCCTTTGCGTTAATTATAAGACATAAATATTTCATTAGGGATTTTTGCAAATAGTTTAATTTGTAAATTAGTTTAATTTTTATATCCTATGCCTCGGGTTGAAACCCGAGGGCGGGTTTGTTGTTAATTAAATATTATTGAAATGTTATCAATTGATTGCCTAATGAGTGGTTGCTTTCATTTGTTTAAATGTTTGCCTTAATTTGAATTAGGAATCAATTCCGTTTATAAGGCATTAATGAGTAATTTTCAGAATTTTAATTGGAATAACGATTCAGAAAAATCAACGGATACCAATTTTAAGGAAAGCGTACTACGTGATTTTTTGCCTTATTGGCCCGTTGTTTTGCTGGCTCTAATTTTGGGTATAATATCCAGTAGAGTTTACCTGAGCAATCAACTCACCATTTTTGAAATCAGTAAAGGTGTACTTCTAAAAGATGAAGCGCAAACTACAGATAACTTATTAAAACAAGCAGTTAGCGGAAAATCCAACACCTATATCGATGATGAAATGCTCATTATTCGTGGACTAAGTGTTATGAAAGGAGCTGCCATTTTATGCAATTACCAAATTCAAATACAAAGTGAATCCCGATTTAGAGAGGAGTTTATTCCAATTGACAATTTGCCCTTTACTGTCAAAATCATCCATCCCGAAAAAACAAAAAAACAAAGATTGAATTTTTACTTGAACGATTTAGGGGAATTATTCATTCAGAATAAAAAAGTAGCCTATGACCAAATAGTAAATTTCAATGGCAACAAATTTCTGTTCTCGAAAAATACAGACATCAAATTCTCTAAATCAAGTGTCTATTTTCAAAACCACCACCAAAAATCAGATAACTATTTTGTAGTAAGTGATTTAAAAACAGCCGCAAAGTATTTGTCCAAACAAATTCGGGTTGGTAAAGACAAAAAGGCTTCCATCATTCGCATTTTTGCTGAGTCCGTTTCCCAAACGTATGGTGAGTTAATGTTGGCATCGGTTTTGGAAAGTTATCAAACTGAAACCCAAAATGAAAAACGTAAAAAGGCAGTTTATACGGTAGACTTTATTGACAATAGATTAAAATTTGTGGGTGATGATTTGGATACGGTTGAGAGGCAAATGGAATCCTTCAAAAAGAGCAGCGACATAAATGTGTTGTCTAGAGAGTCAGAACTTTTTCTTGAGAAAATCAAAGATGAAGACCACCGTATTGTTGAAATTGACCTCAAATTGCTCATGCTTTCCGAAGTTGAAAAATACGTGCAAGGCAAAATTAACCATGTCGAATTATCTCCTAGTTTGGTCGGATTGCAAGATGAACACTTCGAGGTCTACATACAAAAGCTGAACGAAGCCGATTTGAAATATCGCTCCTTATTAGAATTAAACGGAAAAGACAACCACAATGTCCGTTTGGCCATGAAGGAAGCACAAATCCAAAAACAATCCCTTATAGAAAATGTAAACAATACCCGCAAAAATTTAATGGTATTAAAAAATGAAATCAACGATCAATTTTCAAGTAACAATCAGGAATATAGTCGTTTAATAAAATCAATCCCAGCAAAAGAAAGGATTTTGTTAAATATTACGCGCCAACAATCCATAAAAAATACATTATACGTTTATTTATTGCAAAAAAGAGAGGAAGCGTCTATTCAAATGGCTGGGACGTTGAGCGATGTCCGCATTTTAGAAGAAACAGAATCGGTTAAAGCCATAAAACCCAGTCGATCATTGGTGATTTTTGGATTTGTGTTTGGATTTGTTTTTGTTGTTCTTTTTGTGCTCTTTCTAAAAAGCATACGCAATACAAAAATCATGAGTTTTGGTGAAATTTCTGCCAGAACAAATATGCCTGTTATCGGAGAATTAATGTATGTGGATACCATTTCTCCCATTGTTTTGAAGGATGGAAGCAGGAGTGTTATTTCTGAGCAAATTCGTGGCCTAAGAACCAATCTTAGTTTTTACGGTAATACCAATGAACAGAAAGTAATACTTGTAACCAGCTCCATTCCAGCAGAAGGCAAGTCTTTCGTATCTACCAATTTAGCCATCGCTTACGCCGTTACAGGCAAAAAAGTAGTGCTTATTGAAGCGGATTTGCGTAAACCGAATATCACCAAACATTTTAACTTGACTCGCAGGATGGGTTTAGGTGTTTATTTGTCTGGTGGTGCTAATTTAGATGATATTTTATTTGAAGCCACCGAATATCAGAATCTAACCATTATTCCTTCAGGTCCCATTCCTCCCAATCCCGTTGAATTAATTCTTAATGGCAAAATGGAATTGCTTATTGCAGAGCTTAAAAACCTCTATGACTATATAATTATAGATTGTCCGCCTGTTGGATTGGTTACAGATGCTTTTGAATTCAGCAAGTTTGTCGATACTGCCTTGTTTATTGTGCGACACCGCTATACTCCAAGGTCTTCTGTTAAGAATCTGTTGAACAAAATTTTTACTGAAAAACGGTTTAAACATTCTGCAATTGTGATGAATGGAATCGCTATGGGAATAGGTAAATATGGTTATGGTTACGACTACAGTTATCTTAATTACAACGAATCAGGGAATTATAATTATATGTACCACAACGATGGTTACGGTTACTTTCAACAAACATCCAATTCTAATGCTTTTTTAAAGAAATGGAAATTGATTTTAATTGATCCCTTCAAGGCTTTTTTCGGATTTAAGAAGTAACAATAAGGCAACATGGGAAACATTATAGCAATATATCATTCATACTTTATTAACAGATTGCCTTTTTCATCAAGGTAATTTTGTTAAGTCTTTTTGAGCCATTGTGACTCAAGCGGCGAAGCTTTTTTTAAACTTTACTGCACCAGTTTTGAGACGATTTTTAAAAACCCATTTCAGCACATTTTTCTTCTTTTATGAACACTTAAGATTTAAAGTATTTCTTATACTTTTGACTAGTTTCATAACAGCACTTTTTGATGGCATAGGCATATCCATGTTCGTGCCATTGTTAAATAGCAGCGCAAATACCAATACCATGGTGTCACCCGCTGTACAAGACAATTTCATACAAAAAATGATGAGTGAATTGTCTATCAACAATTCTTTAAACAGCATCTTGTTGTTTATGCTCCTCATTTTTATCATAAAAGGCATCACACGGTTTATAGAAGTCTATTATAGAACCTTATGTAGGGTGTTTTTTATGAAGCGCATCCGCAATCTAATGGTAAACGGATTTGAACGGGTGCAATATGCCTATTTCATTCAAGCGGATATGGGCAAAGTCCAAAATACCATGACTGTTGAAGTAAATCGTGCCATCGTTTCTTTTGAGAACTACTTTAAAGCCGCTCAGGCTTTTGTAATGATTCTAGTTTATATTGTTTTGGCATTTTTAGCAAATGCCCAATTTTCGATTTTGATTTTATGCATTGGACTTTTGTCAAATCTCTTGTATAAGCAATTATATAAGAAGACAAAATCACTTTCAAAAGACATCTCCGTTCAAGGTCATAAATTTCAAGGATTTCTGAGTCAATTTATTCATCACTATAAATATTTAAAAGCCACCAACTCATCTTTGTTCTTTGTGGCGAAAATCAAGAATAAAATCCAAGAAATAGAAAAGTCACAATTATTGAGTGGCAAATATGCAGCCATTCTAACTGGAGGTCGCGAAACCATTTCTGTTTCAATAGTGATTTTGGTTATTCTACTGCAAGTAAATGTTTTACATGGCAGTATGAGCGAGATTCTACTCAGTTTATTGTTGTTTTATCGTGCTTTAAGTGCAATTTTGGTGGTACAGAATAACTGGAATTCCTATTTAAATGGCATAGGCTCACTGCATCAACTTCAATCATTTCTCAAAGAATTGAAGGGAAACAAGGAAGTGCTCAATATAAAATCCGAATTGCTGCCATTTAAACAGCTTGAATTCAAACACATTCAATTTGAATACACTTCAAATCATTCCATACTCAAAGACATATCCCTGCAAATAAACGCCAAAGAAACCATTGCATTTGTTGGCGAAAGTGGTTCTGGAAAAACCACGTTGGTGAATGTTTTGGCAGGATTGTTGTTTGCAAATAAAGGAGAACTTCTAATAAATGGAATTTCAATAAATGAAATAGATGTTAGGCAGTGGAGGTCTAAAATTGGATACATTACACAAGAGCAGGTGATTTTTGACGATACCTTGGAAAACAACATTACATTGTGGCAACCGGTTAAAACATTAGAACAAAAAAATCATTTTGAAAAGGTCCTTAAAATGTCCGCGGTTGATTCATTTGCCTACAAATTAAAAGATGGATTAAATACACAGCTTGGCAACAATGGTGTAAAATTATCGGGTGGACAAAAACAAAGGGTTTCGATAGCACGAGAACTTTATAAGAACATAGATTTACTCATATTAGATGAAGCGACTGCCTCTTTGGATTCTGAAACAGAAAACAGCATACAAGAAAGCTTGAATAATTTAAAGGGTGAAATTACCTTGGTCTTTATTGCCCACCGTTTGTCTACCATACAACATGCTGATAACATTGTTTTAATGGAAAAAGGCGAAATTAGAGATACTGGAACTTTTGATGAACTCAATAAACGCAATGCCACATTCCAACGCATGGTGTCGCTGCAAACATTCTAATGGAACTCCAATTACCATTTTTAGTGTCTATTATAACTGTAAATCTAAACAACGATTTAGGATTGGAAGCAACCCTTAAAAGTATTGAAAGTCAATCCTATAAAAATGTCGAAGTTGTGTTTGTAGATGGCGGATCCACCGATCAGTCTTTGCACATAATCAAAACGTATAACAAGCTCATTACCACCACCATTATTGGGCAAGATTCGGGTATTTACGATGCTATGAACATTGGATTAAAACATATCTCAATAGGTTCAGATTTTATTGTTTTTTTGAACTCGGGGGATGTTTTTTCTGGTCCTGAAGTCATTCAAACAGTCATGAATCAGGCAAATCCCCTTGAAAATTATTACGGAAATGTGCTTAAAGGCGCTCTCATTTCGTACCATAACAAACGCATTAATTTGCGTGGATTGGCAAGTCACATGATTTGCCATCAAGCGTTGTTCTTTAGTTCAGTTTTACACCGTAAACTTTCTTACAACATAGAATTTACATTGGCTGCTGATTACGACCTATTAATCAGGGCTGTTAAGAATAAGTGGAAATTTAATTATGTAGGGGTTACCGTTGCAACGTTACAAATGGGTGGCATAAGCGCTACAAATAGGGTGGCTCTCATGTCTCAAAAAAACACCATACGTTCACAACACAAAGAATTAATGTTTTGGTATTATTTGCACAAAATTAAGACCACATTTAAGTAGTTATTTTGCGTGCTGAATTCTATCTAATTATCAAGTGCCTTCAAGTAGTTCATTGTTACAACAAATCATGAAAGATGATGTTTTTAGTGTTTTAATCCCTACTTACAATAGGGCAGATTCACTAATTACAACGTTGAATTCGGTAAAAGAACAGACATACAGACCCCTAGAGGTAGTTATAGTAGATGATGGATCCACAGACCATACCAAAGAGGTCGTTCAGAAATGGCAATCAGACCATCAAGCAGAAGACTTCACGATTTTGTATCAATACAAAGAAAATGGGGGAGTTTCGTCTGCCAGAAATTTGGCATTGGCACTTTCTTCTGGATTTTATATCCAATATTTGGATTCAGATGATACCATTTTCCCAAAACGATTGGAAACATTAAAAAATACATTTTCAAAACATCAAGCCGATTATATCCAAACTGGATTCCAAGGCATTGATGAAAATACGGGCGAAATTGTCCAAAAATCTTTCGGCCGTGAAGGTCAAAATATGGTCCATCTGGTTTATCGGGGATTATTGGGAGCCAATACCTTACGTGGCAGTTTAACCCGTGAGTTGGCGGTTCAAATTGGAAATTGGAACGTAGAAATGACCTGTTTTGAAGACCGTTTATACATGGAAAGAGCGGTGATATTGGCTAAAAACCCCATTTCTATTCGGGAGATTTTGGCCACTGCAACCCGAACTGGTGAGGACCGAATTTCCAACAAATTGACCTCTCATGAAGGTAGAAAATGGCGCATATACTGCGAAGCACAACTGGTGCAAATGAGTACCATTGTGCCCAATATACCTAACAACGTGTTCCAAGAATTTAAATCTCGGTTGTTTGGGTTAAAATTAAGATCCATTTCGATGGGTTGGAAAGACCATGCGCAACAATGTGAAGTTTTGGCCAATAAAGTGACAGCTCAACTAAATACCAAAGGTAAAATTCGTAAAAATGTAGCCAAACTTGGACAAAATGGGGCTAAACTATATTTGCTTGTGGGTGGGATAAAACGCAATATTTTGAAAAAGTAAAAATTATGTTTAAGGAGAAAATAAAACAGATTACAAAAAAAATCATCTTTGAACGAGACTCTCGATTGAAAGTAAATCTATTTATTGTGGGTGAGCAAAAATGTGGAACAACCAGTTTTCATCAATTTTTAAGAATGCATAATGGATTTATAAATAGTCGCTTAGGTAAAGAGGTAAATTACTTTAACTCCGATAGATTTAATCAAAACGACCATTCGTTTTATGAAAAAAGTTACCGCTATGACATCCGATTTAAGCGCAATCCAAAGTATTTGATTGATTCTTCAACCAACTATGGTTTTAGTGAATTGGCACTGCAACGCATTGCCGATTACAATCCCAATGCACGCATCATTTTCATAGAAAGAAATCCAGTAGAACGGTTTTTTAGTGCCTACAAATTTTACAAATATGTAGTGTATAAATTTCCAAAAACGGATTATGATATGGAAGTGAGAAAATGGATGGAAGAAAATCCAAAATTCAATATTACCAACTTTTTTGAAAAGGAAACATCTGAAAATCCCGTTTTTTTAGCCCTTCGAAAAGGAGAATTTCAAAAAACCAAAGCACTTATTTTGTCTATTTTTAATGAAAAGAATGTACTGTTTTTGAAATTCGAAGATTTAACTACACCTAAAACATTTAAAGAGATAGTTATTCCTACTTGCAGTAATTTTTTAGGGTTGGAATTAGATCCCAATTTAGAATTCCCAAGTGAAAATTCAAGTGGGTTTTACGAAAACTTGAAAATTCCGCATATAAAAGAATATTTAGAAGAGTATTATAAATTAAACCCTTAATTGGCAAAACGACATTTGGTTTTTTGTAGAGACATCAATACCCCTTCTGGCGGTAGAAAAATGCTCTATTGGCTGGTGGATTTTCTAAATTCCCAAGGTCAAAACGCATATTTGATTCATCAGAATCCCAAATTCACTTCAAGCTGGTTTGAACATAAAACGCGTATTGCATGCCTTTTTAATTATGGATTATCCCATGGATTCAAAGACCAAATGAAACAGGTTTTGTTTAATGTTCGCTGTTTTATTAAAGGGGTGAAACCGCTTACACTAAATCCAGAGTCCGACATTTTGTATTTTCCGGAAACTTTTTTAAATCAATTGGATTCACCCGTTTATCTATCTTTTAATAAATGGATAGTAAATCAGAATGCCTTTTTTTTGCTAAAGCAAAATTTTAATGTTTTGCAAAAATTGCAACTTTCCAATGACAATAAAACAGGCATATTAAATTTCTCAAAGTTAAACGCAGAGTATTCGATCCATATTTTTGGTAATAAACTTAAGCAAATTCAAATTTCAGCCTTTGTGGATGACATTTTTATTTCTGAATCCAAAATCCCCAAAGAAAAAAAGAAACAAATTGTTGTGATGCCCCGTAGAGGGAACATTCAATTGCAAGGAATAAAAAAAATGCTTCAATTATCGGGGGTTATTGAAGCAAACCAATGGGTAGAAATTGAAAATAATTCCCAAGAAGAAGTGAAACAAATTCTTTCTGAAGCATTGATTTTTTTGACATTTAGCGAATTTGAAGGCCTTGGACTGCCAGTTGCTGAAGCCATGTGTATGGAGTGTTTGGTGATTGGTAGCCCTGCAAATGGGGGAGAAGAACTCTTTGAATTCAACTTGGATTTTAAAATAAATCATGGAGATTGGATTCAAGCAACTCAAAAAATCAATGAAATTTTCAAACAATTCGATTCGAATCCCCACTTTTTTGACTCACATACAGCACAAAATCGAGCCCACATTTTGGCGAATTATACAAAAGATTCAGTAGAAAAGAATTTTAAAAATCACATAAATCAATTGAATTTTCTTTGAAAATTACCATTTTCGCTTTAGGAAACGCCACAAAAGCCAGCTCTAGGGTTAGGGCTTATTGGATTGCCGAAGAATGGATTAAACTAAACCATAGAGTGTCTGTTTTATGGAAAATTAGTCCATTGCAATTTTGGAAACTACTTCGCGAATTATGGAATTCAGATGTATTTGTTTTTCAAAAAACGTATGGTCGTTCACATCTAATTTTGGCGAAGATTATTCGGGCTTTGAATAAACCATATTTTGTGGACATTGACGATTTTCCATCTCGAAATCACAACGAAATTACATTAAGTAATTTTCAGACATTGTGTATTCAAAGCAACGGTGTTTTCGCAGGAAGTGAGACATTAAAAAACTGGATTTCTTCATTTCAATCCAAGGTTTATCTTATTCCTTCAGGAATAAAAGAATCATTATATATTTTGGAGGTAAAAAGTGACAATAAACAAAAAACATGTTTGGGATGGATCGGAAATGGAGCACATTATCAAGCCGATTTAATTGAAATTTTGTTGCCTATCGCTGCACATTTTTCTGGAAATCCAAACATTGAATTCCGGTTTATAGGGGTAGATGAAACATCTTTGTTTGCTGAGAAAATGCGGGATATTTCCCCTTTGAATTCTGTATTTATACAACCTGCCGATTGGTCTGATACTACTTCAATAGTGAAAGAAATTAATAAAATAGACATAGGTCTTTACCCATTAATAGAAAACGACTTTAATAAATACAAATGTGGATTCAAAGCACTTGAATATTTTGCTCTGAAATTGCCAGTTGTATCAAGCAATGTAGCAATGAACCGTGAGATAATTGACAATGGGATAAATGGTTACATTGTTAACAATACACATGAATGGATTGAAAAATTAACTTTGCTGATTGATCAAAAAAACACAAGAATGCAATTTGGGTTGGAAGGATTTAATATGATAAGCGAGACTTACAACACTTCAAAAATTGCAAAAGATTTAATGATTATTTTTAATGGAAACCAATAAAGTCAAAGTAATATTTATTTCAGGTTCTAGCCACAGCGGTTCCACCTTGTTAGACAAAGTACTTGGTTCTCATCCAAATGGCGTTAGTTTAGGGGAAGTTTATCTGACATACCAAAAGTTTAAGGAGAAACCCGAGCAATTTGATAACCATAAATGCAGTTGTGGTGTGAATGGGAATGTTTGTGTTTTTTGGCAAAAAATATTTATAATTTGGAGCTCTAATGATGTAAAATCATACAACCAAGCATATTCTCTAATGTTGGACCATTTTATAACGGTTTATGGAAAGCATGCATTTTTGATAGACTCGTCTAAATATTTACCGGCAATTAAAGAAATTCAGAATTTGAATGACATCGAATTGTACATTATTCACTTGATAAAAGACATTCGATCTTACATTGTTTCCCAAATTGACAGGGCCAAACAAAAAGGAAAATACCGCCGCTTTGCAAACCTGAAACATGCCAGATCTTGGTACAATCAGAATAAAAAAATCCAAGATTATTTGTCATCCAAGTCAATGAATTATATTAATTTGGGTTATGAGGAATTGTGCATGTTTCCTAAACTCGCCTTGAATGACATTTGTGAATTCATTGGTGAACCTCAGGTTCTTGAATTGTCAAAACTCGAGAATGATAAGAGCCATTTACTCACAGGCAATGCCATGCGCTTAGATCCCAAAAAATCGGCGATTCAGTATGATTTTCGTTGGTTTAATAGGAGGGATTGGATTTTGCCTTATTATTTTTGGAAAAAAGTCAGAAATTACAATTCGAAGGTTGTTTACAGCCGGAATTACAACCAAATATTTGAAAGGTCTAGAAAAAAGGAATGAAGCCAAACTTTTTTATCATTGGCGCACAACGAGCGGGATCAACTACCATTCACAATGCATTAAAAGCACATCCTGAAATTTTCATGAGTGATATTAAGGAGCCACAATATTTTGTAGCTCAAATGCTTTTGGAAAAAGTACAAACAAATCATGAAAATCGAGTAGCGTATGAAAACTATTTAATCAAAGGAAAATATAGAACCCCTAAAGCCTATTATTCTTTATTTGACAAAGCCGAGGGATTTAAAATAATAGGCGAATCTTCACATTATATTTATCGTCCAGACACGGCATCAATCATTCACAAAGAGTGTCCCAATTCTAAAATTCTCGTATTGGTTCGCAATCCAATAGACCGGTTTTTTTCAGAATACCAATTGGCAAAAAGAACAGGCAATTATTCAAGTTCATTCGAAGATTATTACATAGAAAACAAGGAAAATGTCCCTAACAAAAGTAAATTAAGCAAAGGTTTTTACGCTGATAAAATCAATCATTTCAAGTCGATTTTTGGCGCAGAAAATGTAAAAGTCATTCAGTTTGATGATTTTAAAAACAACCCTTCTGTTGCTCTTAAAGAGATTCTAATTTGGTTAAAAGTTGATCCAAATATTTCATTACCCATTATAAATGTTCAACAAGGTGGAACCATTAGAAATCCATTTTTGGCTTTTTTTATTAAACACAATGGAATTAATAAAATACTCAAGAAATTGATTTCCAATACTGTTATTAGGCAAAAAATGAGAAAAACGGTTTATGAAAATGCCGTTAAATCTGAAAAAATGGACTATGATATTTGGTTGGATTTGAAGGAATATTATGAAAATGAAATCGTAAATTTAGAAGGTTTACTAAATAAATCTTTGAATTCATGGAGAACCTACAATCCTTAAATTTGCCCGCTAAAATTGCGTACGGCAGCGTTCCCAAAGATGGTGGGACGTTTACTTTTTATAAGAATCAACGAAAGGCATTACTTAAGCTAGGCTATCAATTAATCTGTGTAAGCATTGGTTTAAGACAATCCGATTTATGGGATCCTCAGTTTGCCGATGAAGGATGTGTATTGTTGGCAAAAAATACTTTATCAGTAAAAAAACAAGCAAAAACATTTGTTGATTGGTGTGTTAAGGAAAACATCCGATTTGTAATTGGAGTAAATTCAGAAGCCATTTTATCCGCCATTCCACATCTGCCAACAAACATTAGCGTGATTTCTAGAGCCGCCAATGCCTTCGATCATGGTTATAAAATTGTGTTATCAGGCGGCAAAAGAATAGAGCAAATTGTGGCCCTAACTCCACGATTGAGAGATGATTTGGTGAATCAATACAACGCCGATCCAAATATTATTCGCATCATTCCCAATGGAATTGATAAGTATCGATTTTTACCAGTCGGTGAACTTCCCAAAATAGAAAATACACCTCTAAAGTTGGGATTTTTAGGTCGTCTTGAACACACTCAAAAAGGGGTTTTACATATTCCTGTTATACTAAAATATCTTGAGGAGTTAAATATTCCTTATACTCTGAAAATTGCGGGAAAGGGCAAACACAAACTACAATTAATTAACGAATTAAAGTCATTAAGAGGCTTTGAGAATATTGAATTTTTAGGCGCAATAACACCCCAAGAAATTCCTGGTTTTTTAAATGAAGTGGATGTCTTTTTATTTACTTCTCATTTTGAGGGATGTCCAAATGCTTTATTAGAAGCGATGATGGCGGGTTGTATACCTGTTTCATGGCTTATTGACGGCATAACAGACTTTTTAATTCATGATGGTGAAACTGGATTTATCATTCCAATGGATGATTCAAAGAAGTTTGCTGAAAAACTCGCAGAAATCCATGAAAACTTTACCTTGCTGCCTTTATTTAGAAAGAGAATACAACAATATGCACAACAACATTTTGATTCTGATGTTTGTGCTGCGAAATATGCAAAAATGTTTGGCGAAATCAATAAACATCCCCTTAACTTTGAACAACCTAAAAGCTGGAGTGATTTTAAAATTGACGAGAATTTTTCATCTCTACAATATGAAAATCAATTTAAATTTTGGATAAAAAAGGTCATAAAATTCGTTAAAAATAAATAACAATTAAATTGAAAATTTTACAAATAATAAACGATACAAATCTAAGTAATGGCGGGGCACAGCACATTTGCTTGAACTTACACAAAGAGTTGTTAAATAGAAATATAGATGCTGAATTGGTGGGTATTTCGCCCATGCTTGGGGGTGATCCTGTTGTTTCTAAATGCCGTTCATTAAATGCCAAATTATATAGCTTTAGCGCGTTTAGAAAAGTAGTAAAAAGAATCAAAAAAGAAGAGCCCTCAACGGTTATTCATGTTCACCTTTTTCCTGCTGTGCTTTATGTTACACTTGCTAAACGATTGGGTTATATTTCAAATAAAATTTTGTTTACTGAGCATTCTACCAATAACAACCGACGCGATAAGTGGTATGGTAAAATGATAGATAAGTTTATTTATAAAAAGGTTGATTTAATTGCAGCTATAAGTTTAGGAACGCAAATGGCGTTGTTTAATTGGTTGCATGAAATTAGTTCAAAAATTTCAGTCATTTACAATGGTTTAGATGATTCAACAGAAATTACGGTAATCCCATTCCCTACAAAATCTGAAACCTTAAAGTTGGTGTCAATTGGCAGATTAATCCCTTTAAAAAACTATGAATTGGCCATACAAGTCGTATCTAAATTAAAGGGAAATGGATGGAATGTTGAATATCAAATTATAGGTACTGGAAGCCATATTTCTGAGTTATTAAGTGTTTGTAAAAAATACGGGGTGGAAAAGAATGTACACTTTTTGGGATATCAACACGAACCAGAACGATTCATGCGCGACTCGCACATTTTTATAATGCCTTCGTTTTATGAAGGGTTTGGATTGTCTGCTTTAAAAGCCATTAAAATGGGACTGCCGGCATTGGTATCAAATGTAAATGGACTTAAAGAATTGGCTCATCCTGAGGTAGAACAACATGTTTTGTTTAATTCCGACAGTCCACAGGAATTATACGATAGAATTGAAAACTTGTTGTCTACTGAAAGTAATTTTCGTTTTTTGATTCAAAAACTACACCTTCATGGACAAAATTTTACGCTCACCAAAATGGTAAACAACTACATTAAGTTGTACCAACGCTTAACCTAAATTTGAGTCTACTTTTCGACATCATTCAACCGACAAATAAAACCAGACCTTGGTTCTTCTACCTATTTTGCGTTGCGATTTTTTTATTAATTGCTGTCCCAAAATTAAACGTAAAAATTGGTCCTGTTCCGTTTTATTTTATGGATCCTATTTTATTCATTACCTTTATTTTCAGTTATAAATTACCCGCTGCAAAGAGTAACTTTAATTGGATGATTCTTGCCCTTACTGGGTTTATAATTATCAGCGAAATCTTTGGTTTGTTTCAGCCAAATGTAAGCATTGAACCAATTTATTCTCTAATTCGTACCTTGTTGGCTGTTTCCATATTTTTTAGTGCAAGGAAACTTATAGTGGACTATTACGATCTGCGAATTGTTTTATTGGTAGTTTTGGTGGCATCGAGTATCACTGGTTTATTGTTGATTTTCACTTCAATTCCAGCCACACGCGGATTTCTGGAAAATAATTTATTTAAGTTTAGTTTTTTGGAGCCGGCCACACAAGGACTTTTGAACAAGTGGGATGGATCTGTAGACAAAGCAATTAGAGGTAGGTCTTTGGTTGGGGTTTCAATTATGAGCGGATATTTTATCGGATTCTGTTGGCCTTTGGTCTTGTTTTTAAAGAATTTTCCTGCCTCCTTTTTGAATTCCTTTAAAATTAATAATACCATAGTTCTTGGGGTTTTATTGTTGATTATTTCAATTGTAATGACGTATAGTAGGGGGCCATTACTAGGATTGGCTATTGCCGTATTGTATTTGATTTATGCAAACAAAAACAATTTTAGATTGGTTGTTTTAGGGTTTGGAATGGTTCTGTTTTCAGCCTTTTATTTCATTGGATTTGAATCTGAAATGTTCTTTTTTAGCCGAATTGTCAATTCTTCTGAAGTTGCCGTTTCTGGTTCTTCCGAATTTGGTCGCAGTGAAACTGAAAGATTGAATGCCTATGTAGAGCCCTTTGAAAAACTCATAGATCACCCTGAATTGTTTTTATTTGGCACTGGTTTTGGGGGGGATGTTTATTCCGATTTGGGAAATGAAAATTTGGCTGACCATGCCGTATTTGCCAAAGCCATTTACGGATATGGGTTGATTGCGTCTTTACTCTATTTTGTAATTTTAGGTTACTCTCTTCAATTTACATACAAATTAACCCGAGAAAAAAACAATCCGCTGGGATATAAATTGAGCAAAACCTTGCTTCTATCTATTTTGGGCATAGTCCCTTGGTTTTTGTTTGGCCATGCCATTGTCTCGCAAGTGCGCGGGGCCACATTGTTTTATTTTTTAATTGCCTTGGTTTCCATTCAAGAGACCATTACACAGAATCAGTTTATTGTGACCAATTTTTTGTTGCAGTCACACCCAGATAACCATCAAAACCAACCAACACAAGTCAATCCTTGAAACCCACCGTTGTAGTTTTACTTTCAGACAAAAGATCGGGATCAACCTTTTTTCAACGAGAATTGTTAAAACATCCCTCAATACAAACAGTTAACTATTCCTCCCACCGATACCTAGAAACCCATCACTGGTTAAAAGGGGCTATGATTCTAAATACTGGTGAAGCCTCATCAAATTTGTATAAAGGCTATGGCAGTGTAAATAATGCCCTGACTTTGTTGGTAGACACCGTAAAAATGAATGTTCTAAACTGGGAAATTCCCGATAATAATTCTGATTTGGTTTTTGGGGGATGGGAAGCGTTGTGTAAAGAGTTTGCAAATCCGGTATTTTTCGAAAAATCACCACAGCTATTGGCAAGTACCGCTGCATTGGATTTGTTTAAGACTTGGATGAATACTACCGAATTTGATGTTAAAATAATTGGATTAGTGCGTAATCCAATGTCTGTATTGTATTCTGCTCAAGAACTGTTTCACACGCCACCTGAAAAACGTCAATACGGTTGGATGGACATTCACAAAAACCTAATTGAATTCTCAAGAGATTTAAGCGATGATCAATTTTTGTTGCTTAAATATGAAGAAATGGTGGTGAATACCCAAGATTGTTTTAAGACTGTTTGCAAGTTTATTGGTCTACAATATGATGCAAAAATGGGAAATGAAGCGTCCAGAGAATCACTGAACTTATGGAAAAACGATGCGGATTTTCACTTTAATTTATCGAATGAAGTGCTCGAAATGGCCCAGCAATTTGGTTATACTCCAAGCGAGTTAGAAAATCCCCCGAAACAAAAAAAACAATCATTAAAAAGAATAATTTCAACCATTCAAAAATCATGGAACAAAATAGTTTCCAAATTGTATTTTCATTATTATCAACCTCTTAAAATTAAATGGAAGAACAGAAAATTCAATTAAAACCGTCCATAGGTGTAGTGACCATTTCGAAGAATGAGGAACAAGATTTGCCATTTTTCTTGCAGCATTTGGTTGATTGGGTTGATGAAATAATCATCATCGACGACAATTCCACTGACAACAGCATGAAAATTGCCAGCTCATTTGGTGACAGAGTAAAATTCATTGTTAGTCCGCGGATTGAAAATGAATATTTTAGCCACCAAAGAAACAAAGGCATTGAACTGGCTTCTACAGATTGGATTGTACACATGGACATTGATGAACGTATTCCAGATGGTTTAAAATTAGAGATGCTGGAAGCCATTCAAAATCCAAATTATGATGCATACAAGTATTTTAGAGACAATTACTTTTTGCACCGATCTATGCGAGGTGGGGGATGGACAACTTGGAATAGGCCGCACTTAGCCAAACGAAATGCATTTTTGTTTGGGGGGATGTTTCACGAAAACCAAACTTTCCGAATAGAAAATCCAAAAATGGGTCAACTTTCTCACAAAATGATTCACCTCAACGATGCTACATTCGGCGAGCGAATGGATAAGTCCAAACGGTACTTGCCCGAATTTATCCGAGAATTAAAAGAAAAGAATTTACAAGTTAAAGCGATACACTTTGCCATTTATCCGATGAAAGTATTTCTAAAAAAGTATATTTATCAGAAAGGTTTTCTGGATGGAACCCTTGGGTTTATTTGGGCCATTCATTCGTCGGTGGCCATATTCCAAGCTCTTGCTTTGCTTTGGGACGAGCAAAATCGTATATCTAGATTAGAATTAGAGCACAAAATTCATCCCCCAAAACTAAAGAAACGTTGAGAGAAAAAGATCTTATTTCTGTAGTAATTCCTACTTATAACCGGGCATCTCTTTTAAAAGATGCCCTTTTTTCTGTCTATCAACAAAGCCATAGACCGATTGAATTAATAGTAGTAGACGACGGTTCGACTGACAATACAGAAGTGGTTGTATCAGTCTTTAAAAATGAACATGTAGATTCAAATTTTAGTTTGATTTACGAATATCAAACTAACGCTGGTGGCAATGTTGCCCGCAACAAAGGCATCCGTTTGGCAACCGCAGAATACGTCGCCTTTTTGGACAGTGACGACCTATGGATGCCTCTGAAATTGGAGAAACAATTAACACAAATTAAGGGATTTGATAACATTGGAGCTGTTTATTGCGGATTGTTAGAATTGAATATGGAGGCGCCGGGTGTAATTGATGTTATAAACAGGATGTTCCCTCAAGGGAATATACACAATCAATTACTTGTGCGTGATGTCACCGCTCCAACTTCCACTT
Organism: Chitinophaga pinensis; assembly: GCA_945860565.1. Lineage (GTDB taxonomy): Bacteria > Bacteroidota > Bacteroidia > NS11-12g > UBA955 > VMCP01. Next base: position 19,973 of record CAMAQS010000010.1, on the reverse strand, counting down.
ATTTGATTCGCAAAACGGCTTTTGAAAATGTGGGTTATTTTAATGAAAAACTGCAAGCCCGACAAGATTGGGAGATGTGGATTCGTATAAGTAACAATTTCTTAATATTGGCAATCCCTGAAAATTTGGTGCTTTACAGAAAACACGATGGAGAGAGAACCATTTCCAATCCTGCAAAAGAACTTCATGCAAATAATTACATATTTGATACCTATATAAAAGGGAAGTTTTTCGTGTTTCCAAGCACATATTTTAAAGCATATTCTACTTTGCAGAAACGCAAAGGACGATTATATCACCATGCAAAAGGCATGAAAAGTAGGTCGTTTGCCTATTTTACAATTGCTATACTGGCATGGCCATTCGATTTTGATAATTATGCGGCTTTGTTTGGTTTGTTTATACCCAAAACGTTTAGAATAAAATTACACAAAGCCTGGAATCGGCAATTTTCAAAATCACCATTTTCAATAAAAAGTCATTAAAGATGGTTAATGTAGCATATTTTTCAAATCAATTTTCTTCTACCAATGGACACGGAATAGCCCGTTATTCTTGGGCGTTGTATCGTGCTTTGGAGAATATTGGTTACAAAAAGAATCTATTTCCAATTTCTTCTTGGTCTGATTTACCGCAAAATGAATTGCGAAAAATCCAAAAAGAAACAAACTTAAAATTATTACCAACAGGCCGATATGGAACCATGTTGTGTTGGAGTTTACTGCAAAGGCCATACATAGAGCGTTTAAGTAAACAGGATTTTGATGTGGTGCATGCGGCTAGTCTAGGACATCCCGTTCCAACGAAAAAAAGACTCATTTACACAGCCCACGACATTGGACCTTTGACACATCCAGAATATTTTTCACATAATAGACCCTGGATAATGCGCAATGCTTTGTTACATGCAGCAAAAAAGGCTCAAGTTATAACCTGTGTTTCCAAGTATACCGCTTCTGAAATTGAGACCTATTGTAAAAAAGAATTTAAAATAGATATAACCCATAAATTACAAGTTGTATATGAAGGGGTAGCTGAAAATTTCAATACCGAAAATATTGAAACCAATAAAAACAAGGCATTAGAATTGCGTAAAAACAATACTCCATATATATTGGGAGTAGGGAAGTTGAGCCCCCGTAAAAATTTCATTTCTGTATTAAGGGCTTTTAATACAATAAAAAATAAAATTGAACATCAATTGGTAATAGTAGGAGGCAACGGGTGGGATTTTCAGGAAATAGAAAAAGTAATAATTGAACTAGATCTAAAAAAAAGGGTTAAATTATTGGGCTATGTCACCGATGAATATTTGGTTCCCTTATATCAAAACGCCTCAGTTTTTGTTTATCCATCCAAATTTGAAGGATTTGGATTAACCATTTTGGAAGCCATGGCTTGTGGTTGTCCGGTTATAACATCAAACACAACTTCACCGCCTGAAGTTGCAGGAAATGCGGCTGTATTAATAGATCCAAATTCTGATGAGGAATTGGCTGAGGCCATGTTTTCTGTTTGTGATGATAGAGTAAAAGTAGATGAAATGGTAAAAATGGGATTGCAAAGAGCGGTGCAATTTTCATGGACTGATTGTGCAACAAGTATGATTAAAATTTATGAAACCCTTTAGACGTAAGAATCTTGAAAATACGAAAACACGCATTGCAGTGTTAACAAATTTCGGAGAAGATTTTCTTCGCTCTCGTAAACATTTCATGGATTTCGTGGAACAGAATTACCATACGGAACTCAATGCATTGGTGCCGAAGGACCATACTTGGCAAGAAGTAAAAGATTGTGGATACAAGGTGCATGCTTTTCCTTACTTACGCAATTGGACCACAGCATTTACTTTGCCAAAATCATTTTATATAGTTTATCAAATATTAAAATCTTTTAATTGCCATATATTATTTACTTATAAGTATTTGCCGAATATTATAGGGATAGTTTGCGGTAATATATTGGGTGTTCCTTATATCGTTTCAACAGTTGCTGGTTTGGGTAAATTGGATCCCAAGGTGTATACCAACCTTTTTAAACGGTTGCTTTTTAAAAATTATTTATGGTTTTTAAATAAGGCCAATTTGGTTATAGTGCAAAACGAAGAAGATTTCATTTTGCTCAAATCCAAATTATCTAAGCCCAAAATTATTTTAACTGCTGGAAGCGGAATAAATAAAACATATTTTGAAGAAGGCATTTCCAATCGAGTACAAAGCTGCCAAGAATTGGGACTGAATCCTGATTACAAATATCTTGTCTTTTCCGGCAGAATTATTCGCGAAAAAGGCATTTGCGAGTTGATACAAGCATTTCACAGATTCTCAGACGAATTCCCTGATACAAACTATCGTTTGTTAGTGGTTGGTTGGTTTAATAGCAAAGGATTCCAGAAAGAAGTTGAACAGTTGGTTGCGGCAAATCCTAAGATCATTTTCTTAGGATATTTTAAAGACGTACGAAACATTTTGAACGTAACAGATTGTTTAATACTTCCAAGTTATTATTCGGAAGGTGTTCCTAGGGCGTTAACAGAAGCTTTATCGATGGAAATTCCGGTAATAACTACCAGAAATAAGGGATGTATGGAAACGTGTAATTTACGAAATGGATATATAGTAAATCCAAAATCTGTAAATGAACTTTTGGAAGCAATAGAAAAATTCTCAAAGTTGTCGAACAATGAAAAAAACAATATGCGTTTAGAGAGTTACAGGCTTTTTAATGAAAAATACGATTCGAATATTATTTTTAGTCAGATTTTAGAGGAAGTTGAAAGAACATATCCCACTTTATATAAAGAGAACAACAAAAACAACGTTGTAAGAAAAGAATTTAATCCTGATACAAACTTGCCATCATGTAAAAAACAATCAATATAAAAAATATGAAAAACAAAATCATTCTTATTTGCGCTTTCGCAGCAATGTACTCTATTCAAGCACAGAACACACCTGTTGTAAAAACCAACAATGTAAAAGCACCTAAAGTAACAATAGAACAGAAGGTGGACAAAGAAGTTTCAAAAATGAAAAATGATTTAAGCCTTACTCCTGAGCAAGAAGCCAAAGTAAGAACAGCGGCTACTCAAAAGTACCAGTCATTAGACATGTTGGAAGCAGAATTTAAAGACAGAAGAAAAAACATTGATTCAGTGTACAAAAACTCCATCAACGAAACGCTCACAGCAAAGCAACTAAAAGTAAAAAATCAAGTTAGAAAAGCCAATTTAAAAGAAAAAAAATTGAATAAAGCTAAAAACTAATGTTAAATTTTTGTTAGGGATTTTGGTTAATTTTCACGGTTTTTTCACAATTCGGTAATCATCCATGGTCAATTCTCTAACTAGTTTTGTATCACCATGAAAAAAATATTATTTTCAGTTTTAAGTTTGGCTACTGCAGGTATTGCAATGGCTCAAAACGCTGACACATTTGCGTTAAATCGCATTGGTCAGGAAGTTACTTTGAGTGACATTAACTTGTCTTATGTTGGTTGTGATTGTTACGTAATGGACACTACCTACACTATTGGTCTAGTTTCAGGTAAAGCTGCTGTTAGACACGGTGGTTCTTTGAAAGCTTACAATGCATCTGGAAATGATGGTAAGGTTTCAACATCTACTGGTTGGACAGTTTCTGGAACTAAAATCTCTTTAACAAAACCTTGTTATTATCTACCAGGTTTAGTTCACATCGATTCTGGTGTTACTATGAACATCCCTGCTGGAACAGTATTTTACGGTTCTAAAACTACTTTCTCTGCATTCGTACACTTGCCAAAAGCTAAAGTTGAAGCTAAAGGAACTTTAGCAGCTCCAATTATTTTCACTTCTGCAAAATCTACTCGTGAAAGAGGAGATTGGGGTGGAGTAGTTATTGGTGGTAGAGCTCCTATTGCTGGTGAAATGACTTCATTCACAACTGGTACTTCTAAAACTGGTAATATGTCTTACATCGAAGGTCTTCCACAAAGAGCTCCTTATTTTTGTGGTGGAAACACTGCAGCGGATTATTCTGGAACATACGCTTATGTTCAAGTAAACTATGCTGGTTTGAACGTAGGTGCATCTGGATCAGGTAACGAATTGAACTCTTTCTCTTTATATGGTGTTGGTTCTGCTACTAAAATGTATAACTTACAAGTGGCTTATGCTAACGATGATGCTATCGAAATTTTCGGTGGTGCAGTTAACGTAACTCACATGTTCATTTTAAACACTTTAGATGACGATTTAGATTTAGACGGTGGTTACCAAGGTACAATCCAAAACGTATTGGTTTACAGATTAGATACTTTATCTCGTGACATTTCTCGCTCTAGATTGGGTGAAATTTCTAACAAAAACTATGCTTCCCACAGCAGAAAAACTATGCCAGTTATCACTAACGTAACTGCATTTGGTTCACGTGCTTTCGTAGGTAAAACTTACACATTCGGTACTTTAGGTGGTGCTGCTAACTCTAGAAACATGACTGGTTTCTCTATAAACCAACAAGCTTCTGCTAGAATTTATAACTCAGTTATTCATGGATATGACCAAGCTTTCCACGTAGATGATTCTTTCTCTGCTAAGAATTTATCTTTAGGATGGGGTCCTCAATTTGCTTATAACTCTTGGAACCAGTGTACAAACGATATCACTGTGGGTTCTACAGTTAAAACATTCAATGTTGCAAACGATTTCCCTTATGACAATAAAGACAACTGGGTACGTTATTTCCAAGCTTCTAACTTTAAAGGAGCTACTGACAACATCAAAAATTTAGGTTACAACGTAACTTTAGCTCAAGCAACTTACCCTGCAATCGCTAACTTAAACTTTTATGCTACTCACAAAGCAGATTATGGTAACTTGGCTAGCGCTCTTCAAAAATTTGGTAGCGGATTCGGTTCTAATGATACTTTAGATTCTAGAAAGAATGCAGTAGTAAAAGAATTGGCTAACAGAGGTATTCAAGTTTCTAAATTAACTGGTTGGACTAGCACTAACCCAACTGAAAACTATTGTGGTTCTTCTACTCCATTCGGTGGAAGTACAACTAACGACAATGTTAACACAGTGTTAAATAATTCTAATGTTCAATTGTTTGCTATCAACCCATCTGAAGGTGCAATCAATGTTGAAATTGATGGTGTTGCTAAAAACGAATTATCTAATGTTCAAGTATTTGACATGTCTGGTAAATTGGTTAAAACCACCTCAGTATCAGGTTCTTCTATCAAAATTGAAGGTATGAACGTTGGTCTTTACACAGTTGTTGTATCTAGCAACAATTCTCAAGAATCAATCAAGGTTTTTGTAAAGTAATTTTCCTTCTTAAATAACCTAAACTTAACATAGACCGCCCCATTTGGGGCGGTTTTTTTTATAATTTTGCTACATGAAAAAAGCAATACTGAAATATTCAATTTCTTTATTTTTACTGTTAGCAAGCACTAACTTGTTTGCACAAGTTCCTTTTACCTCTTATTTGTGCGAAATGGATACTATTTTCAATGGAAAAAATGCCATTGCTAAACAAAAATTAACCAAAGATAATTTCTTCGGATCTTCCTTCTCAAAAAACACGACCAATTTGCCATCAGGCGAAATAAAAGGTTTTGCCATTAATAGAAGTGGTAATTTTAATTATTTCACCGGCGGTTCTGAATTGAAATCTTTCAAAGATGGGCAGCTTTTTACAACCCACAAAATAGATAGCTCTGGTGTTATCATTTCTAAAATCGGAAAAAGCATTGCTAAATTTGATATTGGTACTAAATCCTCTTCTACATTTAGTTACGTGCCTTTTGCCGCAAATATTAATCCACAACCTACAACTTTGTCTTCCATATACTTAGGAACAACAAATTATCAAACTACCAATAATAGAGGTAATATTTTTGTAGTAGAAGATTTTTATGTGAACAATAAAGAAATTAAAAAACTAAATAGAGATACTTTCGATTCAAATAATAATTTTGGTGGATATACTGCTTATCCGGACGACAATACGGACTATTCATTGATTTTAAATAGTTTGAATTCAGCAGAATACACCGGTTGGTTCCTTGAATTAGATCGTACCAATAATGGTTTCCAATACAGAAGATTTGATTTAGGTAGAGCTCCGCGTAAATGCGCAATCGTTCAATCAGAGCGTACACAAACTCCGGCTTCCTTGACCAGAGTTAACCAATCTTACCAAGTATTAGGAGGCAATGGTTTTAACGTATTGGTTAGAACACAATTGAATAACAATGTTCAAGAGTTCTCAGTTTATTCAGAAGAAGAAAACACATTAGGAGAACACTGGTCACTACTTAATTCCATTAACAGTGGTAAAATTCAACCACTTACCAAAGACATGTTATTAGACTTATTCAAAGCCGTTGTTACCCACCCAACCCTACAATTTACCTATTTCTTAAATGTAACAGACATTAAAGTGAATGATGTTACAGGTAGTATCGTGTTGGTTACACCTGGAGGAATCGAAAACATTGATGATTTTAAAGCCAATTTTGGAATTCAAACAACTCCAGTAATACTAACGTTTTTAGCTTCTAGTCAATCTGGCAGCAATTACAACGATAAAATAGGACATATCTTTGAAATTAATGCTTCAAATTTTGTAGTTACTGATTTTAAATGTGGTGTTGCTTCTAAAGGTGGAAATGGCCGCTTTTTTTCTAATCCTTATGCCATTTCATTTTATAACGTAGGTTATTTTAATTCTAATTCAGACCCAATAAATACCAGTTATGCAATAGTTAGTGAACGTGTATTGGATAATTCATTAAATCAAAATCCATCTCATAAGAAAAATCAAGTTGACTTTCAAAATGAAGTTTATTTAGTTAACCTAGACGAAGTTTTGTCAAGCAACAATACCATTGATTTTTCAACAAAATCTTTTGAACTATTCCAGGTACTTGAAAATAATAGCTACTTATTACAGTCAAATTATACAGAATCTTATTTACCGTTTATTTCTGTAACTAAAAATTTGAATACTTCTGTTGATTCCTTAAATTTATTGAGAGGATTTGCAGATTTTTATATCAATCCTGTTGATTGTAAAGCTGGTATTTCGATAGATGAAATTGAAACTATCGCATCTAAAGAAGTTATTATTTATCCAAATCCATTGGATTGTGCTTCGGGTAATTGTGATTTATCAATCAATATAACAGATGATGTTAATGTTTTTAACGTTCACGGTCAAAAAGTTGCTACATTCAACAATACTGATAAATTGAACCTTTCTAACTTGAATAACGGTATATTCATTGTAAAAGGTGACAAAGGTTGGTCGAAAATTCTTATAAAAAATTAATACAATCATGAGATTAATGATATTCGCCGCAACAGCTTCATTGCTATTGTTTGGCTGTGCCAAAGAACCCATTTACGATGTCGGACCTCCATTAAATTTAACTTCCTGGGCGGACATTAAAGATACAAACTGGACCTCAACCATTATGGTTAACAACAAGTCAGTGAAGGTGCTAGCCGTTGCCAATTACCAAGTGTTTGGCATGGATACACAAACCTCTGTTAAACTTAGTCTAGGTAAGAATGATTTAAACATTGAACAAATCGCATTTGCTTTTAGAAACAATGCGCGCGGTACAAATAATACCTATTCAAAAGGGTCCTTAGCCAATGTATATTTAGAAACGAAAAATGCAATTTTTTCGGCAAATGATCTAAAAATTGATACACTTAATTTTAGATATATCCCGGGTAATTCTTTTAAGAATTTCGAATTGTCCAGTTGCTTGTTAAAACTAACCACCAATTCTATTGTCTATCCTAATTTTAGTTTTGAACTCGGTTCTTCAAATCAGCAATTGATCGTTTCTCAATCGTTTTTTGAAATGTTTAATGCGGGTAAATCCATTGCCATTGAAAAGGATTTTTGGAGTGTGGACTTGAAAGGGGGCAGTGAATATTCTCCTTCACCAACAATAGATTTTAAGTATGATTGGAAAAGCCCGAATGATTTGATTATCTTCAGGGTTAAAACCGATGCCTTAAGAAACAACGCTTGGTTTGCTGCGGATAAGAATTTACTACTTAAGAAAAAGGGTATATTCTACAAATCAAGTTCGGGAGATTTTCAAGTAGAATCATTTTATTACAAAGGTTCTCTAGAATTAAATGCCAAAAACTGGAACTTCACCGATACTTTGACAAATCAATCTGTGCATAAAATTGACAGTCTGCGCATTCGCTCATATTACATGCCCTTTTAAATCAGAATTGTAAATTAAGATGAAAAAAATATTAATTCAATCCATTTTTATTTTTGGATTGCAAAGTGCACTCTTTGCCCAATCGGATACCACTCGATCAGAGGAAGTAAATATCAAGGTTTATCGCAATTCTAGAAGTGAGAATGCGTTAACCAATGACATAAAAGGCGCCGGATTGGTTTTAAGCGGTATCAGTTCAGAAAGAATAGGATCGTTGCAAGTGAGTTCCGCTAACGATGTGGTTCGTAAAATTACAGGTGTGTCTGTTATGGATGACGGAAAACTGGTCATTCGTGGTGTTTCTCCCCGTTATAACGTGGTATTGCTCGATGGTTTTAAAGCTCCAAGTTTTGATCCTGACGTTCGTTTGTTTTCGTTGGATATTCTCCCAGCTAACGTTTTAGACAATATTAAAGTGGTTAAATCGCCTTCGGCTGAATATCCGTCCGATTTTTCTGGGGGGATTGTAAATATTGAAACGTTGTCTCTGCCAGATAAGAATGAATGGCGTGCTCAATTTACAATTGGAGGGGATTTTCAAACACTGGGAAATGATTTTTTATCCCAAAAACAATCCCAATCAAAATATTTAGGTTTTAATACCAATGCAAATGCACTTCCTGATAGAATTGTAACAGATCATTTGGATAGAATTAACTTAATGGTAGACGAAAGAATTGCCGTTTCCAACCAATTGGCAAACAATTTTTATCCCGAAGTTAAAAACCATGTTCAACCAAACTGGAAATTGCAATTGCAACGCTCTAACCGCATTGAAATTAAAAAATACAAGGCATTTTTTGGGTCAAGCCATTTGGTTGCCGTTGAGAATACCTACGAGACCAGGACATTAAGACGTTCATCTGTTGGAACCAATCCTGTAGTTCAAAGAGTTCTCAATTTTTCTGATCAAACCTATATACAGAATTTGAGGTCTTCAATGTTAAATAACTTTACGTATGGAACCAAAGCCGGTTTCAGAGTTGACTTAAAGACCATGTTCGTAAACAATGCCGAATATGGCGTATTATATCGTCAAGGTAAAGGTCTTCCAGGTGCTTACGGAGAAAATGGTATCTATGAACACATTGCCTTCCAACAATACACTACAAACAATACATTTAGACGTTTCTTTATTGCCAGTTTGAATTCGAAGATTCCAGTAATTAATGAAAATTTTGAGTGGACAATAGGCGGTAGCATGAGTATTTCCCGTTTTGTGGATCAAGATAGAAAGTCAGCATTGTTAATCCGTGACGACAATCCAACAGGAGCAACAACAACTTCTGCTTTCAATGCAGACTATGTTTCTACAATGGACCAATTGCGTTTCGGTAGATGGTTCTATGATCTTCCTGAGAATTTATATCAGTTTAAAACAGATTTGAAATATCAAGTAAACAAGGAATTAAGTGTAGTTGGTGGAATACGTTACGATATAACCAAACGGAAATTTGACCTAAGATCTATGGGTATGGTTAATAAGGTTTGGAAAGATACCACGAGTAATCAATTTGCTGGTCAGTTATTGGACGAATACTCTTGGCCATATAACTCTTATGAAGCGGAATACTCTACACTTGCTGGATATTTGATGGCCAATTATAAGCTAAAAAAGTGGTTTTTCAATGTGGGTCTAAGAGTTGAAAAAACTAAGTTTGATTTATTCTCTGAAGGATTTAAAGAAGCATTCAATACCGAAAGTTTAGTGAGAGAATCATTAAATCTATTCCCAAGTTCCAACATTACGTACAACATTTCAAAAGTGAATCTGCTAAGATTTGCTTTGGGTGCTTCATCTAATCGTCCAGAATTAAGAGAATATTCTCCTTTGGAATACTTGGATGTTAGAAATTGGTTAACGGCTTATGGTAATGGTGGATTAAAACCCGTATCTATGATTTACAACGGTGAAATTAGATACGAGCATTACCTTAAGAATAGCAACTATCACTTAGGTGTTTTCTACAAACAAATCAACAATCCAGTAGTGGCTAAATCAAATGGTTCCAATTCATACACCTTTGTGAACATGGAAAGAGCCTTGGTTTATGGATCTGAATTTGAGTTTAATCAAACGTTTAAATTTAGAAAAGGACACTTTATTGATAACATACAACTAATTGGTAACTTAAGCTTTAACTTCTCATCTTTGTTTGAAAAAGTGAAAGGAACTGATGGCGCCGATTCTATTCGTAAATTGACAAAATCTATGGTAGGTCAGTCTCCATATATTGCAAACATTCAATTGTCTGCTTACTTTAGAAAGAAAAAAGGACACGTTACATTGAATGGTTTTTATCAAGGAAATAGGGTTCTGTTTGCAGGTGATGAAGTCTTCTTTTATTCACTTATTCAAAGAACTGGTGTTCAATTGTCATTCACGAGCAGTTATGAATTGTCAGAATCTACAAGTTTGAGATTCAAAGTGGACAATATTCTGAATGTTTCTGACTTATTATACAATGATTTTAATAGAAACAATAAATTGGATTATTACAAAGGATATATCACGGATATCAATGGCGACAATATCTTCTCTCAGCGCAGAGATCCTGCTGTAGTTTCAATTAGTTTATTAACGAAATTTTAATTAATAAATAGCCTCGGGTAAATAATAGCCTCGGGTTTAAACCCGAGGCTATTTACCCGTGGCTATTTATTTTACCCTAATATCTCCTTACGAACCTTCAACGGCAACTTCTTTACCACCTCAGCGTAACTGTGGTCTATTAAACCAAACACAAATTCTATGTTCAACTGATCCAATTCCACGGTGTTCCACAGTTTTTTACTCATGTGATAACCTGGCGTTATTTGATCGTACTGTTCACGTAACTCTATTGCATATTCAGGATCGCACTTTAAATTTATAGAGTGAAAGTCTAAAATATCCCCCAAACAGAACATTTTCCCCGCTACTTTATAGACAACCGTCTTTTCATCGAACGGAAATGTTTCCTCGGTGAACGGTTTTGACAAACAATATGTACGAATTAATTCAAGATACACGTTATAGTATGCAAAACTAACAATTCAATCTTAAATTTGCACCAATGCCTAAAATCAAATTATTGAACATTTCCCTGGTAATTGCTTTCCTTTTTTTTGGGGGATGTTTTACCCAAACTGCCTTTGCCCAAAATGGTTCCAAGCCAAATAGCAAAAAACAAGAAACACCAAAAAGGGTCCGATACAATACACTTACCATCGACAATGAAGGTAAATTTTGGCAAAACAATGTGCCTTTTACAGGTAGATTTTATGACGTGCTTAAACCAGACCCACAAAATCCAAATAAACCTCCTGTAACCACTGTAGAAGGCTTCTGTGAGGATGGTTTATTAAGTGGAGAGTACCGACAATACCGTGCAAATGGCAAGTTCTCATTGCGCGAAACCTATATAAAGGGAACAAAAGAAGGTCCTTTTTACTATTATTACGAATCTGGAGAATTAGAAGTTAAAGGTGAATTTCAAGACGGTGAACTCAGTGGAACCGTGCAAGGCTACTATAAATCTGGTAAAACCTATTACTTCAATAACTACAAAGCAGGAAAGAGACATGGCAATTGTGATGCGTTTTTTGAAAATGGTACCAAAGAAACTGAATCACATTATAGCATGGGCATCCCAGTGGGAGCGCACTACGGATTCTTTCCAGATGGTGAAGTGCGTTATTTTAAAGTATTCAATGATTCGGGTATCTTAAATGGTCCAAATTATGTCTTTCACCGCACGGGTTGTGCTGCCCTGGAAGAATATTACAAAAATGGAAAATTGGATAGCGTACAAAAGGCTTGGGACGTTCTAAGTTGCACTATTATCAAATCCGGAGAGTGGAAAAATGGACTTAAAAATGGCACTTTTGTAGATTACAACATGTTTGGCGATACCCTTAAAATGCAATCATTTTTGAATGGTGACCCAGAAGGTTTATACGTTGAATATAAAGAAAAAGAGGGCAATGAAAAGGAAAAAGCCCATTTTGCCATTGAAACAATTGGTCAGTTTGATTCAGGTTATGCTCATGGATATTGGAAGTATGGACAAGTTACCAGTTTTCAAAAAAGGGAAGGGGCCTTTGACCACGGAATTAAAATTGGCCACTGGCAGTATTTCGATTCTGAAGGAGATTTGCTTTTAGAACAATGGTATTCAGATAAAGGAGAATTACTCGAAGGCAAGATTTACGAATAATGAATCCCACCCATAATATTGAACCTCTTGTAGTTGGATTAACAGGACTTTCAGGTTCGGGTAAATCCTATTTTGTCAATAAACTTAAAGAAAAACTGGGCGATCATCTAACCATTGTGGGATTCGATGATTATTACAAACCCCTTGAAGAACAGCTTATTGACGATAAAGGGGAAGCCAATTACGACCTTCCCTCTGCATTGTACTCCGAAAAGTTTCATCAGGATTTAATGCAACTGATAGAATACCATCCTGTAGTATTAAAAAAATATCAATTTGAACACTACGATGCTCCAGAAGTGATAGAGATTTTATCCCCTGCGCCCATTTTAATCGTTGAAGGTTTGTTTGTGATGGAATTTGAACCGGTTGACCAATTGTTGGAAGTTCGGTTGTTTGTTGAATGTGACATCGATTTGTGTTTCGAAAGACGCTTGGCCAGAGACATCGCAGAAAGAAACATCCCCGAATCCAGAAGCCGTCACCAATGGAACCACCATGTTTTACCCGCTTATGAACAGTTCATCCTGCCACACAAAAACCGTTGTGATTTGGTAGTTGAAAATACAGGAACTGGAGAAGAGAATATACGAAAAATAATTGAGATTATCAAGCAAAAAGCACACCCCACGGTGCAGCAGTTGCTCTAATTTAACTCAATTCGTTCGCTGCTGTTGAATTCAGTATCGTAAATCACAAACCCTGGTGTTTCTTTAATTCCTGCAATTTCACCTGGATTCATAAACAATGATTTTCCAAACTTTTGCTTAAAGTAAGTATGGGTATGCCCAAAAAATACTGCGTCATACCATCCTGTTTTTACCATGGTTTTCGCATAAAAAGGGTAGTGGGTTACCCCAATTTTCACACCATCGATTTCCAATAAAGTGTCCATATCGCCGATATATTCACCGTACAAATGCACATTGGGAAACGCTTCGGCTTTTTTGCTCATTAAAAAGCGGTCTCCATCGTTGTTTCCAAACACCCCATGCACTTCTAAACCGCTTTCCCCCAATCTTTGAACCACAAATGGTGAACAAAAATCCCCACACACAATTACGTGTTTCACTTCTCTCTCTGCCAACAGGCTCAAACAGGCTTCTAACCGATCCATTCGGTCGTGTATATCGCTAATAATTGCAAATTCCATTTGTTTAAAAAATATTGTTCGAAAATACAAAACGGTTGTAAATTTGCACCAATTATTATTCATGGCAATTATTATAACCGAAGAATGCATTAACTGCGGAGCCTGTGAGCCCGAATGTCCCAATAATGCCATTTATGAAGCGGGAGTGGAATGGGCTATTGCGGAGGGAACCGGCGTTTTGGGCACCTTTAAAATGGCCAACGGCAATACCGTAGATGTAAATGAAAAATTTGCTCCTGTAAGCAGCGAAGTATATTATATTGTTCCCGACAAATGTACCGAATGCACCGGTTTTCACGAAGAACCTCAGTGTGCCGCTGTTTGTCCAGTAGATTGCTGCGTACCCGATCCAGACCACGTAGAATCGGTAGAAGTACTGCTCGACCGTAAAAACCGATTGCATTTATAATATTTGCGATTTCACAGAAACGGTGCATCTTTGCCGTACACTATGTCTTCGCCACAGTATATTTGCCTTCTTTCTTGGATTCCGTTAAGGGCCTCTGCCTCTAGCACCTCCGAAATGGTCAGTTCCCTGTTGTTTGGTGAAACCTGTTCACTCATTCAAATACATGGTGATTGGCTAGAAGTCAAGACAAATTCAGACCATTATTTGGGCTTTATTCCACAAAGTTACCTTCATCCATTTTCCTCTGAACATGAAACTTATACCGTTTGTATTCCTTATCAAACGGCTGCCATATCTTCAGATAACTCCCAAATAATCAATCTCTCTCCCGGCTCATTGATGCCCCCTTCGGGTGTGATAAATTTACATGAAACCGCGTTCATCATCCCCCAAGAAAAGAAAGAACCCAATGCAGAGAAAATGTTGTTGCAGTTTTTAAATGCGCCTTATTTGTGGGGGGGACGTTCAATTTTTGGCCTAGATTGCAGTGGATTAACCCAAGTATATGCCCGATTGTTGGGTATTTCATTGCCACGTGATGCCTATCAACAAGCAGAAGTGGGAGAAACCATTCCTTTTGAAAATCAACAATATGGCGATTTGGCGTTTTTTGCAAATCATTTAGGCAAAATCACACATGTTGGAGTGATTACAAACCATAACCAAATTATACATGCCTCCGGAATGGTGAGACAAGACATCCTTACCACAGAGGGAATTGTAAATACGAATACCCAAAAATTAACCCACACACTTGCACATATAAAAAGAATGACATGAAGTTACAAGAATACATCAATGAAATGAAACCGGATTTTCACCGTTTATATGGAGAGAAATATCAATTTCAACCTGCACAAACTGAAGCCCACATGGATCTTACCCTAAATGCCTGCACACAATATTTGCAAAAATTAGCCATGTCTGGAAAAGTATCTGAATTGCAACAACTTGCAACGGGAGGTGGCAGCGCTTTGGCCGCCAGCTCATACTATCAAGAACTTATAACTACCTGCACACAATCTTATTATGGTTTAAACTGGGAGCAAACCAAAAAGGAAGAACTGGCAAAAGAAATTTTGGCATTTATATTAGACGGATTAAAATTTAGATACCAATCTGGTGGATATGCCCAAAATACCCAAGGCATGATGCAATTTTTAGGCCTAGACACCGGAATATTGGGTAAAATGGGAGGCATGTTTGGTCGTTTTTTTAAATAATTGATCGGATTTTTTAAATATCGTAAATTATTAATTACAGCATTGTTATTCAATGCTTTTGAAACTTTATTTGCCCAATCTGTTTACCTCAAACCAGAATCTATAAAAAATGTTTATCAGAGCAATTTACTCATCCAAAATACCAAACAATTAAAATTCGTAGAATCACATTTACCTAATTTTAGACACATTGAAAAATTGCGCATCGATGGCGAAGTAGATATCAACGCCGTTTCTGCCATTTCCGCGAAAATAGATGCGCTAGACGAAATACAACTCTTTAAATTTCAAGGCATTCTTTCAGACGCAGATCTCTTTTACTTAGAATGGGTGCCCTCTGTTTATCTCTATATCCCACATGACCGGGAAGATGCCATTCTTTTAAACAATCAATGGTCGCTCATTCAAAAAATAACCCTTCATTTTGAAACTGCTCCCGAAAGTTGGGAATTTTTAAAAACATGGAAAAGTTGTCGTGAAATCACCCTATTGGGGGATTTTAACCGTGCGGAAATGGAATCGCTCATTTCCACAGTACAAAACAATATGCCCAAGTTAAAACGTTTTGGTGTAAGTGTTCCACAAATTACCGACTTGCCGAAATCCGTTTCTAAGTTAAAACAAATCAAATATTTAGATGTAATAGATGGTGCAGATATTGCCACAGGAATATTAATGGACGAAATGGGAGAATCTATTTTGCCCGTAGCCGTAGATGAAAAAACAATCACTGTAGGACAAGGTCCAAATATGGGATTCGCACGAAAAGACATTTTTATGCCCTTGCGGTATTTATCTACAGTGCCTAAATTGCTCAATTCGGACATTGATTACATACATACCATTTTTCCAACCCGCGATATAGACCCAAATACGCTTTGGTACGATGAGGAAGTGGCTACCTTAGACTTTGCCAAGTACGTTGGTTACTTGCAATCGGATGGAAAAAGTCCCTTTAAAAATGGACTTTCAAAATCGTTGGTTTCTGACTTTACGGATGGTACATTTCAGTTTCACGGACAAGCAGACCGAGATGAATTGTTTTTAGGAGATGCAAAATGGGCCCTTTCAATACCCAAAAATGCCCTGCAAAAACAAAATGGGGAGGTTTGGTTAAAATCATACCAACTGAACATTCAATATGCCGACAATCCTGAAAGGATTTTTTCGCAAGGAATCCATTTGGGTTACGATTCAGCCAATACAAATTATCTTTTAGATGTGGGTTCTTATATTAACATTCAAGCGTTTGCAGGAAATGAAGTATTGAAACTCAGGCCTGGATATTTTATGGATGTCCGTTTCGTGGCAAACTTTGCAGACAGCTCTCGCTTTTACGCTTACAAAACGGAAAAACACAGTTGGGAGCATTTTCACGATTACGATTATTCCTTTATAGACGATTTTATTGCCAAAATTGACTTTTACCAATTTCATTCGGGTAAACAAACTGCACACATTCAATCTTCTACCAACGTGGAAGGATTAAACGACCGTTTTGAAAAGCAAGGATACAATTACCTTATGCCACCGCGTGAGAATACCGTTAACATTTATCCGTATAAAGGACATTTGGTTAATTTCACTGGCGAACCAAAACAGAATCCATTTAAACTTACCCGCGGTAGGCCTTTAATTCGAATCAGAATTATTCCAAATTCGAACAAATCAGAGAAAAACGTCCAAGAATTCGAAATATACGACCAATCCATGAAGCTTTTTCCGGAGTTAGTGGCTTTTAAATCCTATATTTTTGCATTTAAATCTTCGGCGAATAGAAATGCCATTTCTGGTTTTTTTAAGTCGAAGAAAATTATCGATATGCGTTTGGTCAATACGGCAACTTCCGTGACCATGGAGTTAAAAACCACGGATGGAATATGGGAAATTGATTTGCTCACTCCAAACAACCGCTACCAAGGATCCCCCAAAAAACAAGCCAAAGAAGAGGCGAAATTCCAACGACTACTTACCCAATACCATACTTTAAGAAATCAAAAAGCCCTTGCACTAGAAGAAGTGGAAAATGCAAAACAAAATCAAGAAATCGGTACTTCACTCGGTTCTATTTTTGGTTCCGATCGACTTAAGAATGCACAAAGTAGGGGAGGTTATAAAATTCGCAGTTTCGGACAATTTTGTTATGCTAAACCGTATGCAATGACAACACCCAATCAATATGAACTGATACTGTGTCAGGCAGGAAAAATACCTTTAGAAACCCATACAATGATGGTATTGACCCAAACCCCACAAAGTGCTTTGCAAATTTCAGGTAAAGATAGATTCGACCTAAAAATTGACCCCAAAAAGTTATTGGCCATAGCAACAAAAGACAAAATGGGCAATGTGTATGTTATTTCCGGGGAGGCCTTTCGGAAATTAAACATCAAAGACAATACCACCACTTACATAGACTTAACTGCACTTCCAAAACAGCAATTTACCACAGAATCTATTTCCAAATATTTGGGAATAAAACAAAAAAGAAAATGACGCCAACTTTAATTTTTACCGGACTTATAAGCTATTTTTTAATTCTATTAACAATTGGTTTTATTACCGGCAGAAAAGCCAATTCTAGCAGTTACTTCTTGGGAAACAAAGAGAGTTTATGGTGGATGGTGGCATTGGGAATGTTGTCCGACTCCATGAGTGGAGTCAGTTTTATCGGTGTTCCGGGTGCTGTAAAAACCAACAATTTCTATTATATGCAAGTGGTGATGGGCTATTTTGTTGGATATTTAGTTATTGCCTATGTTTTGCTGCCTTTGTACTATAAACACAACGTTACCAGCATTTATACCTATTTATATCAACGATTTGGAATCATACATCAGCGTACCGGCGCCTTCTTTTTTATTGTTTCCAGATTGTTAGGCAGTGCAGGTAGATTGTATTTAACCGCAGATATTTTACAAACATTTTTGTTTAACGCTTGGGGGGTGCCTTTTGTATTTACCGTTACGTTCATCATCATATTGATTTTGGCCTATACCATTAAAGGCGGAATAAGAACATTGGTTT
This sequence comes from Chitinophaga pinensis, assembly GCA_945860565.1. Lineage (GTDB taxonomy): Bacteria > Bacteroidota > Bacteroidia > NS11-12g > UBA955 > VMCP01. Next base: position 1,715 of record CAMAQS010000010.1, on the reverse strand, counting down.
TTACCGATGCATTACAGAGTGTTTTTCTTATTGGGGGATTGGTGGTGTGCATTTCAACCATATTGTTGGGACTGAATACACATGAGGGTTATTTCAGCATTCTAGAACATTCACCCTACGTTTCGTTTTTTAATTGGGATGTATGGAGTCCTACTTTTTTTGGAAAACAATTTATTGGGGGGATGTTTATTTGCATCGCCATGACAGGTTTAGATCAGAACATGATGCAGAAAAACCTCAGTTGCAAAACGCCTCAAGAATCCCAAAAGAACATGATTACCACCGCATTCGTGGTGCTAATTGTTAACTTTCTATTCGTGAGTCTAGGCGTGTTTATGGTGGAATACTTAAAACAAGTCAATCCAGCCATGTTAACAGACCCATCTGTGAAAACAGATATGTACTTTCCAATCATTGCATTACAATATTTGGGACCTTTTGCCGGTATGGCTTTTGTACTTGGTTTGTCTGCTGCCACATTTTCCAGTGCAGACAGCGTGTTAACCACACTCACTACAAGCACTTATTTTGATTTGTTGGGGATAAACGCCAAAGACAGCTGGAGCGACAGCAAAAAACAAAAAATACGCAACCAACTGCACATTCTATTTGCCTTTTTGTTGTTGCTTTCTATATTGGGATTTTATGAATTTTCAAACGGTGCCATCATAGATGTGGTTTTATCCTTGGCCAATTACACGTATGGACCCTTACTTGGCTTATTCGCTTTGGGTATATTTACCAAGTTTAAACCAGATGGTTTAGGAATAGTTTGGGTGAGTCTAATTGCCCCAATACTCTGTTGGATACTAGCAAAAAATCAGTTCATAACCCAATCCCTAGGATGGGATTCTTGGAATTGGAAATACCAATTTGGGTTTGAACTGATTCTGCTGAATGGATTGTTTTCTTTTATAGGTTATTGGCTTGTGTTAAAAATAACCAAGCGTCTTTAACATACTCTTATAACTCTGTTCCTTAGAGAACAAACGGAAGGTATAGTCGTTGTTTTCATCTCTGTCAATGATGACATGTTTGGGCGATGGTGTCAAACAGTGTTGTATGCCACCATATCCACCTATACTCTCCTGATACGCTCCAGTGTGGAAGAATCCTATATACAGAGGTTGTTCTTTCGAGTAAGTGGGCAAGTAAATGGCATTGATATGCTGCTCGGAGTTGTAATAATCGTCACTGTCGCACGTGATACCTCCCAACAAAACACGCTCATAATCTTCATGCCAACGGTTAATGGGCAACATAATGAACTTCTTGTTGATGGCCCAAGCATCAGGCAGCTGAGTCATGAAACTTGAATCAATCATGTTCCATTTTTCTCTGTCGTTTTGAGATTTTTGATCCAATACAGAAAAGATGGCTCCACCTGCTTCACCTACTGTGTAGGAGCCAAATTCTGTGAAGATATCCGGTTCTGGAATGTTGTTCTCATCGCAAACCTGTTTGATTTGACTCACAATCTCGGTGGCCATATATTCATAATCGTATTGGAAGTTGATGCTGTTTTTAATTGGGAAACCACCACCTATATTTAAGGTATCTAAGTCGGGACACTCTTTTTTCAATTCGCAATACACTCTAAGACACTTGTGCAATTCATTCCAATAGTAAGCAGTATCATAAATGCCGGTATTGATAAAGAAGTGAAGCATTTTAAATTTCACTTGTTTGTTGTTGCGAATGGCAGCCCGATAGAA
>CAMAQS010000009.1 GCA_945860565.1 Chitinophaga pinensis | reverse complement strand
GCATATTTTGCTTTCTGTGTTAACACGCCCCGAAATTATGGAAATTTAGTTTAATCAAATGTTTATGTTTTTGTTAAGATGTGTTATCTAATTGTGAATTCCTATAAATTTAGTAGGAGTTGAATTAATTTTGAATTCTCATGTTGTTGGAAGTATTGGAAATTACATTAAAAGCAGGAAATGCAATCATGGAAATCTATGATGGCTTCACCGAGGTTTCTTATAAAACCGATGATTCGCCTGTTACCAATGCCGATAGAATGGCAAATGATTTAATTAGAGCGGAATTGTTTAATGAATTTCCTGACATTCCGTTTATCACAGAAGAAGCAGTGAATTTAGACTATTCGGTTCGTCAGCATTGGGATTTGTGTTGGTTGATTGATCCAATTGATGGCACCCGCGAATTCATTAACAAAAACGGAGAATTTACTGTGAATATTGCTCTCGCAAAACAAGGCATTCCTGTTTTTGGCGTGGTGTACGCCCCTGCGATGAATGTTTTGTACTTTACAAACAATGAATCATCCTTTAAAACCATCACAAACGCGGATTCTACTCCAGAAAGCATTGTAAAACAAGGAATTAAATTGCCTTTTGCTGAAACAAATTCTGATTATACCATTGCCATAAGCCGTTCTCATCAAAATGAAACTACACTAAATTATATCCAAAGATTAGAACAAAGTGGAATGAATGTAAATCTAATTCCCATGGGTTCAAGTTTGAAAATATGCATGGTGGCTGAAGGAACAGCCAATGAGTATCCGCGCTTTGGAACCACCATGGAATGGGATACTGCTGCAGCCCATGCGATAGCGTTGAATGCAGGATGCTCGCTTGCTGACATTACAGATAACAAAGAAATTTTATACAATAAACAAAGTTTGGTGAATCCTCAATTTATAACAAGATCTAAAAAAGTATATGGACAACACGGACAAAGTTAGGCATCTTCTAAAAACCATCTCTTGGAGAATTGTGGGCACCATCGACACCATGATTGTCTCTTATTTCGTTACGGGCTCCGTAAAAATAGGTATGGCCATTGGTGGATTTGAAGTATTTACAAAAATGGTATTGTATTATATACACGAACGGGTTTGGTTTAAACATATACGAATAGGAAGAGTAAAACATGCAGAAGAATCTCTTAACGCAAGACTATCAGATTAATACCAGTCATTATATCCATCGAAACAAACACCTACCCATGGTGCTGTGGATGACAGGTTTGAGTGGTTCAGGCAAAAGTACCCTGGCAAATGCCATTTCAAAAGAATGGTTCGATAAAGGATTTCATGTAATAGTTTTGGATGGTGACAATGTACGTCAAGGATTAAACAAGGATTTGGGATTTTCTGTAGAAGACCGAACCGAAAACATTCGTCGTGTTGCGGAAGTTACAAAACTTTTTTGCCAAACCGGAAATATCGTTATCACCGCTTTCATATCCCCCCTAAACAAAGACAGAGAGATAGCGCGCAATATCATTGGAAACGATTGGTTTAGAGAAATTTACATTGATTGCACCCTCGATGAATGTGAAAATAGAGATGTAAAAGGACTGTATCAAAAAGCCAGAAATGGCCTCATTCCTGAATTTACCGGCATAAGTTCTCCATTTGAAGTCCCTATACACGCTGATATACACATCCAAACAAATAAATTGAGTATTTCTGAGTCTGTAGATAAAATACTTCAGACCTTAGAACCGCAAATATTAAATATTGCATGAATTTAAATCAACAAAAACACCTCCAAGAATTAGAAGCGGAAGCCATTTTTATTATCCGGGAAACATGTGCTCAATTTGAACATCCAGTGATTCTTTTTTCTGGGGGGAAGGATAGTATTGTCGTGACGCATTTGGCGTACAAAGCGTTTTGGCCGAGCAACATTCCCTTTACTTTGATGCACATCGACACCGGTCACAATTTCCCTGAAACAATAGAATTTAGAGATAAATTGGTGGAAAAACTCAATGTAAAATTAGTGGTTGCGTCGGTTCAAGAGTCTATCAATGAGGGCAGAGTAAAAGAAGAAGTTGGTTTTAATGCAAACCGCAATGCATTGCAAACCGTGACATTATTGGATGCCATTGAAGAACACAAATTTGATGCATGCATTGGCGGTGCAAGAAGAGATGAAGAAAAAGCGAGGGCAAAAGAAAGGGTATTTTCTCACCGCGATGAATTCGGACAATGGAATCCCAAAAAACAACGTCCCGAATTGTGGACCCTCTTTAATGGTTTAAAGAATGAAGGGGAACATTTTCGTATTTTCCCCATTTCAAACTGGACTGAATTGGATGTTTGGCAATATATTTTGCAAGAGGAATTAGACATTCCCAATCTATACTTTTCTCATGAAAGAGAGGTGTTTTTGCGCAACGGACAATGGATTGCAAATTGTCCTTGGGTTACCTTGCGAGAATCCGAGAAAATAGAAAAGAAAATTGTAAGATATAGAACCTGTGGAGACATGCCAATAACTGGCGCGGTTTTGTCTGAAGCCAGCACTATTACAGAGATTATTCGTGAAATTTCAGCTACACATACCACAGAAAGAGGCACCCGCGCAGACGATCGCAGGTCGGAAACAGCCATGGAAGATAGAAAAAAATTAGGCTATTTTTAATTTAAGCCAAAGAATGGAACACTCAAATATAGTAAGATTTACCACTGCGGGTAGTGTGGACGATGGTAAAAGTACCCTCATAGGTCGATTGCTTTATGATTCAAAATCGGTTTATACTGACCAAATGGAAAACATCATTGCCAGCAGTGAAAAAAAAGGAAATCAGCAAATCGATTTTTCTTTGCTTACGGATGGATTAAAGGATGAACGCACCCAAGGCATCACCATCGATGTGGCTTACCGTTACTTTTCAACTCCAAAACGCAAGTTTATCATTGCAGATACTCCAGGGCACATACAATACACGCGTAACATGATTACGGGTGCGTCTACGGCAAATGCAGCACTTATATTGATAGATGCCAGAAAAGGGGTTGTGGAGCAGACGAGAAGACACACATATATCGCCACGTTGTTAAATATTCCTCATTTGCTGGTTTGTATCAACAAAATGGATTTAATGGAGTACAATGAGGAAACCTTTGAGAACATTAAGGCGGATTTTGAGATACTCACGGCTCAATTTAATCACCATCATATTCAGTACATTCCCATATCTGCATTGCATGGGGATAATGTGGTAGATCGTTCTTTGAATATGGATTGGTATAAAGGATTGCCTTTGTTGGAAACATTGGAATCGTTGAACATAGAACACCAGGAATCCAAAACAGCCGCTCGGATTTTTGTACAAACCATCATTCGTCCGCACTCAACTGAATTTCATGATTTTAGGGGATATGCCGGAAGGATAGACGGAGGTGAATTTTCAATTGGGGATGAAGTAGTCATTCTGCCTTCGAACCAAACTGCAAAAATCAAAGAAATTTATTGTGGCTCAAAGCAATTAGAGGTTGCGGTATCTCCTTTGTCGGTAACATTTACTTTGGACAGAGAGTTGGATATTAGTCGGGGGGATTTGTTTACAAAATCGGCAGAAATGCCCAATGAATCGAATGAGGTATTGGCGACGATGTGTTGGTTCAATGAGCGAAATCTAAATTTAAAAACGACTTATATTTTCAGAATAGGAACACGGACATTAAGATGTAAAATCAGTGAAATTTTGCACTTAATGGATGTTCATACTTTGAATCAGATTCCATTAGAAGAGAATGAATCTCAAATTACGTTAAACGATATTTTTCGGGCAAAATTAAAGTTAAACGAAACACTATTTTACGATGTTTACACGGAAAATAGGCAAACAGGATCGTTTATTTTGGTGGATCCGATTTCCAACGAAACGGTGGCTGTTGGAATGATAGGTTAGAAACAAAAAAAAGGCTACTCAAGGAGTAGCCAATTTTTTATATGAAAAACAAATTATTTCTTTCCGTAACGTCTCATGAACTTGTCGATACGTCCTGCAGTATCGATTAAGTTTTGTTTACCCGTATAAAAGGGGTGAGATTGAGAAGAAATCTCTAGTTTGTACAATGGATATTCGTTTCCATCTTCCCATTTAACTGTTTCTTTTGTATCTACGCAACTGTGTGTAATGAAACTATGATCACAGCTCATGTCTTTGAACACAACTTTACGATAGTTTTTTGGATGTATATCGGTTTTCATTTGATGATTGTATTGAGTATTTTTTTAAGGACTGCAAATATACGATTATTCCTTGAAAATTAAAAGCACCCTATTCAAATTTCTGAAATTTCTAAAATACCACACCAAACTCGCAACTCCAACCAAATCGAAGAACAGTCACCGAAATCAAAAGTACCGAATTAAACGAACAACTACAAACAAACCGAAGAACAGTAAACGAAAGCAAACAAACTAGTGCAAACGAACCAAGGTAAACAAACCAAAGTAAACGAACCAAAGCAAACGAACCAAAGCAAACGAACCAAAGCAAACGAACCAAAGAAAACGAACCAAAGAAAACGAACCAAAGCAAACGAACCAAAGCAAACGAACCAAAGAACAAAAAACGAAGGCAAACAAAGCTTAGAACAAAAAGCCAAAGCAAACGAACCGAAGAACAGAATACCAGAGCAAACAAACGTAAACGAACCGAAGAACAAAAAGCCAAAGCAAACGAACAACAGCAAACGGGCCAAAGAACAAAAACAAAAAAAACCACAATAACAGCATTATTTAGAGGCTAGGGAACGGACCTCAAGGGATTTGCAACCTTCAACGCCAATAGCTTCCGCGAAATCACAAGGAAGCTCCGAAGGATGAGGAGATCACCGTCGTGATTCGGAAGGTATCAAGATGAAGTTGGAAGTCCGTTGCAGTCCTTGACCTTTTTGGTACTTTTTGGGTCAAGCCAAAAAGTACACAAATTAAAAAACGAAAGAACAACATAAAAGAACAAACTCCAAAGAACATACCGAAGAAGAAACCGAAGAACAAGAAATAAAAGAACAAAAAACCAACTTCATCGATTTTTCTAAAAATAAATTTTTTTAGAAAAATCCAAACCCCTAACTTGTCCACGTTTTCATTATGAACCTCAAACACAACATCTACCTCAAGCTCGGCATCATCGTATTGATAGTCCTGCTGTTGCTCATCCCCACGAGCATGATCCATTCCCTCATTACCGATAGACAAGATAAGCAATCCGAAGCCATCGTTGAAGTGAGTTCCAAATGGGGAGAAGCCCAAACCATTCGTGGTCCTTTTTTAACCATTCCTTATGTAAAATACACCAAAGTAAAAAGTGGCCGTGATACCGCAATCCGCATTAATGCCGAAACCAAATGGCTGATAATATTGCCCACACAACTTAAAATCGACGGAAAAGTCATCCCCCAAAAATTAGATAGAGGAATTTTTGATGTGGTGGTGTATAACAGCAACATCGAAATTTCGGGCTCCTTCAGCGAATTTAAATTTGAAAATGCAGAAGTGCCTTTGTCGCAATTTCAGTTTGACAAAGCAAAACTCGTGGTAGGCATTTCCGATTTGAGAGGCATTGAAAAACAAGTTGAACTCAATTGGGACAATTCACGTTATTTCTTTAATCCAGGAAACGAATCTGGAAAAGTGGTAAATCCGGCCATAAACAGCAGCGTCCTCATCCTTCCAAAAGACAGCCAACAACACAATTTTAAGTTTTTGGTAAATTTAAAAGGGAGTCAACAAATGTTTTTCTCTCCTGTAGGGAAAATTACGGATGTAAACATCAAGTCAAGTTGGTCTGATCCCAAGTTTACTGGTGCTTATTTGCCTGATGATAGAGACAATACCGGTGATAGTTTTTCAGCCCACTGGAACGTACTGCACTTAAACCGCAATTTTCCCCAACAGTGGATCAACGACGACCAAAATGTTGAAAATTCCGATTTCGGATTTGAACTGCTGTTAACAGTAGACAACTACAAAAAGTCCTTCAGGTCCATTCAATATGCTATATTGTTCATTGCGTTTACATTTATTGTATTCTTTTTCGTTGAAATCATGCAAAAGGTGTTTATACACCCAATTCAATATATTTTGGTGGGATTTGCATTAATTGTATTTTTCACCCTTTTATTATCCATTTCAGAGCAGTTGAATTTTAACTTGGCTTATTTGGTCTCGGCTTTGGCCACTCTTATTCTGGTGACGGGATATGTAAAAGCCATTTTAAAAAATACCAAAATTGCACTGATGGTGGCAGGGATATTGGCATTGTTATATAGCTTCATTTTTGTGATTATTCAACTGGAAGACATGGCATTACTTATTGGCAGCATTGGGTTGTTTATTGTATTGTCTACGGTAATGTATTTGTCGAGAAAAATTGATTGGTACAACCTGAATCAATCGACAAAACCAGAAGGGAATATCGAATAAATTTTAAATTAAAAGGTGTCTTACGTGTGAATAGTGGGACACCTTTTTTTATTTTGGACATAAAAAATTCTCAATTTTAGACTTAATTTTAACCCATGGAAGATTATTTGGAAAGCGTTATTAAACAATTTCAGTATTATAAACTTTTGGGAGAAAAGGCCTTAAATCAAATGCCTGAAACGCAGTTTTTTTATACGCCAAATGAAGAAAGCAACAGTTTAGCTGTGATTGTTAAACATTTGTCTGGTAATATGTTGTCTAGATGGACGGACTTTCTAACCACCGATGGTGAAAAAGAGTGGCGCAACAGAGAAGCAGAATTTGAAGCAGACTTTAACAGTCCAGAAGAAGTTTGGGAAGCTTGGAATAGGGGATGGGTTTGTTTTTTGGGGACGTTAACTGCGCTCAAAACCGAGGATTTAACTACCATAATCTATATCCGCAATCAGGGTCATACTGTAGTGGAGGCTATAAATAGGCAACTGGCCCATTATCCATATCACATTGGACAAATGATATTTCTTTCAAAACTCATTGTGAATGACCAATGGAATTCCTTGTCTATTCCTAAAGGCAAATCTCAAGAATACAATCAGGATAAATTCTCTCAGCCAAAAACCAAGGAACATTTTACCGAGGAATACATCCATCCAAAAGAAGAAAATGATAAATGATAATAAACTCCAATTCAGAGATTAAATCCCCATTTAACAGATTAATTTATCCAAAAAGAATTGCAATTTTCGCAATATTACTCGCCTAGTCCAGGCACTTCTATGGGTACCCCATCAATTTGACTGCTTTTGGATTTATCGCAATTAAATAAATCGGGATTGTAATTTTCGGGCAGGTCAAACGGTTCTGCTTTATATTTGAAAGTCGTATTTTTTTGAATTCCATGCATAAAATATCCATAAATAGGCATGGCCATTTGAGAACCTTGTCCCAATGCTGCTCCGCGAATACGCACTGTTGGATCATCCGCACCGACCCAGGTGGCGCAAACCAGGTTTTTGGTAATTCCCATAAACCAACCGTCTGCAGCACCTTGTGTGGTTCCTGTTTTACCACCAATGCTTCCTTCAATTTCGTATTTCCATTTAACACCAGCTGCTGTTCCACGATTTACCACACGCTCCAATAAATTCACCATGATATAGGCTTTTTCTTCACTCAAAACTTGGTCATGTTTTGGTGATTGAAATTCTTCCAAAACGTTGCCGTCTTTGTCTTCTATTCGGGTTAAAAATGACGGTTCTATCCACATTCCTTTGTTTGCAAAAGCAGAATAGGCCGATGCCATTTCAAAAGGACTTAATTCTACGGTTCCCAAGCAAATGGATGGTACTTTAGGTAAAGTATTTTTTTCAATTCCCACTCTTTCTGCAAATTGCACGACTAAATCGGGAGCATCATCTCCAAGACTTTTCATTATTTGCGCTGTGATTAAATTGTCTGACAATGCCAATCCCTTCCACATTGTCCAAATCCCCCCAGAAGAACCATCAAAATTTCGAGGAGACCATTCTTGTCCACCACTGTAAAATGCGGTCCGTTCTCTAGGAAACTCGGTACAAGGTGTAAATTTGTTAATGTCAATGGCAGTAGCATAAACCAAGGGTTTAAAAGTAGAACCCACCTGTCTTCTGGCTTTCACATTCACATGGTCGTATTTGAAGAACTTGTGATCAATGCCTCCAACCCAAGCTTTTACATAACCTGTTTGAGGGTCGATAGCAATAAATCCTGCATGCAATATTTTTTTAATATAGGACATGCTGTCGTAAGGACTCATGAAGGTATCTTTTTCTCCATTCCACGAAAAAAGGGTCATTTTGACCGGTTTTTTCAATTCGGCAATGATTTTTTCAGGATTATTGCCCAATTCGGCTTGTAAAATTCTATAGCGTTCTGTTTTTTTCAGAGCATCTTCAATGAAATTTGGAATGACTTTCCGGTCGGTGATATATCTCCATGGTTTTTCTTTGCCCCAACTTTTTTCGAATTTAGGTTGAAAAGCGGTCATGTGTTTGCGCACCGCCATTTCAGCTTGTTGCTGCATTTCACTATTTATGGTCGTGTAAATTTTGAGTCCACTGCGATAAAGATTGTAATTGTGTTCTTTACACCATTTTTTCAGGTATTCACCCATATACGTTTTGAAATATGGCGCCATTCCTTCAATCGAAGCAGATCTGTATTTTAGTTTTAGGGGGATGGTTTTTAGGGTATTAAAACTATCTTCACTCAATAAATCATATTTTACCATCTGATTTAATACAGTGTTTCTGCGGGATAAAGATTTGTCTGCATTGTATTTTGGATTGTAACGCCAATTGGCTTTTAACATACCCACCAACACGGCTGATTCTTCAATGGTTAAATCTTTGGGTGATTTGTCGAAAAACTCTCTACTTGCGGCACTAATTCCAAATGACAAACCGGAAAAGGGTACAGTATTTAAGTACATCACCAAAATTTCTTTTTTTGTGTAACGTCTTTCCAGTTCTACAGATATAATCCATTCTTTAAATTTTTGCATGATACGTCCCAATTTTCCTTTTGGCTTTTCGAAACGACTAAATAAATTCTTGGACAACTGCTGGGTAATGGTACTGGCTCCACCTTCACTGCCAAAACTAAGAATGGCCCTAAGTGTACCTCTCATATCAATGCCCGAATGGCCATAAAAGCGGATATCTTCGGTGGCGATAAGTGCTTTATAAACGTTTGGACTAATTTCCGAATAGGTAGAATTGGTTCGGTTTTCTAGGTAGTATGTACCAATTAAAACGCCGTCCTCACCATAAATTTCTGAGCTAAGGGAATTTTTTGGATTCTCAAGCTCAGCCACTTCCGGCATATCTCCAAATGTGCCTTTAGAAACCCCAATGAAAAAGAGCAATCCCAACACAATACAGATAGAAAAACCTATCCAAATACTTTTAATAAAACGAAATTCGCGGAACATATTTACGAAACAAATATACTTACAGAATGCAGAACGCAAAACACAGTTTTATTCTGCGTCTAAAATAACTGAAATTACTGATTTTCCTTTTCAAACCAATCCATATAAGATTGCCAGTCAAAGGATTTTGACAATCGTATAAAATTTTCAGGATTAATGCATACCACAGAATATTCAAATAAGCCTTTACCACTAAAATAGGATTGTTGTTTTAATAGAAACTGCCGATAAAATTTGGCTGTTTCCGGGTTTTCGAAATTTTCAATTAAAATTAAATATTTACTTCCGGCAACCACATTTTGACCTATTAACATATTTTCAAGTGAAAATTCTTTTTTGTTTAAGTCGCTAATGGCTGATTTTATGAGATTTAAATTGCTGCCTTTGGGAACAATTAGCAAACAATTTAAGGGATCGGTTGCTTTTTGGCTAACATATAACGCATTTGCACTATCTAACAAAGCGGAATCCACCACAATGGGATTTTTGATGCGTTGGTAAGCCTCAATTAGCGTTTTTGCCTTTTCAGAAACGTCGCTATTTGTGTAATCGACAGTAAGTTGTTCCAAAATGGGTATGGCTTTGGCATCATCCAAACGCAACAAACAAACGGCATAGACAAAATCAAACCTCGGTTGCAATGAATTTCCTGAATACTTTTTGTCGGTAGCCAATTTAATGGAAATTGCTTCTTTGTAATTTCCCAATTGAAAAGCCAAAACCATAGAATCATATTTTGCAGAAATCGCAATGTTACCTTCATTGTTGGTACTTCTGATGACTTCAACTGTGTTGGGATTTTTAAGCATTTTTAAATAAATGCTTTCAGGGAATTTCTGTTGCAAAGTATCGGTAAATTGAGTTGCCAATGCTTCATTTTTGTTGGCACCATAAAGCTTTATCAAATTATATAAAGTTTGTGGTTTGTAGGTAGACAACGGATAACGGCTGAGTAGGGCACGGTTATAAAAAATGGCTTCTTGCGGCTCGTTTAATCGGTTTTGATAAATTTCGGCCAACTTAAAATGAGATTCTTCAATTTCCTTTATTAACGTTTTTTGCATTAAAGGCGTAAGAGGCAATCCCAGATAGTATTTTCTTTCTTCTGCTGATACTCCAGCCAACATATTGCTGTCAATGGCTTCAATTTTATTGGTGGCTGGTCCATTTTCAGATGCAGTGGTATCCGAATTATTGGAGGCCATGATTTTGGCATTGTAACGCCAAAAATTTGAATTGGGTCTGTTTCCCCACAATTGTTGAAAACTTGCCATTCCTGATTTTCGAGTATTGAAATTATAAAATGGAAAGGAACTCCCTCCATTGCCCATTCCAGCGTCTGGTAAATTGGGATTGGGTAACCCCCCACCAAATCCAGGTTTGGGTGCATTGCCAGCTTTAGATTTTTTCTCGGCCAATTTTGCAAGATCCTTTTCTGCTTGTATAGCCTGTTTTATTTTCTCATTTTTAAAATCTCGGTCACTCACCATTCTTAGCAATGAATCGTTGTTTTTTATGCGGACCAAATGCGTCAACAAATCCCCTAATTGGGCATTTTTTGCCAATATTTTCTCGAAATCGGGATGTTTTTCGTCCAAAGATTTATTTGCTGAATCGTAATAAAGTCCAGCAATTTCATACGATTTACTGCCAAAGTATAAATCTCCCAACTTCAAAAAAGAAGTAGTTCTTTGTGCCGCATCTTGTTGCGAATAGCGAACAGAAGTTTTTAAAGTCTCTATGGCTTTAGGTTGTTTTCCTGCATTTAATTCGTTTAAAGCCATGCGGTAATAAATCTGACCTTTATATTCTATGTTCTTATCGTCACGCAACATTGAATTTAAAATTTTATTCGTGCGTTGATAGTTTTTGGCATTCACCGACAATATTTCAACTTGAGCAATTTGCGCATTAAAAGTCAACTCATAAGGAGGATTGTATCTTGGAATTTTAGAATAAGCCACTTCTGCTTTGTCAAACTTACCCAATTTTTGATAGGCCTGACCCAATGCAAAATAAGTGCGGTACTTATCCATTCTATTCGTCAGTTTTGGCAATGCTTTTTCCAATAATTCCGCCGATTGCGTGTATTTTTTTTGCTTGTGGTAAATGGCTCCAAGGGTAAATTGTGCAGTCGTATAAAGGCTTTTTGGTAATTCCTTGTTGTTTAATAGAGATTGGGCCAAAGCTTCAGCATCTATTATTTTTCCTTTTAACAACAAGGCCCTAACGGTCCAAAGTTTGCTTAAATATTTAATTTCGGGGTTGGTAAATTGCGAGTTAACAAATTCAAATAAATCGATGGCCGCATTTACATCCCCCTTTAACAAATAGGCTTTTGCAGTTAAATGATAGGCGTCGTCTACCCATTTGCTTTTTGGGTGCCTATCGATCATTGTGCTGGCGCGTTTGATTACATCGTCCATGGCTGCTAAATTGCCTTGAAGGGATTCCACCGTGCCATAGTTAAACAATTCAATGGGTTGACGAAAGTCTTCTTTTGCGTTATCGCGCACATTGTCGAATGTTTCCAACCATTTTTGTTCCGCATTAAAAAACTTATTGTAATGCGCCAAAGTGTTGTGCCATTGTTTATACGTCCAGCTCTGAGGGTTAGAGCAAGACCAGAACATCCCCCCTAAAAAGAAGAGAAAAAGAATGCGGTTTAACTTAGTAATAGATACCATTTTCATGGATATGTGCTTTAAAAACGGTAATTTCGAATATTAATTGTCAAAATAACGAAGAATTTTCGGCGATATGGCAAAACGAACTGCGAAAATATTTACAAAACTTCGGAATAAACACCGATTTGTGCTCATAAACGACAATACTTTTGCCGAAGTAGCCTCTGTGCGCCTAAATCCTCTCAACGTTTTAAGTATTTTTAGTGCGTTGATCATTTTCTTTACCTTGTTTCTTTATTTGCTTTTTGCTTATACCCCTATTGGAAATTTAATACCAAGTAGAATTTCCAAATCTGATAAAAGGGAGTTACTGCAATTGAACCAACAATTGGAAGATTTAAGACGTGAGCTAGAAGTAAAAAATTCCAAAGCCGAGGTTTTAAATAATTTATTGTCAGAAAAAGAAAGCGTGTATGATTCTACTTCTGTGAGATTGAATCGTTGACCCATTTTTAGGTTTCGAAGAATTGGGGTATCTTTGTACCCTACATCAATTAATAAACTAATCTATGTTGGGAAGTTCCAAAAACAAAGAAAAATCTACACAAATCGGTCAAACACTACTTAACTTAATAGGTCCAGGTACTGTCATAAAAGGAAATGTGCAATGCAATGGAGACATTCGCATCGATGGAATTGTTGATGGTAACGTGGAAGTAGGGCAGAAGTTGGTTGTAGGTGAGTCGGGAAAAATCACCGGAAACATTTCTTGCAGTGAAATTAGCATCGCTGGAGAAGTAAAGGGAAACATACAGTGTGAAAAAACCACCATTCTCCAAGGTCGTTCTAGCGTTTTGGGGGATATCCGTACAAAACAAATTATCATAGAAAAGGGTGGAGTATTCAATGGGAAATGTGAAATGGAAGCATTTTCCAATAACGACTAACTCTAGTGGAGTCAAATAAATTAGATAACAGCCGGGGTTTCCTAAAATATACCAGCATGGCCATACGAATGATAGCTGCAATTTTATTGTTTACCTATGCAGGGACCATTATGGATCAAGTAATACACTGGAAGTTTCCAGTGTTCACCGTTTTGGGAGTGTTATTTGGTAGCATCACTTCTATGTTTGTAATGATTCGAACCACAACAAAAAAATAAAATGAAAGCCTACACCATAAAATATTCTTTACTGTCTGCTGCTGCTGCTTTGAGTGTTTTTTTTGCCACCTTGGTAACTAAATACCCAATAAATCCAGCCATTTACACCGCAATTCTGTATTTGTTGTTGGTATTTGTGTTGGTCCATTATATTACACTCGAGAAAAAAGGGGATAACCCAAATTCAGGAATTCGAAAAATAATGATTGGATCTATGTTGCGCTTGGTAATGGTGGTTATCTTTCTATTTATCAGCCTGTTCAATCAGCAAAAAAAGGATGTTGGATTCGTGTTGGCATATATTATCTGTTTTCTTTTGTTTCTTTTCTTTGATATTTCTGAAATGCGTAGTAAATTGCGCCCCGAATCAGAGAAATCTAAAAATAATACAAATGCTTGAAATTCATAGGCTTGTGCAAAATAAATTTTTAACAAAGCAACTTGTTGCTATCTTTTTTGCGATTTTTTCCATCTGTTATCTTCAAGCAGAGGGTACAGAGCATGGAAATGAAGCCAGCAGCAGCACTCATAGTCATGGTGTTACGGAAGAAACATCCCACCACGATGGAGCAGAGGCATCTGCTCATGGTGCTGAAAGCAAGAAATTCGATGCAGGTAAAATGATTTTCGATCACATCTCCGACGCCCATGATTGGCATTTGTTTGGAGAAGGCGAAAGTTCAGTTTCTATTCCATTGCCAGTAATTTTATATTCTCAATCATCTGGGTTAAAAATATTTTCATCTTCTAATTTTCATCATGGACATTCTCCTTATGAAGGTTTTAAGTTAAATGAAGAAGGGCACGTACTTTGGGAGAACGAATCAAATACCGAAGCCATTTATGATTTAAGTCTTTCTAAAAACGTGGTTGCCATGATAATTGCGGTAATCTTTTTATTGGTTGTAGTATTGAGAATGTCTCGCCACTATACATCAACAAAAGGAAAAGCGCCAAAAGGTTTCTATAATTTAATTGAGCCATTGATTTTGTTTATTAGAGACGACATTGCAAAACCAAGTATTGGACACCGTTCTATGCAGTTCATGCCTTTGCTATTAACCATATTCTTTTTCATCTTTGTTGTTAACTTATTCGGATTGATACCAATTTTCCCAGGTGGGGCAAACGTTACAGGAAACATTGCAGTTACAATGGTATTGGCATTGGTGGTTTTTATAACCGTGACCATAAACGGAAACAAATACTACTGGAAACATATTTTGATGCCTGATGTACCAAAATGGATGTATATCATTATCATTCCTATTGAAATATTGGGTGTTGTATTGAAGCCTTTTGTATTGATGTTGCGTTTATTTGCGAATATCACAGCAGGACACATTATCATTTTAGGATTCTTCAGTTTAATCTTTATATTTGGATCTATGGGTCCAGCTTTTGGATATGCTGTAAGTCCCTTAAGTGTAGTATTTACGGTATTTATGAGTATGTTGGAATTGTTAGTAGCATTCTTACAAGCATTCGTATTTACATTATTATCTGCCATTTACATTGGAATGGCTGTAGAAGAACATCATCATTAATAAACAAATAAAACCAAAAACACAAATAATAAAACAACTATGAGTTTAATGAACACGCTTCTCCAAGCAACGGATTTAGCCGCTGCTTACAGCAAAATGGGTGCCGCTATCGGTGCTGGGTTAGCCGCTATTGGCGCTGGTATGGGTATCGGACGTATCGGTGGTAGTGCAATGGAATCTATTGCACGTCAACCAGAATCAGTGGGTGACATTCGTGCAAATATGATTGTTGCTGCAGCTCTTATTGAAGGTGCTGTATTCTTCGCAATCGTTGTTTGTTTGTTGATCCTTTTCTTGTAAGTAAAAAACGGGGGTTGTTCTGCAACCCCCGATTAATTTAAAAACGGAAAATGCAATTAGTAACACCTGCAATAGGATTAGTATTTTGGATGATTGTAACATTTGGAATAGTGTTATTCATCCTGAAAAAGTATGCTTGGAAACCAATTCTATCTTCTATTGAAGACAGAGAAAAGACCATTCATAATGCACTCAGTCAAGCCGAACAAGCCAAACAAGAAATGGCGCGTTTACACGGTGAGAATGAGCAGCTTCTAGCGCAAGCACGCCAAGAGCGTGATGCCATGCTTCGCGAAGCAAGAGAAATGAGAGAAAAAATTGTTGGTGAAGCCAAAGTTTCTGCCGATGAAGAAGCCAAAAAATTGATTACCCGTGCAACCGATGAAATCAATAAACAAAAATTGGCTGCAATGGATGAATTGAAGAAAGAAGTTGCAAACTTCTCTATTCAAATCGCCGAAAAATTGCTCGCAGATCGTTTGGAAAATAACGATGTTCAACAGAAATTAATCGCCAACCATTTGTCTAAATTAACCGCAAAAGCCTCCGCTTAACACTTATGTCTGAATATAAAATTGCTTCTAGATACGCCAAAGCCCTGTTTGATAAAGCAGTGGAAGACAATGTATTGGATGCTGTAAAAACAGATATCGAACATTTGTTACTTATAACAAGTGAAAGCAGAGAATTTGTGCTTTTTTTAAACAGTCCTCTCTACAAAATGACCGCTAAAAAAGGCGCCATCAACAAATTATTTGAATCGGCAAACCCACTTACAAAAGGGGTTTTTGCCTTGATGGTAGAAAAATTTAGAGAATCATTTATCCCTGCCATGGGTCGTGCTTTTATTCAAATGTATAATCGTAAAAACCAAATTGTAGAAGCCATTATAACTTCTGCAGTAACTTTGGAAGCGTCTGAAATTAAACGCATCGAAAACTACATCATAGAACAAACCCAAGCGAAATCTGTCTTGATGAATCAACTCATCGACAAAGAAATTATCGGAGGTATTACCATCGAATTTGACGGTAAAATTTACGATAATACCATTATCTCACAGTTAAACAAAGTAAAAAAAGAACTTCAAATCGCATAGAAAATTATGTCACAAATTAGGCCAGACGAAGTATCCAGCATATTAAAAGACCAGATAGCTGGTTTTAGTAGCGCTGCGAGTTTAGAAGAAGTTGGTACCGTACTCCAAGTGGGTGATGGTATCGCACGTATTTACGGACTCTTCGGCGTTCAAAGCGGTGAGCTTGTTGAATTCGAAAACGGTGTTCGCGCCGTGGTATTAAACCTAGAAGAAGACAATGTCGGAGCCGTATTAATGGGTAGTAGCTCAGAAATTAAAGAAGGAGACAAAGTAAAAAGAACCAATAAAATTGCCAGTATCCAAGTTGGACACGGTATGTTGGGTCGCGTTGTCAACGCTTTAGGTGAGTCTATCGATGGTAAAGGTCCTATCTCGGGCGATCTTTATGAAATGCCACTAGAGCGTAAAGCTCCAGGTGTATTGTTTAGAGAACCTGTTGCTGAACCTTTGCAAACCGGTATCAAAGCAATCGATGCCATGATTCCAATTGGTCGTGGTCAACGTGAGTTAATCATCGGTGACCGTCAAACGGGTAAAACCGCTATCGCTCTCGATACCATTATCAATCAAAAAGAATTTTATGAAAAGGGTAACCCCGTTTTCTGTATTTATGTAGCCTGTGGACAAAAAGAATCTACCGTTAAACAAGTTGTTAAAGCGTTAGAGGAAAATGGTGCCATGCCATACACTGTTGTGGTTTCTGCTCCTGCGTCTGCTCCTGCACCAATTCAATTCTTTGCACCTATGGCCGGTTGTGCTATTGGTGAATATTTCAGAGATTTGGGATTGCCTGCATTGGTAGTTTACGACGATTTGTCTAAACAAGCTGTAGCATACCGTGAGGTTTCCTTGTTGTTGCGTCGTCCTCCAGGACGTGAAGCTTATCCTGGTGACGTATTCTATCTTCACAGTCGCTTACTTGAAAGAGCCTGTAAGTTAAATGCGAACAACGACATTACATCACAAATGAACGACTTGCCTCCTTCATTGCAAGGTAAAGTGCAAGGTGGTGGATCATTAACCGCATTGCCAATTATTGAAACACAAGCAGGTGACGTTTCTGCCTATATCCCAACTAACGTAATTTCTATTACTGACGGACAGATATTCTTGGAATCTAACTTGTTCAACTCTGGTATCCGTCCTGCAATTAACGTAGGTATTTCCGTGAGTCGTGTGGGTGGTAATGCACAAATCAAATCCATGAAAAAGGTAGCTGGTACGCTTAAATTAGACCAAGCACAGTACCGTGAATTGGAAGCATTTGCTAAGTTTGGATCTGACCTTGATGCTGCTACTAAATCGGTATTGGATAAAGGTTCAAGAAACGTGGAAATGTTGAAACAAGCCCAATTTAGTCCGCAAGCAGTTGAAAGACAAATTGCCATGATTTATTTGGGTACTAAAAACTTGTTACGTACTGTACCTGTAAATAAAGTAAGAGATTTTGAAGTTGCTTTCATTGAATACCTCAATGCAAAACACAGAGATACTCTCGACACTTTAAGAGCTGGAAAAATCGACGATAGCGTTACCTCTGTGCTAGAAACAGTGGGAGCCGAAATTGCTAAAAATTATTCTGCTTAATTAACTTATGTCCAATCAAAAGGAAATCCGGGCGAGAATATCCTCAACCATCAGCACTCAGCAAATTACCAAGGCTATGAAATTGGTGAGCGCAACAAAATTGCGCAAAGCCAGTGAAGCCATTCAAAGAATGAGACCTTATGCCATTAAATTACAAGGCATTATGTCCAACCTTCAAGAAAGTGGTGATGATGAGCGTTTGGCCGTGTATTTTAACCAACGGGACGTTAAAAAAGTAGCTTTAGTTGTTATAACCAGTGACCGTGGATTGTGCGGTGCTTTCAATTCTAATGTTGTGAAAAGAGCAAAACTTTTACTCGAAAACGACTATAAAGCGTTGGTGGCATCTGGAAATGTAGAACTAATCTGTATTGGAAAAAAAGGTGCTGAAACAATGAGAAGACTAGGTTATACAGTAAATACAACCTATCAATCTCTTTTGGTGGATATCAATGCGGACAAAGCATTTAACTGTGCCCAAGAATTGATTCAACAATTTGTTTCTGGCGATATCGACAAACTTGAAGTGGTATACAACCAATTCAAAAATGCAGCCACACAAATCATCCAAAATGAAATCTTGTTGCCAGTGGCCGCACCTCAAAATTCAACCAAAAGTATCGGAGATTATATTTTCGAGCCGAGTAAAGTTGAAATTTTGGAGGAATTGATCCCACGCAGCTTAAAGACACAATTGTACCGTGCATTGTTGGATTCTTTGGCTTCTGAACATGGTGCCAGAATGGTTGCCATGGACAAAGCTACCGAGAATGCCGGTGATTTATTAAAGGCTTTGAAATTAGCATACAACCAAGCTAGACAAGCCGCAATTACGAGAGAAATCTCTGAAATTGTTGGTGGCGTTGCCGCTTTGGAAGGTTAATTTCATTTGATTGAATAAACTTAAAAAGGGCCACCTCATAAGGGTGGCCTTTTTCTGTTATTCAGAATTTAATTTGTGTTTTACTCCACATTTTCTATCCTCGATACCTCGATGAACTTATGCGCACTCTTTATTCGGTTAACCAATATCTCTAAATCTTGAGAGTTGTTCACCAAAACATCAATTCTGCCACCAAATGTGCCGTCGTCGTTGGCACGGATGTTGATGCTCTTCATGTTTACCTCCAAATCTTTGGATATGATGTCCGCAATTTTACTCACAATTCCCACGTCGTCGATGCCTCGCACAGAAAGTTGTGCATCGAATGCCTTATCGTAGTTCTTTTGCCAAGAGGTTGGTATGATTCTATAACCGTATTGACTCATCAACCGTGAGGCATTTGGACAAGTGGTGCGGTGAATTTTAACCCCATCACTCACTGTTATAAAACCAAATATGGGTTCTCCAGGCAATGGATTGCAACAACGTGCCAAAGAGTAAGGGGTTTCATAATCTTCCCCAAAAACAATCTGACCTGCATTGCGCTTTTTTTCCTTTTTGACAGGACTTTCTTCAGAGGGTTCCGTTAAATTTGGTTTCTTAAAGAGGATTTCTAAAATGGTATCTGTACTCAAATTAATTTTGCTGTCAGCTACATCATGAAAGAAATCATTGGAAGAAGGATACTTGTAATATTTGGTTAGTTGTTGTATGTGTTTTTCAGTGAATTCGATAGACTGTTTATGGAAAACATCTTCCATCATTTTTCTGCCAACGGCCGCTTCAGCCGTTCTTAGGTCCTTCAAATACTCCCTGATTTTTGATTTGGCACGCCCGGTTTTCACAATATCAATCCATTGAATACTGGCTCTTGGCTTTTGAGTTGTGATAATCTCTACAATGTCACCGTTTTTTAAAGGATGATTTATTGGTACCAGTTTATTATTTACTTTAGCGCCTATGGTTTTAAGTCCTACTTCGGTGTGGATGGCAAATCCAAAATCCAAGGCCACAGAGCTCATGGGCATGGATTTAACATCTCCTTTGGGTGTAAATACATAAATTTCTTCTCCCAATAAGGTGTGTTTGAATTCATTTACCAAATCCAACGCCGACAAATCATTGTTTTCTAAGGTATCTTTTACCGCATTCAACCATGTTTCAAATGCAATATCTTGAGGTGTAGGATCTTCACCTTCTTGCGCTGCTTTGTATTTCCAATGTGCAGCCAAACCACGCTCCGCAATATCGTCCATTCGCTTACTGCGTATTTGCACTTCAACCCACCGGCCTTTTGGACCCAAAACGGTGGTGTGTAGAGCGCTGTATCCATTGTTTTTAGGACGACTAAGCCAATCTCTCAATCTACCTTCATGTGGCCTATATTGATCTGTGATGATACTATACACCCGCCAACAATCCGATTTCTCTTTGTAAATCGGCTCGTCCACAATTACCCTTATGGCAAATGCATCGTATACCTCTTCAAAAGGAATGGCTTGCTGTGCCATTTTTCTGTGTATAGAATATATACTCTTTGGTCGGCCTTTTATTTCAAAGATATTAATGCCCGTTTCCTTAAGTTCAAGCGTCAATGGCTCTATAAATTCCTTGATATATTTCTGCCTGGATATTTTAGATTCAGCTATTTTATTTGATATTTCTTTGTAAGACCCTGGATCAGTATACTTTAACGCAAGGTCTTCCATTTCCGTTTTTATGACGTTTAAACCCAAACGGTGGGCTAAGGGAGCATAAATGTATAAGGTTTCGGAGGCGATTTTGAGTTTGGTTTTTTCAGGAACCGATCCCAATGTGCGCATATTGTGTAACCGGTCACACAATTTTATCAGAATTACACGTAAATCTTCGCCCAAAGTGAGCAGCATCTTTTTGAAATTTTCCGCCTGAACACTGGTGTCTTTATCGACCGTTTCAAAAACCACCGAAATTTTGGTTAACCCGTTGATAATAGATGCCACTTTTGAACCGAACTTTCTTTCGATATCTTCATTGGTAACATCCGTATCTTCCACCACATCGTGCAGTAAAGCACTAATAACCGAGGTAGCGCCCAAGCCAAGTTCACCGGCAGCAATTTGTGCCACTGCCAATGGATGAAAGATGTAAGGTTCTCCACTTTTGCGAACAGTTCCCTCATGAGCCCTAGCCGCAAAATCAAAGGCCTCTCTGATTTGTTTTGCTTTGTCTTTTGGAACTTTATTCCCTAAAGTGCGCAGCAATAATCGATAACGACTGAGTAATTCACTACGGTATGCTTCATAAACCTCCCCGTCGAGTAACGCCATAAATCTATTATTTACTTAATTCCGAAAAATGATGGAAAAATCTAGGAATGGTTTCTATCCCTTTAAAGAAATTGAAAACACCATAATGTTCGTTGGGGCTGTGAATGGCATCGCTATCTAAACCAAAGCCCATCAACACCGTTTTTGTTTGCAATTCTTTTTCAAAAAGAGCTACAATCGGAATGCTACCGCCACCTCTTGTTGGTATGGGTTCTTTCCCAAACGTATCGATCATGGCATTCGATGCCGCTTTATATGCAATACTTGTTGTTGGAGTAACTACTGGTTCGCCGCCATGGTGTGGTGTAACTTTTACAGTCACGCCAGCAGGTGCAATTTGTTTGAAATAGTTTGAAAACAATTCAGTGATTTTTTCACTGCTTTGATTTGGAACCAAACGCATGGATATTTTGGCATACGCTTTACTCGGTAGAACCGTTTTAGCACCTTCACCAATATAACCTCCCCAAATTCCGTTTACATCTAAAGTCGGACGAATTCCAGTGCGTTCAATGGTAGAAAAACCAGATTCTCCCAATACATCGTTTATGTTCAAGTGTTTTTTGTATTCGTCTAAGCTAAATGGTATTTTAGCCATCGCTTCGCGGTCTTCAACGGATACTTCCAATACATCATCGTAAAAACCTGGAATGGTAATGTGTCTGTTGTCGTCATGCATTTTTGCAATCATTTGACACAATGCATTTACAGGATTCGATACCGCACCGCCATAAACTCCACTGTGTAAATCAATGTTTGGCCCAGTTACTTCCACTTCCACATAACTCAATCCGCGCAATCCTACATCTATACTTGGTATGTCGTTGGCAATCATTGAAGTATCACTGATTAATATCACATCGGCTTTTAATTTTTCTTTGTTGTTTTTGCAATAGGTTCCCAAATTGTTGCTGCCCACTTCTTCTTCACCTTCAATCATGAATTTGATGTTACAAGCAAGTTGATTTGTTTGCATCATGGTTTCAAATGCTTTTACATGCATAAACATTTGTCCTTTGTCGTCGCAAGCACCTCTCGCATATATTTTATCGTTGATAATGGTAGGTTCAAATGGAGGAGTATTCCAAAATTCATTTGGAACGCTTGGCTGAACATCATAATGTCCGTAAACGAGCACAGTGGGTAAATTGGCATCAATGATTTTTTCACCATAAACAATAGGGTAACCCGCAGTTTCTTCCAAAACCACATTGTCTGCACCTGCTTTGGTTAAAAAATTGGCCACTGTTTCAGCACATTTTCTCACATCTCCTGCGTATGCAGAATCAGCACTTATACTTGGAATGCGCAATAAATCAAAAAGTTCTGATAAAAATCGCTCTCTGTTTGTTTCTATATAACTCGTTGTAGACATAGTTGCAATTTACACAAAAAATTCACGAATATTCAATGTTTATGCCTTATTTTGTACTGTGAATACTGACACAACCGCTGCTTCCATTGATCGTTTTAAAGGCGAGGTTTTTATGTACGAAATAATCATCACGGTAATTGTTTTTGCCGCAGTATATTATGTCCTTCAACAGTTTAAAAAGAAGGAAACAAAAGCCAAACAAGTAAATGATAAATACAACAATAATCCGGGTTAAATCAAATCCAAATCCCCCAAAACAAAAACACAATTTATAATGAATTTTTAAACATAACCTTTAGATATACAGTATCTTTGGAATAATAAATCAAAATACCCAAAGTGAAAAAACAAATAGTTATTGTGGGTGCTGGATTCGCTGGAGTTCAATTGGCGAAGAATTTAGATGAATCCTTGTTTGACGTGTTGTTAATAGACAAAATTAACCACCACCAATTTCAACCCTTATTTTACCAAGTAGCCACATCTCAAATTGAACCTTCAAGTATCTCTTTTCCTATAAGAAACATTTTTAAAGGAAAGAATAACATTCAAATCAGGCTCGCTGAAGTTCTCGAAATAATATCCCCCGAAAAAAAAATAATTACATCTATTGGAGATTTTCACTACGATGCTCTAATTTTAGCAATGGGTTGTAAAACCAATTTTTTTGGCAACACAGACATTCCCAAACACGCCCTTACCCTTAAAACCACTGCAGAAGCCATTCAGATTCGAAATCATGTTCTGCAAACTTTTGAAAACATTATTTCTGCCACCACCGAACAAAAGGAAGCTTTATTCAATCTGGTGATTGTTGGTGCGGGTCCCACCGGCGTGGAATTGGCAGGCGCATTTGCTGAAATTAAAGAACACGTACTTCCCAAAGATTATCCTAAAATAGATTTCTCGAAATTTCACATTACTTTGGTTGAAGGGAGCAAACACACCCTCAACAATATGAGCGAAAATTCCAAAACAAAATCTCAGGAATATTTGCAAAAAATGGGAGTGGAGGTCTTAACTGAAACATTTGTAAAGGATTACAACGGCGAAAAATTACTACTGAGTACCGGAAATACCATCTTGACAAAAACGGTGATTTGGTCTGCAGGGGTCATTGCAAATACCATTTTAGGGCTGCCAGAAACAGCAAAAGGACCGGGAAATAGAATTGTGGTAGACAGAATGAACAAAGTATTAGACACCGATGGGGTTTATGCTTTGGGGGATGTGGCCTACATGCAAACTCCTTTATATCCTAAAGGCCATCCACAAGTGGCAAACGTAGCCATCAATCAAGCCAAAAATTTGGCCAAAAATTTGAAATATTTATCGGCCAATAAAGCGCTTAAAGAATATGAATACAACGATTTAGGTTCTATGGCAACCATCGGTAGAAACAAAGCGGTGGTAGACATTGGTAAATTCCCTATTTCTGGATATTTCGCGTGGTTAATATGGATGTTTTTACACCTAATGCTTATTTTAAGTGTAAAAAATAAACTCATTATTTTTATCAATTGGGCCTGGGCCTATATAACCAAAGACACCTCTTTGAGACTAATACTCACCGCTGAAAACAACGATAATACTAAGAATGTAAAGTAGACTTATAAAGAAATAACTGGGATATCTCCTTCTACAATAAGGCGTCCCAATGTTTTGACTTTCACTTCTTCTATGGTCACTCCTGGTGCTATTTCTTTTAGCTCAAAACCCCTTTCGGTGATGTCGAAAACCCCCAATTCCGTTACCACTTTTTTAACACATTTTAAACCTGTAATTGGCAAAGAACAGGCTGGCAACAATTTACTCTCCCCAGCTTTGTTTGTGTGCTGCATGGCTACAATGATATTTTTTGCCGATGCTACTAAATCCATGGCACCGCCCATGCCCTTTACCATTTTACCCGGAATTTTCCAATTGGCAATGTCGCCTTGGTCGCTTACTTCCATGGCACCCAATACTGTGAGATCCACCTTGCCTGCACGAATCATTCCAAAACTGGTGGCACTGTCGAACAACGACGCCCCTTTGGCCATAGTGATTGTTTGTTTTCCTGCATTGATTAAATCTGCATCTTCCTCTCCCTCAAAAGGAAAAGGACCCATTCCCAATAAACCATTCTCACTTTGCAATACCACTTCAATGCCCTCAGGGATATAGTTTGCTACCAACGTGGGTATACCAATTCCTAAGTTAACATAATAACCATCTTTTAACTCTCGCGCTATTACACGTGCAATTCCAAATTTATCAAGCATTTCATACAAAAATCTGAAAAAAAACTGAATAATTTATTGCGATTTTTTCAAATAAATCTTTGATTTTTCAACGTCTCCCACTTTATTGTACAATTCAGACATATACAAATTGGCCAATTTATGGTCGGGATTTAAATTTAGCACCTGTTGAAAGTAACGCTTCGCCAACCCCATATTTTGTTCTAGATAATAAGCAACACCCAAATTTAAGAGCGTAAGCTGGTGTTTTTTTGCTATATTTAACTGTTTAATTAATAAATCTTTGGCCTCTGTTATTTGTTTTAAACGTATCAGTGCATTGGCATATTCCACGCCATAATCTAGGTTGTTTGATTTTAAAGTATAGGCCCTTTTATACCACCCAATCGAGGCCGATAGATTTTCTGTGGCATCCAGTGATTTGGCAATTCTATAACACGTCCAAGCATCATTTATGCTATTTTCTTTTAATTCCTGACTTTTAGAAACCACCCCTTTAAAGTCTTTTTTTAAGTACGCATAATAAATCTCCTGCTCAATGTCCGTTTTTTCCGTCTGTTCTATGAGTTCATTTGCTTTGCGCAAATACAACGGATTGTTCTCAAACTTCTCAAAATAACTCAAGTAAGCCTGAATCTCTGTGTGTTTATCTGTTTTGGCATTGTTTATAGAATACAAACCCAATAAAGCACCTTTTTCCTTCTGTTTGTTTTTTGAGGGACGTTGAATTTTATGGTCGTGAACCGTAACGTGGGGAATGTCTTCGGAGCCACTGGCTGGCATGTGACAACCCACACAACCATTGGCATGAATTTGTTTGTCCTTATCTAACTTACAAGTTTGTAACTTACTCTTGGTGCTGTTTTCAGAATGACAATTCACACATGTAAGATTGAATTTATCTGATCCAGTGCTTTTTACACTCACATGCGGATTGTGACAATTTATACAGGTGAAATTTAATTTAGGATTGTAAACTTCGGTTTTGTTTGGATTACTATGAATGAAACATTGGCTTTTTTGAAATCTTTCTGCGTGGCCTGCCATCACGAATTTGTGGTTGTTTTCATATTTAGGCATGTAAATTTCAAATACGTCACTCAACTTCATTCCTGGCCTGAAATCAGTGAATTTTTTTCCAGGTTTTAATACATTATTGCCTTGTAAATGACAGCGCTGGCAAATATCTACCTGAAGTTGAAAAGGCAACCTTTTCGGATTTACAATGCTTCTATCGGCCTCTTTGCTGGTATCGACCAATATTCCCTGTTTTTTCTGTTTTACATGCAATTCACCGGGCCCATGGCAACGTTCACAGTCAATACCCAACGGAATGGAATTAAATCGATTAAACGATGTTTCATCCACATTTGGAATGGCATTGTGGCAAGACATGCATTCTACATCAATTTTGCGTTCAAAAGAGCTGTTGTTCAAGTCAAATCCCGGAGGCAAGTCCCATTTTCCCTTCTGCGTATAAAATGTCAATGGTGCTTGGTACAAGAAATCACCGTCTTTCCAAAAATGGCTATTGGTGTGTTGGCCGCTGCCAATGATGTAAACAATTTTTTCCTCTCTATAGTGAATTGTATCCCCATTTGCTAATCGATATTCGCAAATATATAGGTCTTCGTTTTTCCATTTTGGCAAATAATACAAATTGCGTTTGGCATCGTAAATGGGGGAGACGTTTTTAAAATTACCTTTGGATTTAATTTTTGTAGCCCAAGAAAAACTTTGCCCCATGCCCGTGTGAACAAAGGTTTCGTGTTTGTCGTAGTGACAGGTTTTGCATTCTGCCATCCCTACATAACCAACACTGTCGTTCATGTTCAAGAAATAGTTATTGTCTGTCTTTTCTTTGGGGGATGAACATCGTGAAATAATCAACAAGCCAATTCCTACGAACGACCAAATAATCCAAAAAATAAAGCGTTTAGCAGAGGAGTGGATGGACATATTTCACCCAAATTTAGGCAAAATTATGATTGAGAAAATTCAGATTGCCAATCTAAGACTCCGCCCAATAGATTTCTAACATTTGTGAATCCGTTTTTCAACAAAAATGCTTGTGCAGTTGCACTTCGGCGGCCAGAACGACAATAAACTATGACTTCTTGTTCTTTCCAATCTTCAATTTCCGATAATCTGCCCGGCAACTCAGCCAATGGAATAAGCAAACCATTTAAATTAAACTCCTCAAACTCAAAACCCTCGCGAACATCCAATAAATTGAGTTGTTCATTGGCATCCATTCTTTGTTTTAATTTTACTACAGAAATATCTTCAATCATGATTTATTCTTTATGGAATTTAAGCGTATTACTCTGGCCATTTAAACCCACAACTTTTATAAAGTATGTGCCTGGATTCAAATACGATACATCCAAAGCCGTGGTATAATTTAATCGTTTTACAAACCGACCAACTGCATCTAAAATAACAATATGTGAAATTTGAGTATTTGGATTCGTTAAGTGAACATGAAGAATGTAGTTTGCAGGATTCGGAAATACCGATACACCAAGCTTTTCTACTTTTGGAGTTGAAAAACTATAGTTTATGCGTTCTCCAAACAACATACGAATCATTGGAGTGCCTTTAATATTGAAATCAGCTCTTTCCCAACTTCCCAACAAATTGTAAAACAATCTTGGATTGTATTGGTCTTGTCCGTTGTAACGATAATTGTTATCGTAACCTACGTTTAAAACATAAGGCAGCGTTTGAACCCATCCAACATAATACTTGCCTTTTTTAAGAAACAATACGCTGTCAAAGAATATGTAATTAAAGTGATTGATGCTGTCTCTATAAATTGGTCTTTCCATTGGGAATTCATAAATCAACTCGTCTTTATTATCACTGGCGCCAATAGGAGAAATCGCCCGCCATATTCTTAATTTGAAGCTTCTAAAACTTACATCGTCTTTGGTTTGTGTGAAATACATTGCCAAACCCCGCAAAGAATCGTCTTCTAAGGTATTAAACTCCATGGCAAACTGACCTTTTATATTGCCTAAATAAGCATAATCCAATCCGAAACCACCTTCTGCCGAACCATCATCATAAGAATACCAAGGCATGAACTGATGCGTAAGTTCATATCTGTTATTTAAAGTTTTGGTGTTGTAATTGTCTGCTGTATTGTCGTTACTTCTAGGGTCGATCACAAATTGATATTTCAATGAGGGAGTTTTTCCTGATAGCGTATCAAAAATAGGTGTATCAAAGCTTTCCAAAGAATCAGCCATGGCCAATATGTTTCTGGAGCTTACATTGAACCCCTGTTCATATAATTTTTGACCATAAGTATTTAAAATACTCAAAGAATAACGTGTTTGGACTGTAGCCGTTTCACTGAGATTTTTTACTGTAACCCCAGCACCTTTTCCTCTAATTTGGGACAAATTGTTCCTGTAGTGTGTGTAAGGCAAATTTGAATAGTCGTTAATAAGTCCTGTATATGCACTTACAATACCCACATCTTCAATGTCGTTAAAGCCACCAAAGCGGCCTTTTTCCATTCTAATATAATCCAAATGCCAATGGTTTAAATTTCCAGTGGCTTTTGTGTAATTGACCCAACGGAATTGAAAATCAGGTATCAAATATTGGTCATTGTCGATAGGAACGTAAATCTCTTCGAAACGGGACAATGATTTTCCACCAACACTCCACACTCTATGCCATTGTTTATCTTTTCCTTTGAAAAATAAAATCAACGAATCTTCTAATTCTGGGACATCTCCCAAGCCTTTTGTTTTATAAAAAAAACTCAAGTAAATGTTGTCTGTTAATTTATAGGGAAAGGTATTTGGTCCGTTTTTATAGAACTGTAGGTTAATGGGTTGGCTAGTTAAACTATCGGCAAACACTGAAACGTTTTTGTTCAATGTATTCGAATACGCTTTGCCCTTTTCGTTTAAATGATCAAAAGTAGCAACAAATGCATTGGGGGCATCAGGTGTGAAACTGTTATTAACCCAAACTTGTTTGTCTGTCCAACGTGTTAAGGATGGAAATCCTGTAACTTCTGCAAAATCTTCGAAAAAAGGTAAAATTAAAGTGTCTGTAATTAGCCAAGATATTGGGTTGATTACCACCGTTTTGTAATGAGTCCGCTCAACTTCTGGTTGTTCAACAAGGGGTGTGATTTTTGTGAATTGTCCAAATGTTGTTGCAATTTGCGTCAAACAAAAAATCCCCACGAATGCAATTTTTGCAAGGATTGACAAACGAAAACTTAACTTAATTGACTGTTCCAATTGTACCGCTGTTAAAAGCGTTTTGTGTATAAACGCCGAAAAGGCGAATTTATTGTTTTTTTGCCGAAAATAAAAGCAATTTAGCTAGCCGAAAGACACTAATGTGACAATTATTTACCCAAATCATCCGACACGGCTTCGTCGTTTACCAAATCGGTCGAATCAGAGTCTGGAAAACGTGTTTTATCGGTAGATGCAACCACCAAATCAATGCTTGAACCAGTGGGAATCATTTTGCCAGCTTCTATGCTTTCACCCCGATAATTTTGATTAACTACCAAGTTATTTCCAATTTCATCGTAAGTAAACGATATATTGCCTAATGTCAACCCCCTGTTTTTTAGTACAGCTTTAGCCAATGTCAAACTCATGTCTACCAATTTAGGCATTTTAACCTTAGGCTTGTTTCCTGTATTGATTACCAAGAACACAATTCTCTCTGGTTTTACATTTTCATTGGCGGCAGGCAATTGCTCCACAATGGAAAATGGGGCCGCTTTTTCGTTATAAACAGAATCAATAATTTTTGACGATAAACCTGCGGATTCTAATTTGATTTTTGCTTCATCAAAAGCCATTCCAACTACATTGGGCACAGCAATAGTCACATTGTGTTTTGTATACCAACCCAATAAACCAACCGCTGTAAGCATCAATACTATTGCAATCGCCAATATGATTCCTACATTCAATCCAATATTTTTGAAATCTTTTTTCATGCTATTTTATTTCGTTGTTTGCCATAGTTTAAAATTTCACGGATAAAATCATAGGGTTTATAACCGTTTATAGCGGCTTGGTGATAAATGCAGGTAGCAGGTGTCATTCCGGGTAACGAATTTACTTCAATAATAATGGTTTCAATCGTATCATTTTCAAAGATTCTTACAAATGCATCAATCCTGCAATATCCTGTAACATCCAAAGCCTTTGCTACAGCCTCCAAAGTATTTCTTACTTGCAAAGAAATGGACTGTTGCCGCTCTGCATCTTTTGAAAATCGAGCAGGCGTTAAATTTTGTCCTTCACCCGCTAAAAATTTTTCTTCTAAACTCAGTATTTCAGACTCAGCCAATGATTCAGATGGCTCAAATATTTCGTAATGCAAATCCCCGGATTCAGTTACATGCGTTAAAAGACCACCCGTAACTTCTAAAAAACGAACACAATTTTCTTTATCTATGAATTTTTCAATAAGAAGTTCCTGTTTCATCGGCATTTCATCGTGTGTGGAGATGCCCAAATTGGCAGCCAAGTCTTCGGGGATTTCTATATTGTTCCTGAAAATTAGGGACATAAAATCCTGCAATTCTTCAGCACTTTTTATTTTTCGTACCGCTGCACTGCAACCGTCATCTGCGGGTTTCGCAATGAATGGAAGTCCAAATTTTTGCACAATTCGCAAACAAAGCGCCTCTTTATTTTCGTAAAATTCGCTTCTTTGGACCATTTCATGGTCGGCAACCAAAAATCCCAACTGCCTCAACTTTTTATTTGTTTCGAATTTATTTATGGTAATCGCCGCACTATGTGCTTCACTGCCATTGAAATAGATGCCTTTTTCCGTCAAATCTCGCTGAATGGTGCCGTCTTCCCCCGGTCTACCATGTAAAGCAATAAATACCCCTTCCACATTTTCCTTTAACCAATCTAGGCTAACTTCCTCGGGCACAAATAGCGCTCCATCTGAATTATACATTGAAGTTATATCCTCTGCTTCTTGACGAATGTCGTTTAACAAAATGTTTGCTTCATAATGTAAAACCTTGTCTCGAATGTCGTCTGCATTGTCTTTCAACATCATGTTTAAGGGCAATAAATGCAATTTATAGCCTTGAGAATTGCCAGTTAAAAACAAGGGCAGGGGCTGAAACTCCTCACTGGAAGAGATTTTCTCATAGATATTACGACCCGATTCCATGCTAATGTGCCGTTCAAAACTATATCCACCCATGATAATGCCTAATTTTCGCTTGGCCAACCCTGGCATTTGACGATTATCCAACAATTGCTCCAGTAAAATCAACAGCCCATTGTATTGTTGTCCCTTCGGATGTTTTTGGATTCTGTTTTTGAGGGAATTATGGATAATAAACGTTAAAAATTGACTCGGATTTAGTCCGATTTCTGCGGCTTGATGAAAGAAAAAGGAACTAGGCATCATTCCGCTAGTGGTATTCGGATCGTTTAAGAAAATTTCGCCTTCGTCGTTTACAAATCCATCGATTCTAGCATAAACTTCAAAACCAAAATAGTGGTATAAATCACAACAGGCAGAACGAATATCCCCCAAAACCTCTTCAGAAACTTCAATTGGGGTAATTTTATTGCTTAAACCCGGTAAGTATTTGCTCCTATAATCAAATAAATCTCCCGGCTTTCTAATTTCAGTTGGCGGCAGTGCCAAAACATCGCCAAGTGTGTTTTCTACAATTATGCAACTGAACTCTTTTCCTTTTATATAGGTTTCTATAATTACTTCGGATTCACTGTCCGTGGCCTGCAGTAAAATTTCCCCTGTTTGATTTAATAAATATTGATATAATGTATCTGGACGTTTTATAAGCTCGCCGTTTACTCTAATTGGCAATCCCAAACCAGAACGAATGTCCGTTAGCCATTTAACGTTTTCCAATTGCTCAGTGTCTGACAATTGCTTAAAATCATCGGCATTGAACTGCATCCTAAAAAAAGCCAAATCTATGGCATGGCAAAATCGTGCATAATCCGCATCTTTTAAAATACCCACGCCCAATGAAGACCCTTGGTGGGCAGGTTTAATGACGAATTTACCCCCAAACTTCATGTTGAAATGCAAAAACCAATTGCGTCTTTCTTGATCTGTAGATTCCAACCATACATTGGATTGTAAGGTTTCGAACTCGTTAACGAACAATCCAGATGTGAGTTGAAAATACTTTTGGGCTGATTTATTAATGCCAATGGCCGAAGGCAAAATGCCAGAACCGCTGTAAGGTATATTATTCCATTCCAATAAACCTTGAATGCTTCCGTCTTCACCCGGAGTGCCGTGCAAAGCAAGAAAGGCAAAATCAATATACAAAGACAAATCTTCTGCCGAAATGGGCTCACCAATTTTTTGCAACATTTCATGCTGAAATGCACGTTGAATAAGCAACTTCATTTGAGATTCAGTATGGGATAATGCAGCACTCTCTGCTTTTATCTTCTCCAATTTATCTGGAAATACTTGTCCCAATGCAGTTTCTGCATCCAAATTCTCCGCATAAACCTGAAATCCCATCCCAATTTCTGGAATAAATTCTTGTGGTGGATAAAAATCGCGGATACTGCCCTTGTAAACATTCTCCCAATTTAACACAACCATCCCTCCGAAACTATCCACAAATAAGGGAATGGCTTCAAACATCGACTTATCTAGGTTGTCGTAAACGGTGCGACCTCCAGCAAATGAAACCTCCCGTTCACGGGATTGGCCACCAAAGATTATTCCAATTCGGATTTTTGACATGCAGTCACAAAATTAGGCCAATTTGAATCTTAGACAAGTGCGTGAACTGCGGAAATTAGTGTTAATTTGCAGTACAAAATGAGCAACCAAATTGTATTTTTTCGCGAAATCACCGAGTTAGACCGATTTTCCATCCCCCAAGAAGCCAAAATTGCATACCATAATTATGTGCATAAATCACTATGGATGTTGGAATTTTTAGGGTCTACCAACGCCACTTTGTTTGTTAAACTAGGCAAAGAAACCGAATTAAATGATGAATACGAACGATTGCGCAAGGAAGCAACCAAAGTTTGGTCATTCAGTAAAGAGAAAAAAATATCCAATTGGAACGCCATTTATGATCCCGCAGAAATAAACTTCGTAGTTTGTTTTTTTGAGGGATTTCTACTGTCTCAATATCAATATACCGCGTTTCTTAAACCATCCGAAGAACCTTTGTTTTCTTCTGATATCAGGCTAAATGAGGCCCATCAAACGACCGAAAGTACAAGCAGAAAAATAGTGGATGCAGTCTGTACAGCTAGAACGTTGGTAAACATGCCTTCGAATTTACTTACCGCAGAAAAATTGGCAGAAGAATTTGTTTCTCTTGGCGAAAAATGCGGATTTGAGACCCAAATTTTGGGAAAATCGCAAATAGAAAGTCAAAAAATGGGCGGATTACTCTCCGTCAATAAGGGAAGTCAACTGCCTCCAACTTTCAGCATTCTAACATACAAACACGAAAAGGCTATCAACAACAAACCCATTATACTTATTGGGAAAGGGGTGGTTTTTGATACGGGTGGATTGAGTTTGAAACCAACTCCCAATAGCATGGATTATATGAAGTGTGATATGGCCGGTGCCGCAGTTGTGGCTTCAACCATTTCAGGCGTGGCAGCTTTAAATCTGCCTTTGTGGATAATTGGTTTGGTTCCTGCAACCGACAACAGACCCGGAGAAAATGCCATTTGCCCAGGTGACATCATTACAATGTACGACGGAACCACCGTTGAAGTATTAAATACCGACGCAGAAGGCCGTTTAATTTTGGGGGATGCTTTGTCCTTCGCTAAAAAATATGAACCAGAATTGGTCTTAGATTTTGCAACTTTAACTGGTGCGGCGGCACAAGCAGTTGGTCCTTATGGTGGAGTATTAATGGGAAGCGCCAGCGAAGAAATAAAATCTGAACTTAAATCTATTGGCGATTCTGTTTACGAAAGATTGGCAGAATTACCTTTGTGGAAAGAATACGGCGAAGAAATGAAAGGCGATATATCAGATTTGAAAAATTTGGGAAAAGGCGCTGGTGGCGCACAATCGGCAGCCATGTTCCTTAAACATTTTACTGATTATCCTTGGTTGCATTTTGACATTGCTGGTGTGTCATTCGCACACGCCGCAAACGGTTACACTACCAAAGGCGGAACCGGTTTTGGCGTGAGACTTTTGTTGAATTACTTTATAAATAAAGCAAATGGAAACTAAATTGTTAAAAATTGGGATTACACAAGGTGACCCAAATGGAGTGGGAATGGAGCTAATCCTTAGAATTTTTGAGGATGAGAATATTTACAAATATTGTATCCCGGTTCTTTACGCTTCACCCAAAACATTTACGTTTTATAAAAAAATGCTGCAAATGGAGCAGCCTATGTATAACCTGGTTCGCTCAGCAGAACAGGCTCTTCCTGGTAAATTAAATTTGGTGGTTGGTAGTGAATCCACCCACGAAATACAAGCTGGAATTCCTTCTGAATCAGCAGGAAAAGAAGCACTCAATTGTTTAAATGCAGCGTTGGCCGATGCCAAAAACTTAGATGCCTTGGTGACTGCACCACTAGATAAATCTACCGTTGCCAAGTCAGAGCCTACCTTTACGGGACATACTGGTTTTATTGCTTCCTTTTTCAAGGTTGCCAATTATGCCATGTTTTTAGAAAGTGAAGAAATTAAGGTCGCACTAGTTACCGAACATTTGCCTATATCTGATGTATCTAAAAATCTGACCACCGATAAAATTATCCAAAAATTAGAAGTGGTTCATCATTCTTTGAGGGAAGATTTTAACCGCATAAAACCAAGGATTGCCGTTTTAGGATTAAACCCGCATGCCGGCGACAATGGATTATTGGGTAAAGAAGAAACCGAAGTCATTCAGCCTGCAATCAAAAAGTTGTTTGATCAAGGTAAATTGATATATGGACCTTATTCTGCAGACAGCTTTTTTGGCAGTGGACAATATGCTGCCTTCGATGCCGTTTTGGCCATGTACCACGATCAAGGATTAATACCATTCAAATCATTGGCTTTTTACGATGGAGTTAATTTCACAGCAGGTCTGCCATTGGTAAGGACTAGTCCTGATCACGGAACAGCTTATAGTTTGGCAGGAAAAGGAACAGCTGAAGCATTGAGCATGAGAACTGCCATTTACGAAGCCATTCGAATTGTGAAAAATAGAAAACAATTTTCAGAAGATTTTGAAAACCCACTGCCTTACAGTGATTTAAGAAGAGAGCGCTTTAGAATAGATTTCTAATTATTTGTGGGCATCAAGCCACTTGCTCATTTCTATCAAAACTTCTGGATTCACAGTTTCTGTTATCTGTCCGTATTCTAGCAACAATCCAGTCTCACACTTCTGAAATAGATGATTTATATCATTCAACTCTTTGAAAGTAATGTCTTTGTGCCTATTAATTTTTTCAAAGGCAACTTTATTGAGGGATACTGGCACTTGCAAGTCCTTACTGCCATTTAAAATCAATGCAGGACATTTTACGTTCATCCAATCTACCATTGGATTATACTGCAGAAAATATTTCATCCAAGCATTGTAAGCAATGGGTTGGTAAACCGATTGCAATGATTGATTTACCGTTTTGAATTTTTTCCCTTTTAGTTGCTTACCAATTATTTTGATGGATTTTTTATTTTGAAAGTTAGCCTGCTGGTACCAAACGGCGTAAACGGAATCAACCATGGTTTTATAGGCTGAAAGACCCGAATTATTTGGCAACAAAGCGCAATTATTAACCATCATTCTGTGTAAATGAACATACAAACGCTTCGAAGTACTGTCCATTTTAAAGTTATCAATAATTTGGGTATTTTGGTAGGTATTGATGTCTAATCCCGATATCAAAGATGGCGCAAGTCCAATGATGCCCCGAATTTTCTTATTTTTTGCTGCAACAGCCGCTGCCACAGCACCACCTTCAGAATGTCCAATTAAAAAGATTCTGTTGCTATCAATCATTGGCAAGGTTTTAATATATTGCACATAATCTACTCCATCCTCAATTAAATCGGCAGTGGTGTAGTTCATTTTAGAAGGTTTTACTTTTGTGTTTCCAGCACCTCTGTCGTCCACCCGAAGTACGGCAAACCCCGCTTTGGTTAAATGATCTGCAATAACCCAATAAGTTTGATGACCAAAGATATTGCCATCTCTGGTTTGGGCTCCACTGCCTGAAAATAAAATCACGACCGGATGTTTTGTGGCATCTAGTGTTTTGGGATAGGTAAGGCTGCCAGAAAATAAAATGTCCCCTTCATGATTTGAAAATACCGCCGATTCAATGCCGTATTTAAATGGTGGTTTGGGTGTTTGTGGTCTGTCTAATTCAGATTCAATGTAAGTTTTTGTCAATATTAACTCAAATGATGTCTTATTTTGATAAAACACACCCTCTATATGATTGGTATCTATTATTTTACCTTTGAAATTCGCACCAAGAATGCGGATGTTGAATGTTATGTTTTTTTTCTTGATGAGGGTTTCATCCACTTCAATGTTTTTAGCCATTTGCATGGGGACATCCATTTTGGATGTATATTTTAATGCGGGGTCATTTATTGTATTTTTCTTGATTTTAAATATCAAATTCAATTTTGAACCTTGCACCAAAATATCGCCAGACCAAATTCCTGGAAATGGATCAAATTGAGCATTTAGGGTAAAGGCATTTAACAACGAAAACAAGAATAACAATCGCAATTTCATAAAGCAAAATTAGAGATTAAGGCTATCAAACAATTCGAAGTATGTTGTACTGTCTTTTATTGTAGACTTTATATTAAAATAGTAGGGGTAGAAAATTTTCTACCCCTATCTATTTCGTATCTTCTACCCCTATCTATTTCGTATCTTCTACCCCTAACTATTTTGTATTTTCTACCCCTAACTATTTTAAATCGATACTTACACCGCGTTCCAATTTTTGAACCCTATCAAATCCTGCATTTTTTAATTTCTCTGCAAATTCATCCATCACCGATTCTTCACCATGAACCAAAAATACCTTTTTTACCGTTGATGGGTCATTCAATGTTAAATAATCAATCATTTCTTGGTAATCGGCATGGGCACTAAAATTGGACATTCTGTAGATTTTGGCATTTACATTATAAAAATCACCAAAAATACGCACCTCTTCTTTGCCTTGAATTAGTTGTCCCGCCAAACTAAACGGCGTGGCATAGCCTACCAACAAAATTGCATTGTTCTGATTTTCTATATTGTTGGCGATATGGTGTTTCACACGACCTGCTTCTGCCATTCCGCTGGCAGAAATGATGATTGCTGCAGAGTTTATTTCATTGATGGCCCTGGATTCTTCCACCGTGCTTACATAATGCAAATTGGGGAAATCAAAGGGATCTCCATCTTTTGTAATGTATTCCAAAATTTCTGGATTGTACAACTCTCTGTGTTTTGACATTATGTGCGTAGCTTTTACACTTAAAGGACTGTCAACATAAACAGGAATGCTCGGCAGTCTTTTTTCAAAAGCCAGTTGATCTAACAGATACACTATTTCTTGGGTTCTATCTATGGAAAATGCGGGTACAATTATTTTGCCATTTTTTTCGACACACACATCTTGTATCATATTAAAAAAGGCCTCTTTGGCATCTTCTGCACCTGGGTGTAGTCGATTTCCATAGGTGCTTTCAGAAATGATATAATCCGAAGGTGGAAATGCAAATGGGCCATCCAATATTTGGTCCGAATCGCGTCCAATATCCCCCGTAAAAGTTAAAGTTATTCTTTCTCCGTCCAAATTTATCAAACTTAAATGGATGGCAGAACTCCCCAAAATATGGGCGTTAGGAATCAGTTTCACATAGGTAGACTGGCCGATTTTAAATTCTTTGTTGTCTTGAACAAGGGTAAATTGGGACAAACAATTCGATACATCTTCCTTGCCGTAAAGTGCTTCCAATGGGGGAATTCCTTTTCTGTTTCGATGTTGATTCACCCGTTTTAAGTCGCTTTCTTGAATGTGTGCGCCATCCATCAACATGATTTCACACAAGTCTTTAGTTGCGCCATTGCAATAAATGGGACCAGAAAAACCATCGCGCACCAGTTTGGGCAACAATCCGGTGTGGTCAATGTGAGCGTGTGAAAGGATAACAAAGTCGATGGATTTTGGGTCAAATCCCCAATCTCTATTTAATACGTCACTTTCTTTGCCTTCACCTTGAAACAGACCACAATCCATCAAAATATGTTCGCCGGTAACGGTTGTAATTAGATGTTTAGAACCTGTAACTGTTTTGGCGGCTCCATAGCTAGTAAGGGTAGGAAAGATTTGCATATACAAATCTAAGCACTCGAAACAGGGAATGTTAAAAATTGCTAATGTTTATTGAATTAATATTTGAATTTAATGCAAAAATCAATTCAACTTTTAACAAAAAAAAGGCCGTCAAAAAGACAGCCTTAAATTTGGTAGCGAAAGGGGGAATTGAACCCCCGACCTCAGGGTTATGAATCCTGCGCTCTAACCACCTGAGCTACCTCGCCAAATGAGGTGCAAAATTAGCAAAAAAATAATATTTAACAAATTTTTAATTCACTAAAATCCCATTTTGATATACAAAAAGGTTTGATTCTCCCAATATTTACTCTAATCCATTGCCAATTAAGTCAATAGAACTCGATTCAATGCATCCATGGCACTCTCTGCTGATATGTCTTCCATACAAGAAGTTCCCAATTTGCACTTTCCGAGATAAAAACACTGACATTGTTTTGTAGGTTGTACAATTTCACCCTTACCAAATAAATCAAATTCGTGTGGATTAAATATGTTATTCATCAATACAATTCGTTTGCCCAATCCCAATGTAAGGTGCATTCCCATAGTTACTTGCGTTACAACTGCATCACAATGGTCAATTAAGTTAATGAACTCCTTCAAAGAAAAATGTCCCAAATAAGTTGCACCACTCAATTCTTGAATTTTTAAATTACGTTCGTGTTCTTGAGCACCACCCAATAAGAGTGGAAAGTTTCCTTTCGCTTGTATTTTTTGTACGAGTTCAACCCATTTTTCTATGCTCCATAACCGCGTTGTCCAACGATCTCCACAGCCCGTATTTAATCCGATAATTTTTTTATCTGAGGGCAAATTCCAGGCATATCCCTTATCTGCATGATTGTCTAACAAATAAGGTTCACCGCTATATTCCATGCCACACAATTCGAAAATTTCAGTACAGTAGTTTTTGGTGTTTTGTTGACTAACATCGTCAAACAAACCTGTTAAAAATTTGTGATTTGCCAAATCATTTACTGGTTGTGTAACCCCATCTTTTAGAATAAATCCGAATTTTTCATCTGCCGAAACCATTTTCAACAATCCACTTGCTTCCTTCTCTTTATCGAGGTTTATAGCAATGTCCCAATGGGTATTTTGAACATATAAAATTGCTTCTGTGTTCAATTTATAGATTTCATGGATCTCTCCTTTGGGTAAAATGTCTGGAAATAGGGTAATCCAAGTGAATTTTGCATTTGGATAGAGCGATTTATATCGAGTGATAAGAGGTGTTGTTCGAATTACATCCCCCATTGCGCCCAGTTTAATGATTAGAATTTTCTTCTCAATGGGAGCGTATTTTGGGCAATCGGAACAGTGATAACCGTACTCTTTATGGGGCTTACAGGGAATATGTCCCAAAAAATGTAGGCAATCAGATTTGTAAATCATACCGCGAAAATAGTTTTTTTCACAAAAATGACATCCCTTTACAACAAAAACACTCATTTTTTTATCTATTTTAGTGGAAGATTTAGCGTGCACAAGATGTTTGGGAGGAAAATATATATATTTTTGCTGTTTTTAACGGCATTTCCTGCCTATGCCTCACATTTAGTGGGTGGGTTTTTAACTTACCGATTTCTGGGAACCAATGGTTCAACCAATCAATATCGAGTTACACTTTTTGTTTACAGAGATTGCTCTAAAGACGGTACTGCAGACGAAGTACCCTTCGACGATGACATTCGCTTGTGTGTTTACAATGGAAATAAACGACTCTATACCACGTATGTCGTAAAAGTCCTATCCCGAAAAAAAGTAGATCCTGTTGGTAATACCAATTGTCCTGAAGTAGCCTCAGCTTGCTTAGAACAAGGAGTATACGAAACCACCATTAGCTTACCCAATTCCACAACGGGATATCACCTAAAATGGGAAAGATGTTGCCGCAACACACAAAACAATTTAAAGGATCAATTTGGCCAAGCCTATCAGGGTCAAACCTACTACGGATTTATTCCCCCGTCGAACATTCAAAATAGTTCCCCTTATTTTTTAGACATTCCAATACCATTTATTTGTAGAACAGATACTACAACAGTTAGAAATAGAGCAGTAGATCCAGATGGAGATTCTTTATCCTACAGGCTTGTAACACCTTGGCAGGGAGCTGATTTACAAGATCCCATTGTTCAAAGCTGTGCCGATCCAATGTCTAATTTTGTGAATGTAGATTATCAAAACGGATACGCAGCCACCACGCCTTTTGGCAGCAGTGGCATTGCCTCTATTGATCAATACAATGGTTTAACCACTTATTTGTCCAATACAGTTGGCAGATTTGCTGTTGCCATAGAAGTAACAGAATGGAGAAACGGAGTGGCAATATCTAC
Source organism: Chitinophaga pinensis (assembly GCA_945860565.1). Lineage (GTDB taxonomy): Bacteria > Bacteroidota > Bacteroidia > NS11-12g > UBA955 > VMCP01. Next base: position 10,365 of record CAMAQS010000009.1, on the reverse strand, counting down.
CATGAGGTTAGATCTTCAAATTTTGGTGATTTCTTGTCCAGCAAATTCTAAGCCTAACATTTCTTATTCCAAAGGCTCACGCTATTGGACCATCGATGCCGGAGAAAACTTTTGTACCGATGTAACTGCTTCTGATTTGGTTGACGATGATCAAGTGATTACATTACAAGCGTATGGCGATATTCTTACTGGTAGCGTCACCTTTAATGGTACAAAAGCTATTTTAAGCCCTGCGAAAAATGCAAATAAAAAATCAGTAAAAAGTACTTTTTGCTGGACACCAGACTGTGACATAGAAACAAAAGATACATTTAGGGTAACCTTTGAAGCTTATGACAACGGTTGTCCATCGAAATTTATCAATCAAAACGTATTAATCAAGGTAAAACCATTTTTACCTAAAGAAATAATTTCCGGTCCATTTACGTCCTGTCAAAACCAGAGAGGTGCAATTTATACGGCCAACAACAGAGATTACAGCAATAAATTGTTGTGGACAGTTTCTGGTGGTAAAATCATTGGTCCAGATACCGCAACCAATTTAGTAGTGGAGTGGGGTGCTGGTGATTCTGGTGTCATTACATTGAGCGTTGTTAGTAGACATGGTTGTCCAAGTCCACTTAAAACTGTCGTTGTGAGACTTTTACAAGGCCCTCCTAAACCAGATATTAAAGGAATTGATACTGTATGTGTTAATACCTTATACACTTATAAAATTTCCACAGTACCCAGAATCGCTTACAGATGGATGGTTCAAAATGGTACTTTACAAACGGCAACGGCTAATAGCGATGAAATTACGGTTCTTTGGGATTTTAAACTTCCTGGAAGTTCATTTGTTTTGGTATATGCAACCAATGATGTCGGATGTATTAGCCTAATTGATACTCTTTTTGTTGTGCAATCTACATCTATAAAACCCATTTTTGATGGACCAATATCCGTTTGTCCCAACAATAAAGACATTGAATACATAGTTTTAAATCCTGAATGGAGAACCATTTATACTTGGTCTGGAACTGGCACGCGTGATGTTACCAGTCCTTCAAATGGCTTAGGTTTAGTCGATTGGGGAGCACTTGGATTAGGCTCAGTTATTCTTACTGCGACCAATAGATTTGGATGCATAGACACCGCCGTTTTAACTGTTAGAAAAAACCATGCCTTAAGAGGGCAGTGGCCTACAGGTGATACTTCTTTATGTGAATTTACCAGCAACGTACCCTATAGAATAAAAGCAGTGAATGGTGAAACTTATGATTGGAGTATCTCTGGGGGAAACATTAAAAGTGGCCAAAGTACAATACAAATTATAGCAGATTGGCTGGCTACAGGAATCGGGTGGGTTGGGGTTCAATCTTCAGCATACGACAGTATATCTGGATTGCCTTGTTTAAGCCCAGTAAATAAATTATTTGTACAAATTAATCCCATTCCTTCTGGAAATATATTCCCTCTTGACAATCAACCTGCTGTATGTCAAAAAGATACTTGGGTAGAACTGGGTAACTGGACACTTAATATTGGTGACTCAATGGAAATTGTAACATCAGGAATAAATTACCGAGTTTCAAAATCTGTCGCAACATCCACCTCCGTAAGCCATAAACTTGAATTAAACTTGGCAAACTTCGGTACATTCAAAATTAGAGCACGGGTCATTTCTAGTTTTGGATGCATAGGTCCGTGGGATGAAACTTCAATATTCATTAACCCTAAACCCATTAACACCAAATTAAGTGGAGATTCTGTGGTTTGTTATCCAAACATAGATAACGTCTCTTATTCCGTTACAGGGTCACCAGGTAGCATTTATACTTGGTCTGTTTATGGAGGGATGTTTAATCCATTGCCCGGAACATCTAATTCCGCCGTTATAAATTGGGATTCATTGTCGCCTGTAAAGCGGTTGTCTGTAATTGAAATTTCGGATCAGAATTGCTCAGGTGATTCTTTGTCTTGGGGGATATTTTTCGATAATCCCATTCTAACGAGTGCCTGGGTAACGGTAACTCCACCACCATTTAAAGACAATGGGATTTTAGTCCAATATGAACTGAAGAATGCACCCCGTTCTAATGGTGTGGTTAAAGTGACCCGAAGACCTTTTGGGTATGCAGATTTCTGGAATGTTGGAATTACCGCCGCATGGGATACCGTATATAACGATGGTTCCGCAAGTCCAGATGAAATTGCCTACGACTATAGATTATACACCTTAAACCTTTGTGGGGATACCATTTATTCAAATGTGAATACCAGTGTTTTGTTAACCGGTGAAAAACTAGGTGCATTGGGAATGATATTTACTTTTTCTCCTTATTTTGGTTGGGATAATGGTGTCGCGAAATATGAATTATATAGGCAGTTGGAAGACAAATCAGGTTATGAATTGTATCAAACTTACCCTTTACCTATAAAAGATAGTTTTGACAATGGCTTAGATCATTTTGGACAACGTTATAGAATTAAGGCCTATGAACTAAATGGTGATAGAATTTCTTGGAGTAATGACATTATCCTTTATTATGCCCCTATATTGTTTGTGCCGAATGCATTCACACCTGGTGATAACGATGGATTAAATAGATATTTCAAACCTGTAGTTTCAGGAGCCAAAGAATACGAATTCAGAATTTATAACCGTTGGGGTGAAAAAATTGCACAATTTAACAAACCAGATGATGCCTGGGACGGCAGTTATGCGAATGAGTTAGCACCAGATGGGGTTTACGTTTATCATATTAGTTTTAAAGATTTCGCAGATAAAGTATATCAGTTCAGCGGAACGGTGCATTTGATACGTTGATTTTATTATATATTTGAATATAAACTAAAAAATGTCTAGTCCATTATTTTCAGAAAAAGCTTTCGATGCAACTCGTAGTGGTTCATACGAAGGCGCAATGACCCTTAAAGGAACCGTTGATAAATCTATTTTGTTGTTCTTAACACTATTGGTACCAGCCGCTTGGATATGGTTTAAAATGGGTGGAGATCCAGAGTTTGCAATGAACAATGGCGTAAAAGGATACATGATAGGTGGTCTAATTATTGCCGTAATTAGCATTATTGTAATGTCGTTCAAAAAAGCATGGTCTCCTTATTTGGCCCCTGTTTACGCAGCGGCTGAAGGTGTTGTTTTAGGCGCTTTATCTATGTTTTTTGAAAGCATGTATCCCGGTATTGTTTTTCAAGCAGTTGGAATTACACTTGGTATTTTTGCATTGATGTTGCTCGCCTATAAAACCGGCGTTTTAAGAGCCACTCCTTTATTTACCAAAGTAATTTATATGGCTACCGCAGGTATTGCAATATTTTACCTTATAATGATGGTAATGAATATGTTCGGTGCTTCTTCCTTGTCAAATTTCTATGCTGGAAATAGCTTAATGTCCATCGGAATCAGCGTAGTTATAGCTGGCGTTGCTGCTTTTAACTTTATTTTGGATTTCAATTTTATTGAAGAACAATCTAAAGCAGGTGCACCGAAATACATGGAGTGGTACTCTGGAGTGGCATTGCTCGCGACCTTAATTTGGTTGTATATCGAAATTTTAAGATTGTTATCTAAATTGCAAAGCAGAGATTAAAAATTATCATATTTGAAACAAAAAATGCAGCCAAAGGCTGCATTTTTTGTTTATAGATTTCTTAATTAGTCTTCGTATTCTATTTCCAATTTGGCACTCTGTAATTCTGATAAACTGTGCTGCTCGCCCATCTCCTTGGCCACAAGAATACCACGGTCGAAATAATCTATAGCCAGTTCTTTCTGTCCCATTTTATAGTAAAGGTTTCCTAAATGATAATAGGTAGCAACATATTTAGGGTGAAACTCAACCAAATACAAATATTTTTCTAAGGCAGATTGGGAATCATCCATTTTAATATACTCTTGTGCCAAGGCATAATGTAAAAATGGATCTTTTGGATTGTCCAATAAAAATTGCTGTATTTGTTCTAATCTGCTCATTTAAAAGAATAGGTTAATTTAAACAATTCACCAGGCTGTGGACTTAAACCCACGCCTAAATTTTGATTGATATCGAATTTGTAAAAATGAGCATCAACGGTAGCATCCACAATCTGTAAAACATAAACCAGAACAAATGCAATACCTGAAAAATCACGATTTACCCTATAATCATCCCGCTTTTCAATGTCTTGTGCAGTTGGTTCACCCCCGTTAGCATAAAATTGTTTGAAAATGGTGTTTTTTTCATTCATCAAGAATCGGTAACGATACAAACTATATCCTGCAGCACCCAAAGAAGCATATACCACAGGGATTTTCCAATATTTTTGGTTATATCCTTGTCCCAGACCAGGCAGCACCAAAGAATAAATGGTCGCTTTTTTAGGAGAGTGTACAACCGGCGGTGACAGCGTATCTTCTGCTTTGCCCACGTGAAAAAAGCAAGTGATACACATGAGAAAACAAAACAGATGCTTAAAAACACCCATTTTTTTTAATCGTTTATTAAATTTAGGATACGTTCCAAATCTTCTCGGTTTTTATAAGAAATTACAATTTTACCTTTTCCTTTTTGACCGTTTTTCAAATGCACTGAAGCCCTTAACTTTTCGTGAAATGCTGCTGTTATTCGGTCAATTTCTGGATCCCAATCGGTTCCAGCCAAAGGTAAATATTCAGATTTTCCAGGAAGTTTTTTCTCTTTAACAATGGCTTCAACTTCTCTTACATTTAATTTATTTTCAATGATTTCCCTAAACAGTGCTTGTTGCATGGCGGGATCTTCCATATTTATCATCGCCCGTGCATGGCCCATGGTGATTTTACCTTGTTTAATCCCAGCTTGAATTTCTTCAGGAAGTTTTAATAATCGCAAATAATTATTTACAGTACTGCGATCTTTACCCACTCTTTCTCCTAACTCCTCTTGCTTAAGAGAACACTCTTCCAACAATCTTTGGTAGCTCAGTGCAATTTCAATGGCGTTTAAATCGCTGCGTTGAATGTTTTCGATTAATGCCATTTCCAACATGCCTTGGTCGTTGGCTGTCCGGATATAAGCTGGAATTTGGGTAAGTCCATTTTGTAAAGCCGCTCTGGTTCTGCGTTCTCCACTGATTAATTGGTATTTGTCGTAACCCATTTTCCGAACGGTAATGGGCTGAATTACACCGTGTAATTCAATAGACATGGCCAATTCTGCCAATGCATTAATATCGAAATCAGTGCGTGGCTGAAACGGATTTGCTTCAATGGCTGATATAGGAATCAACGATATTGAACCCAACGCTTTTTCTTGGTTTGTTTGATTTTGATCGGCGTCAGCATTTTCTAACAATGCACTGAGTCCGCGCCCTAGACCAACGGATTTCTTTTTCGGATTGATGGTGTTCGTCATGCTACAGTTTGTTCTTCTACCGCTTTAATAAGTCCGTTTTTAACTAAAATTTCTTTGGCTAAATTCAAATAATTGATTGAGCCTTTACTTTCTGCATCGTGATATATTACAGGTATCCCAAAACTTGGCGCTTCACCCAATTTGGTATTTCGTTGAATTATACTGTCGAAAACTATATCCTGAAAATGCGTTTTTACATCATCTACTACTTGATTACACAATCTCAACCTGTTGTCGTACATGGTCAATAAAATCCCTTCAATTTCTAAACTCTTATTCAAATGATTCTGAATAATTTTAATGGTATTGAGCAATTTCCCCAATCCCTCCAAAGCGAAATATTCGCATTGTACTGGAATAATTACACTGTCCGCCGCAACCAGTGCATTGGTAGTAATCAATCCCAATGAAGGTGAACAATCTATAATGATAAAATCATATTGAGATTTCAACGGTTTTAATAAACCATCCATGATGCGCTCACGGTTTGGCATTTCTAAAAATTCAATTTCAGCACCCACCAAATCAATGTTTGAAGGAATAATATCTAAAAAAGGAGTTTCGGTTGAGATTATTACATCCTGCGGACGAATATCTTGAACCAAACACTCGTACAATCCCAATTTGATATTTTTAGGATTTAATCCAATTCCAGATGAACTATTTGCTTGTGGATCGGCGTCCACAATCAATGTTTTGTATTCTAGTACGGCCAAACTCGCGGCCAAGTTTATGGCTGTGGTTGTTTTACCCACGCCGCCTTTTTGATTTGCTATTGCAATTATTTTCCCCATTTTTATATTTTTTTATTACTTCCTATTTCCATTAAAATTAATTCTATGCCGTTTTGAGCAAACAATTCAACTGCGGCATCTTTGTCTATCACTATATATCCAAAAGTATCGTAGTGCATTCCAAATACGGTTTTCACATCCAATAAAAGTGCACATGCTAATGCATCTTTAATGTCCATGGTGAAATTCCCACCAATGGGCAAAAATGCAACATCTATAGACTTCCGATTTTTGTATAAACCCATATCAGAAAACAACGCTGTATCACCTGCATAATACAGAGTTTTGTCACCTATATTTAAAATATATCCTCCTGCTAGTCCACCATAAGTTCCATCTTCAAAACTAGAACTGTGTTCTGCTTTTACCAATTGTATGCCAATTCCTTCGTGGTTAACAGATCCACCAATATTCATAGGGTGACAGTTTTCGGCACCGTGTTTTCCAAGCCATTGGCAAATTTCCCAAATGGCATATACCTTTGGTTCACACTGTTCAATAATTTCTAAAGCATCGCCAACATGGTCGCTGTGAGCATGAGAAATTAGCAAAACATCACAATCAACGTCACTCATTTTTACACCAGATGCCAAAGAATTCCCACGTATGAATGGGTCAAAAAGCATACTTTTGCCATCCATAGAAATTTTAAAACAAGAGTGTCCGTAGTAAGTAATGTTAATCATAGTGCTAAGCAGAAGAACAAAGTTATCTTATCTGCTACCTATATTGGAACAATAGGGGTTGTCGTTTTATTCACGATTTTTGGATTGCAACGTTGTAAAAATGTGGATAAAATATCTAACTCATTGATTTTTCAGTATAATGAGGATGTTTCCGTGAATACACTGGATCCAGCCTTTATAAAATCACAATCTGAAATATGGTTAGGCACCCAAATATATGAGGGTTTAGTAGGGCTCGACTCCAATTTGAGACCCATTCCCAAGCTTTGTAAATCTTGGGAAATTAGTCCCGATGGTCGTGTGTATAAGTTTGTGCTAAAATCTAATGTTCAATTTTCTTGGGTAGATGTGAACGGTTTTGGCAAAAAAACCATAAACTTTAAGCCCGTTAAGTCTAACGATTTGGCCTACAGCTTTTACCGAATCATCGACCCCAAAACAGCCTCTCCAGGTGCTTGGATATTCAGTGATAAGGTCAACATCCCCCAAAAAAACAACAAAAATCTAAAAACCCCTTTACCGCTATATAAATCTTCCGAAAATCCATTTTATTGCCCCAACGACTCCACCATTATCATTACGCTGAACAAACCATTCCCCGCTTTTTTGTCACTTCTAGCCACAAATTATGCTTGGGTGATGCCTGAATTTACCCAAAATTGGACCAATCAACAACGAGCAGCTCAACCCATTGGAACGGGTCCTTTTTACTTGCGTATTTGGGAAACAGAAGTAAGACTGGTTTTAAGGAAAAATCCCCAATACCATGAGTTCGAAAATAACAAGCGTTTGCCTTATCTCGAAGCTATAAACGTGGGTTTTGTGAAAAATAAACAAACCGCATTTATGCAGTTTATGGCCGGAAAATACGATTTTTTTAATGGCATGGATGGAACTTTTAAAGACGAATTACTTTCCAAAGAAGGCACCCTCAATCCTGCCTATAAAAATAAAATAAATGCCCTTGTAAGTGATTTTTTAAATACGGAGTATATTGGTTTTAATCTAAATGATTCCCTTAACGGAAAAGAGAATCCCCTAAAAGACAAAAACCTAAGAAAGGCACTGCAATTTTCAATAGATCGATTAACGCTGCTCAAATATTTCAGGAATGGATTGGGAACCGAAGGAAAAGGGGGATTTGTGCCACCCACAATGCTCAATTCTAAAGATGAAAAATCTTACTTCGTCAAAGATTCAGCCATTTGGTACTGGAAAAAATCGAATCTTTTTCGCAATCCTTCAAAATTTGTCCCATTAAAGCTAACTGTTATTTCAGATTATCTTGACATGGCCATTTTTTTACAAAAAGCATGGAATGAAATTGGTATAAAAATAGAAATTGACATTCAAACAGCCGGTATGTCACGCCAACTTCGCAATGAAGGCAAATTGGGCCTTTTCAGAGGTTCATGGATTGCCGATTATCCCGATGCTGAAAATTATTTATCTTGCTTTTATTCAGGTTACTTTAGCCCAAATGGACCAAACTATACCCATTTTTACAATAAACAATTTGATGATTTATTTAATGAACTTGCATTTGGGGTATTTGATACTCCCAAAAAACAATCCAATCGGTTAAAACTTATTGAGAAAGCAAATCAAATTATTGCAACAGAAGCCCCAATTGTGGTGTTGTATTACGATAAAAGTTTGCGATTAATGCAAAAAAATGTCAAAGGATTGGGCAATGACGCCATCAATCGACTTGATTTAAAAAGAGTTAGAAACTAGCTCTAAAGAAGGCATTTAACTCGGGATTGGATTTGCGCGCTTCTGGAATGTCCGCCTTACTGCCTTGCCACCATTTTTTGCCCTTATGAATAAATATGATGTTCTCTCCAATATCCAACACCGTTTTCATATCGTGGCTATTGATGATGGTTGTAATTCCCATATCCGTTGTTAACTGTAGAATCAAATCATCGATCACGCGACTGGTTAATGGGTCTAAACCAGAATTTGGTTCGTCGCAGAATAGGTATTTTATTTCCAACGCTATGGCTCTGGCTATACCAACTCTTTTTTTCATTCCACCACTAATTTCTGCGGGAAATTTATGGTTTGAATTTTGCAAATTTACCTTCGCCAAACAATCATTTACACGGTCTATGCGCTCCTCTGGTTTTAAGTTGCTGAACATTTTGAGGGGAAATTCGATGTTTTCTTGCACGGTAAGAGAGTCGAACAATGCATTGTTTTGAAACAACATGCCAATTTCACGACGTATAATTTGCTTTTTTTCATAGTCCATAGACAAGAAATTACGGTCATCGTAAAAAATACTGCCCTTTTCTGGTTCGAGTAACCCCACCAAACATTTTATCAATACACTTTTGCCGCTGCCGCTTGCACCAATCACCAAATTTGGTTTTCCCTTGTAAAAATTGACGTCTATGTTTTCTAATATTAGGCGATCATGAAAAGATTTATATAAACCTTCAACTTTTATCATAATCCTAAGAAAACTTGAGCAATTACCAAATCAAAAAACAAAATAAATACACAGATGCGGGTCACCGCGCGGGTGCCAGATTCACCTACATCTAATGCGCCGCCTTCTGTATAAAATCCCTCAAAAGAACTTAAACTTGTGATGATAAATGCAAAAATGAATCCTTTAATAAGCATAATTCGCAAATACAAAGGATTAAAAGTCATTCTGGCACCTTCAATTAAATCGTCATAAGTAAGTACAGATATGAATTTAGTGGCAATTACACCACCATACATTAATAGAAAATAAGCAACAATAATCAAACTTGGAATCATTACAATTCCTGCAATAATTTTAGGCAATGCAACAAAGGAAGCAGAATTGATACCCATAACTTCATACGCATCAATTTGTTCAGATATTTTTTGATTGCCAATTTCAGAAGCAATATTGGCTCCAATTTTACCCGCTAGAACCAAACAGGTAATGGTAGGCGACAATTCCAACAGTGAACTCGTACTTACAATGGCCCCAATTACGAATTTTGGAATGAGTTGATTGGGAAACATGTCACTAGGTGTAAGCAATTGATTTGCAGTTTGAATAGTGGTTACTGCGCCCGTAAATGTGGCAATTAAAATTACCACTAATAAGGAATCAATTCCTATATGATACATTTCACGAAAAGTAGTTTTCCAGAAAACATTCCACTTTTGAGGACGTTTTAAAACCAATCTCATGAAAATTACAAATCGACCTATTTCCGAAAAGAAGTTCATTAAAGGGGTAAAATTAATGCAAAATTTCAACCAAAGGGAATTTCTGGTCGACTTTTTAGAAAATTGATTTTTTCTTCCTTGGGGGATGTTTAATTCTGCCTATAAAAAAAACTACATTTGTGTATTCATGTCGCTGGCCCTTGATACAAAAATAGAGTTCTTAAAAGGGGTTGGGCCCTCAAAAGCGGAGGCCCTGAAATCAGAATTGGGCATTCACACCGTTGCGGATTTATTGAGTCATTATCCCTTCCGACATGAAGACAGGTCCAAAATTTTTGTGGTAAAGGAATT
>CAMAQS010000008.1 GCA_945860565.1 Chitinophaga pinensis | reverse complement strand
TTTTTGGAACTGGCACATGTGGAAGTGAGTGAAGATGGAGTTCGTTTTTATAGATTCCCCTCTGTATCGCTCACTTCAACAAATATTCAAACATCTTCATTCGGCGCAACAATGGCTGATTCCATTCACAATTTGGCTGGAAAATACCGCATGCCGTATGGAACCCCTTTCGATTTGGAAGATTTTGTGGATAGTCCAGAATTTCCTTCAACTATATATTTCGTTAAAATAATAGACGTGATAGGGAATATCGAAACGCAAAAAGGCAGCATAGATAGCCGCGGAAATATCATCAACGACCCCTGGCCTACTCCATTTATTAGTAGTGGTTTTGATTTAGATGCAGTAGGCGTAATCAATCAAGGACAGTTTAATTCTGTAGAAAAAAATCCAATTCTTGCACGCATTTATCACAATGTTCAGCAAAATAAAATTGTATTTCCGCACCAGGTGGCATGGGCTGAACTTATTTCCATGAATGGACAGTTCACATCCCTCAAAATAGAAAACCAAGAAGCCAACGTCGATAAATTTTCGCCAGGCATTTACACCATTCGGTGTAATTTCGGATTGAAAAGAATTGTAATTTCCGAATAATTCAGCGAAGCAGAGAAACCATTTCTACAGTACTCAAAAAGCGTCCATGAACATTGTTTGTTAGAACTACGAAACACTTATCGTCGTCTAAGCAGCGCCAATAATAGGTTCTAAACCCTTTCCACCATCCGTTGTGAAACACCCATTTTTGATTGTCTATCCAACGCACCCTCCAACCAAGGGCATAATATCCATCCGAACTGGTAACCGTTTGCGGTGTCCACATTTCATCTTTGGTATTTTTATGTAAAATATAAGAACCACGCAAGGCCCTATCCAACAAAAACATTTCAAACACATTGGAATAAACGCCTTTATCACCTGTAGTTCCATTAAACATCACATCATCAAATACATTCCAGTTGTTATACCCTTGCACGGGATAATTCACCAAGGCCAAACTATCAAAATTGCATATATGGCTAAATTTCATGTCCGCCATTCTAAATACATTGTCATTTACAAATGAGCGAAAATCCTTTGAGGTAACCCTTTCTACAATTAGACTTAGAAACACATAATTTGTGTTGCAATAATCGTAATATCCGGGCCAAGCAAATTTCCTTGGACCTTGCTGATTAATCAGTTGAACAATTTGTTCGTTTCGCAAGTGTGTTTGTCCTTCATCCAAAACAAAATCTCTATAACTCAGATAAAAATAATCCGGCAATCCACTGGTATGACTAAGCAACTGTCTTATGGTTAAATTCTTAACAATGAGTTCAGGAATATACCAATGGACTGAATCATCGATATTTAAAACGCCATCTTGATGCAACATCATTACACTCATACCGGTAAAAATTTTCGATACAGAAGCGAGTTGAAAAATGTCACCGGGCAATACAGAGTCTTTGGTGCTATGAATGGAATAACCATGGGAGCCATAAATAAGGCTATCCCTTTTAAACATTAGGTAGGTACCATTAAAATCGCCAACGTAAGCGTGATACTTGAAAAAATTGGCAATTTTTTTCTGAGTGGTATCCGAAAATGGAACGGTGGTCTCCTTCAAACTTTGTTCAGTTGTTTTGGCTTTAAATTTGGGCTTAAACTGTTGTGCTTGCAGGGATGTAAATCCCAGACAAACCAATAAAAAAAGCACTCGAACTTCGGAAAGCCACATGGGTTCAAAATTAAATGAAAGAAAAATGTTGAAAGGCATGAATTACACACACCCTGTGAATTCGTCTTTTTTTAAGGAACGTGGATGTATTTGTGTGTTTGCAACGAAATCTGCCAATGCGGATTCGCCTTCACATAATCAATAATTAAGGGCATCATGGCTTCTTTTTTATCCCACTCCGGCTGCAACAACAATTTACACGTTTGGTTGCAAAAAGGAGCCCAATCTTCGGCCCATTGAAAGTCAGATTTATTAAAAATCACCACTTTTAGTTCATGGGCCTTTTCTACTTCCTGTTTTATGGGAGATTTAAACTTTTTGGGCGACACACAAATCCAATCAAAATTACCACGTATCTCATTCACTGCCGAAGTTTCAATGTGCATGGTTATTCCATTTTCGTGGAACAGATCACAAATGGGATTCAAATCGTATAGTGTTGGTTCTCCACCGGTTATTACGCAACGGTTTGCTCCAGCTGCCAATAGCAATTCCAACATATCGTGTTCCGACATTTTCGGATAGCCTTCGGTGTGCCAACTTTCTTTTACATCGCACCAAGTACATCCAACATCGCATCCCGCCAAACGAATAAAATAGGCGGCATATCCAGCATAAACGCCTTCACCTTGAATGGTGTAAAAGTGCTCCATCACAGGATATTGGTTCATAATTGTCTTTTTCTAGCTTGTAAAGTATTGTATAACAGGCCTATTACAGTCATCGGTCCAACTCCGCCTGGCACCGGAGTTATTTTACCCGCAATTTTTTCTACAGCCGCAAAATCGACGTCACCAGCAAGTCTCCATCCGGCCTTCTTGGAGGAATCGTCTAAACGGGTGATTCCAACATCAATGACTATTGCACCGGGCTTAACCATATCGGCGCTTACAAAGTTTGGTTGACCTATTGCAGCCACTATAATATCGGCTTGAAGTGTTATGTCTTTTAGATTTTGAGTCCTGCTATGGGTTAGCGTAACCGTGGCATTCCCAGTTTCACTGGAATTAGACAATAAAATGCTCATTGGTCTGCCAACAATGTTGCTTCGACCAATGACCACAGCATGTTTTCCTGCTGTTTCAATGCCATAATATTTTAACAACATGGTAATTCCTAGGGGTGTAGCAGAAGTATATCCCGAGTTGTCTCCTTTTGCGAGTTTACCCATGTTAATGTCGTGAAAACCATCTACATCTTTCTCAGGAACAATGGTTTGGGTAACGGCATTTTCATTTATGTGTTTTGGCAAAGGCAGTTGAACAATCAATCCATCAATGTTTGGGTCGTCATTAATTTCGTTCACTTTTGCTAACAATTCATCTTGCGAAATTGTATCTGGAAAATATAAAACTGTCCCCTCAAAACCCACCAATTTACAAGCTTTTTTCTTGGCTTCAACGTAGGTTTTACTGCCACCGTCGTTGCCTACCAAAATGGCTACTAAGTGTGGAGCTCTATTTCCAGCTGCGGTAATGGCTAACACCTCCTTTGCAATTTCTTGTTTAAAAAAATCGGAAACTGCTTTTCCATCCAAAATTTCTGCCATGGCTACAAAGTTAACTCCTTTCAATCATTTGTAAAACAACCAATATCAATTAAGCACAATAATTGTACACCCATCGCCACCCATATCTGAGCGTTCATTTTCATAGGATTTTACATAGTTTACAGATTTTAGATGCAAGCGAATTGCTTTTCTTAAGGCACCCGTTCCTCTACCATGTATGATTTTCAACCGTTTATGTCCTAAGGCATACCCCTCATCCATCCATTTTGTAATGACTTCTATGCTTTGTTCAGCACGCAACCCATGTAAATCAATAGACGTATTATAGGCCGATTGGCGTTCTACCCAATTAAACCCAGTGGTTTTTTGTTGAATGTTGGTGGTATTTCCTTCTTGGGTACTTTCCAACTCTGCTTTGGGAATCCACATTTTGATTAACCCAAAAACCACCAACACTTTGTCTTTTTTAATGTCGATTACTTCTCCTTTTTGCCCATTTAATTTATGTTTCACCCGAGATCCTGGAATGATATTTATGATCTTTTTTTCGGGGGATGGTTTTTCGGGTTCAACTTTAACTGGAACTGAAGATGCCGCTGTTGGGTTGTCTCCCATTTTGTTCTCTAGCTTGCGTTCCATGGATGTTTTAAATTCATCCAATTGTTTACGAACGTGCGTGGTTTTTTTCTTTTCCGCTGAATTCTCTCTAATAATACGAATGGTTTGTTCAATCTGTTGATTGGCTTTTGATAAAAGAGACTGCGCTTCTTTTTTCGTTTGCTCCATAACCACTTTCTTTTTAGATTGAAGAACATTTTTTAACTCAGTGTATTCCTCAATTAACTGTTTTAATTGATTATTTCTCTGTGCGTTTTCTGCAATTTGAAGTGAGAGTTGTTGCGTTTTTCGCTCAAGGTCCAGCATCAAATCTTCTGTTTTACCTAGCTCTTTTCCAGCCAAATTGCCAATTCGTTCCATCCACTCTGAATCGAATCCTGTTTTGCGCATAAGTTCTAAGGCGAATGAACTGCCCGGTTTCCCCATCACAAATGTGTAAAGCGGTTGCAAGTGAACGGCATCATAAGCCATGCTGCCTTGAGCCACGGATTGTACATTTCTGCCCCATTCTCTAATTTGGGAAAAGTGGGTAGTGGCAATTACGAATGACTTGCGTTCTACCATTCTTTCCAAAACGGCTTGTGCAATGGGTGCACCGTAACGGGGATCTGTTCCAGTTCCCAATTCATCCAAGCCTATAAATGTTTTTTCATTGGCAATGTCAATCATAGATTTCAGGTTTTTTAAGTGCGCACTAAACGTACTCAACCCCTCTTCTATTGATTGTCCATCGCCACAATCTATCATTAAATGTTCAAAAATACTGAGTTTACTATCTGGCAAAGCGCAGATATACAATCCGCATTGGTACATGTATTGTAATAAAAGGGCGGTTTTGAGAACCACACTTTTACCACCTGCATTTGGTCCACTCACCACTATTACTCGTTCTTGATCCATTGTTAAGTTCAATGGAACGATTTTTTTATTTTGTTTTCCTAACTCTTGTTTTAAAACCGGATGAAAGGCTTGTTTCAAAACCAATTCCGTATTTGATTGAGAGATGGGGCGTTCTGCACCTATTCTTGAACATACCTGTTGTTTGGCATACACAAAATCTGCTTCTGCCATAGCCGACATGAGGTTTTCTAACCCTTCGTGATGCGGTTTTAAGCTTGCAGTGAGTTGTTTTAGGATTTTCTCGCGCTCGCGCCGTCTTTCGGCAAAAAGTTCTTTCAATCGGTTGTTGATTTCGAGAATGGCAGTTGGTTCAACAAACAGTACTTTTCCAGTTGCAGAAATGTCTTTGACAAAACCTTGCACTTTGCGTTTGTATTCGGCCAAAACGGGTATAACCAAACGTTCTTCTCTGATGGTTACATCGGTGTCGGCAACAAAACCCAAAGCCTTCCATTCTCTAAAAATCACTTTGGTTTGTTGACGAATTTCGCGCTCCAACCGGTTTATTTCTTGAGACAGTTTTTGATATACGGGGGTGGCGGATAATTTGATGTGTGCTTCTTCATCAATCACTTGTTCGATGGCAGAAACACAAGGTTTTACCGCATCGTTTGCCGACATGAGTTGAACAAACTGAGGATACTCGCTTGACCTATTTTGAACAGTGGTTAAAAAGCGGGTGTATTGTTTAAGTACGAGGAGTATTCCTTGCAATTCTTCTTCTTCCAAAAAGAATCCATCCACATGTAAATATTTCAACCAAGGTGAAATGTCTTTGGCTTGTTGCCAAGAAAACAAAGAAGGAAACTGTTGTAACAAGGCATTGCACTCATCCAACAAATCCAAATTGTGAGAAATGTTTTCAGTTTGAATGGACATTTCGAAACTTGCAGCAAGAGATTTCGATGAATCAAAAATGCAGCGGTCCACAATTTCTTGGCGAATGGCAGAGAATCCAACCACGGATTCAAAATGAGCTGGATAAATCAACGCTTAAAGGATTTTGCTTCTTCTTGTTTCAATTCTTCAATTACCGGATCGAGCAGTGCACTAAATGCTACGGGATCGTGTTTGTAAAAATCCATGGTTTTCTTAAATTCTGCTTCTGAAACCCCGTGTTTTTTTAAAATAAACCGGTAATTTACAGTCCATAAGGAATCAGGAAGCAGCATATAATTTGAAGAAATCTGTTGGCCCGCTTCGAAACGAAAAGCATCCACCAAAATATCTTTTAATTTATCTTTTTCAATGCTTGGTTTTTCAGCACATCCTGTTAGCAGAATCAATAAAACTATTGTTAATTTGTAAAACCCCGTACGCATTATACGCAAAGTTAAAATAAATGAGCCGAATCGCAGAAAATATTCGAAGGATACAACAAGAAATAGATGAAAAAGCCAAATTAATTGTGGTTTCTAAATATCGAGAAATACAAGAAATCGAAGCGGCCTATCATTTTGGCATCCGTTTGTTTGCCGAAAACAGGGTTCAAGCACTTTTGGAGAGATATGAAATGTTACCAAAAGACATTGAATGGCATTTAATTGGACATTTGCAAAGCAATAAGGTAAAATACATTGCAGAATTCATTGCCATGATACATTCTGTGGACAGTTTAAAATTGCTGGAAGAAATCAATGTCCAAGCATCAAAATTTGGACGGATTATCCCCTGTTTAATTCAGCTGCACTTGGCTCAAGAAGAAAGCAAGTTTGGAATCCCCCCAAACGAAATAAAAGCTTTTTTTGATGCGGCAACTAAACTGTCATTGCCACACGTGCAAATTTCTGGTTTAATGGCAATGGCCACATTCACGGAGGACAAAAACCTCATAAAATCAGAATTTGAACAAGCGCATTTGCATTTTTCGCACATCAAATCTGAATATTTCTCTAACGACGCGTCTTTCAAGGAGTTGTCTATCGGCATGAGCGGCGATTACATGCTGGCGATAGAACACGGCTCTACAATGGTTCGCATTGGAAGTGCGTGTTTTGGGTGAGGGTGGAATTGAATTAGGTGGTTTTGTGCAGACCATGTTTAATGGAGATTAGATTACAATTTGAAAATTGGGCCACCACTAGGGTCAATCCAACCGGATATTGCTTATTGATTGATTCTTCTATTTTAGATTTCAATATTCCGGGAAATCCGGCATTTATATCAATCGACAGATAGCGTCGAACCAATAGCGTAATGCAAAATTAACCATCAATAATTTGCAATGATTTCCATTGATTATCTTTCCAATTGCACATTATTTTAAATAATCATTCCCTTGAATTAACTGCACCATAATGTGGGGTCGACCCTTGTGGTCGACCGATGCACCATATACACAATGCACATTGAGACATTGTTCCAAAAAATCTTTCCAAATTTTTCTTTTACAAGTTGGTCGGCAAACAGATTACTGGTAGACTAACAGGGTCTATAATCCGGGCGACCACATGGGTCGACAAACCATATAGGGTCGACCCAACAGATTACGGGTCGATCCAAGCCGTCTTTGTGAAAATTGCAAATATTCAAGTCACAAAGCGATTCACAGACTGCAACATATTTAAATGTTAGTCGTTAATGCAAGACAATTCAAAATAATCTTAACAAAAGATTCTGAAATTATGCAACACGACCCCAAGAAACCCCAACGAAAGATTATCCGTTTAAAGGGCTACGATTACTCAAAACCAGGCTATTATTTTATAACCATTAGCACACAAAATAAGCTTTGTTTATTTGGGCAAATAGTTAATAGAGAAATGATATTAAATGAAGCGGGTAAAATGGTCCATAATGAATGGTTAATGCTAACTAGTCGATATCACAACATCGTTTTGCATAGTTTCGTTGTTATGCCGAATCATTTTCATGCTATATTAGAAATTGTGTCAAGTTCAATAGGTGAAAATGCTACAGAAATTAAACGAAAAACGATTGGAGATATGATCGGGGCATTTAAATCTATTGTAACGGTAAATTATATCCAAGGAGTAAAACAATCCAATTGGAAACCCTTTCATAAAAAATTGTGGCAACTAAGTTATTGGGACGTTATTTTTAAAACCCAGGAATCCTACTTTCGTATTTCTAATTATATCAAAGAAAATCCATCAAAAAAGAAGAAAAAGGAATAAAATTCGCAATTGGTTATCGGTCGACCCGACGATATTTCGGTCGACCACCAGGGTCGACCCAACCAAATAGGGGTCGGCCCGGCCGGATTCCGGTCGGTTATCGGGATATCAAAAAAAAGGCTGCCCTTTTGAGACAGCCTTCAATGTATTATTTTATAAACTATTAGTAGCTATTATTCAGCATCATCGGCATAATGAGCATGGTAATATTCTCATTCGCATCTTGCTGCATTGGCACGAGCAAACCGGCCCTATTTGGTTGAGACAATTGAATCTGTACCATCTCTCCGTCTAATGTTGACAACATTTCCTTTAAGAATCTGGCATTGAATCCAATTTCCATGTCTTCTCCGTCGTATTCGCAAGGTATTTTCTCAACAGCTTCATTCGCCATTTCTAAATCTTCAGCAGAAATAATTAATTCACTGCCAGCAATTTTGAAACGCACTTGATGAGTGGTTCTAGAAGCGAAAATACTTATACGATTGATGGCGCTCAATAAGTGCATTCTAGAAATATTCAAGCTGTTTGGATTTTCCGTAGGAATTACCGCTGAATATTCTGGATATTTTTCATCCAACAAACGACAAATCAATTGTGTATCTCCGAATGTAAAAAACACATTTGCCCTATTGTAATCTACAATAACTGGAGTCTCGTCATTTGGCAAAGCCGTTTTCAATAGATTTAAAGGCTTTTTGGGAATGATAAAACTGTGCTCTACCTGCGGATTGATGTCCTTACGTGTATAACGAACCAATTTATTTGCGTCTGTTGCAACAAAATTCACCAAATTGTTTTTCATTTCTACAAACAAACCGGTCAAATTTAAACGCAACTCATCTGTTCCAGCAGCAAAAATGGTTTTACTCACTGCACGCAATAAAACGTTTGCAGGAACGGTAAAACTACCTTCTCCACTTTTTTCTGGAAGTGTTGGAAAATCAACACCATCTTGACCTGCCATTTTATAACGTCCGCTTTCGTTCACCACTTCTATGGCGAAACTATTTGGATCAATATTAAAAGAAACCGTTTGGTCTGGAAGTGAACGTAAGATGTCGATTACCATTTTACTTGGTACCGCAATCTTCATTTTCTCTTTGGCTTCTACCTTTAAGGCAGTTGTCATGCTGGTCTCTAAATCGGTACTGAATATGGTTACTTTATCATCTCCAATGTCGAACAAAAAATTCTCCAAAATTGGAATGATGGGTTTAGACATAATGGCGCCATTTACCGTAAGTAAATGTTGCAATAAGTCGCTTGAGGAAGCTATAAATTTCATAAGTAAATCTCTTTTTTTAGCAGTACTGCAAAACTATCGATGTACTCTGAATAGAAATGCACATTAATACGCTTTTTATAAACACTTTTTTCAACTATTATTTTGGTATCCCATTATTTTCACTCTTCTTCTGAAGGTTCTACAATGATAAAAACATCTTCATTGTCTTTTTTCATAAGATACTTCTCTCGGGCAAATTTTTCTAAATTTCGGTCGTTTCCAATCAATTCTTTTTTCTGCCTACGCAATTCCACAATTTTGTCTTTGTGAATTTCTATACTTTCTTCCAAATGGGTAATTTCTCTTGCCAATTTATACCGATAAACGAAACTATTGTTGTCGAAAAACGACATCCAAAACAGCAGAAGAGTGTAAAATATGAGGTATTTGTATTTTAGCAATGGAAGATTCACTCTACAAATATCCACTATTTTAATTGCCATAGATTCACACAATTTTTAGCTGTCTTATTTTTTAATCTACCTTTGCCATAACATGCGGAATTTTGGATTCATTGTTATTTTCTTGTTTGTTTTTGGGGGATGTAAATCTGACTCAAAAAAAACACCTTTGTCAAAGCCCAACATTCAATGGCAAAAAAATCAATATGCCCAACTGTTCAAAATTGGCACCCAACATGGTGACACATTTTTGGAGGTATTTCAGGATACAAATACGTGTATCGGACGATTCTTTTGGGGAAAATCTAGCGTTCACAATGGTTATTCTAAAATAAAACAGACCAAACGCATTGTATCGTTGACCGCCATTTTCAGTCGTTTTATTTGGGCCCTAAACAAACAACAACACATCGTTGCTGTAGACAACCTAAAATACCATTGTTCTGAAACATTTTCACCCTCTCAAAAGGTCATTTCTGTAAACCCACTTGGCAATGTAAATGTCGAGCAAATAATGAATGAAAAACCAGACATCACTTTTGCCTACTATATTTCTAAGCAAGACAAAAAACAACTAGAACGACTAAATTCAGAAGCGCATTCTATCATTTTCATTCAAAATCACCTTGAAGTGCATCCTTTGGCTCGTGCAGAGTGGATTCGTGTTTTTGGCGCCATTTTTTACCAATCAAAAATGTCCGATTCTTTATTTACTGTCATTGCCAAAAATTACAACGACCTAAAAAAGGCAAATTTTAAAGGACCCGTGGTAATGATAAACCTTCCATACAGCGGCGTTTGGATGGTGCCATCTCGCAAGAATCTGATGACCACTTTAATAACAGATGCTGGAGCAACCCCAGCATGGCTGAATAAAAACTCCCCAAATGATGTCAACTCCTTTCAACTAGGAATTGAAGAAGCCGTAATCGCTTTAAAAAAATCAACAATATGGATACATCCCGGAGTGTGCGACTCGAAATCTTGCATCAAAAAAATTGAAAACCGCATTCCCAACACTGTTTTTGACCACATTTCTTGTTATCAAAACGACAAAAAAATTGAATCTACCGGCGCTAATCCATATTGGGATTATGGCGCATTGCGACCAGATTTCTTATTAAAAGATTTGACAAGGCTGTTTCAATCCCAATCCGAAGATGCGTATTTTTACCGCAAAATAGAATAATGCGCCGATTCCAACTATTCCTACTCCCTTTAGCCATTGTAGGCCTATCCTTGTTGGATTTAGGAATTTTCACCGATGATATAACCTTAAATAGCGATATTTTTACCCAATTCCGAATCCCGAGGGTTTTGGGTGCATTGTTCGCCGGTGCTGGATTGTCTGCTGTGGGTCTAATTATGCAAACATTGTTTCGCAATCCATTGGCAGGACCCTATTTATTAGGCGTAACACCTGGAGCTAGCCTGGGAATGGCCATTGTGGTTTTTTCTTTTCCCGGATTAACGAATACCTTCAGTCCGCTTGTTGGAAGTCTTGTTGGTGCTCTATCTGCTCTCGGGTTACAATTATTAATGAACAAAGGATTTGAGAGCACTTCACGGTTATTGCTAACAGGAATGGTTTTAAGTTTTGTATTTGGGGCAGGCGTAGAATTGCTTCAACAATTTGGAGATGGGGAACAAATTAAACAATTTACGTTTTGGGGGATGGGTAGTTTTGAACGGATTCAATCGGATCAACTATTTTTACTTTTGGCGCCAACCCTAATTGCGGTTGTCTATATTTGGTGGAATCGTTATGTATTGGATTCATATTTATTGGGGGATATTTACGCCATTTCATCAGGGTCTTCCATAAATGCTCTGCGCCGTGGAATGATATTGATTGGTGGACTTTTGGCAGGATGGATTACTGCATACATTGGTCCTATTGGATTTGTGGGATTGGTGGCACCACATATTGCCAAAAGATTAAACCAAACTGAAAGCCATGGGAAAATATTGTTACCCACTTTATTTTGGGGGATGATGTTGTGTGTTTCCGCCGATTATTTAGCACACCATTTATTTGAAGGTTTGATTCTGCAAGTGAATCCAATATGTGCTCTAATTGGAGCGCCAATACTGTTATATTCTTTTATTAAAGACGGCAAACACAGGGCCCACTCACTCTAATCGTTCTACTTTGATGATGTTTTCGATCTGATAATCCACAATTGGATCAAATTCTTCCTTTAAATCATGGCCCCAAAAACTTCCAAATGCTTGCCAAAAAATGG
Source organism: Chitinophaga pinensis (assembly GCA_945860565.1). GTDB lineage: Bacteria > Bacteroidota > Bacteroidia > NS11-12g > UBA955 > VMCP01. The sequence continues at coordinate 39,002 of CAMAQS010000008.1, read as the reverse complement.
CTTCGGTAGTACCCCTATAATTCTTTAAAATTTGCCAAGAGGTTTTACCCGTTTCTCTGTGAAGCAATTTCATTAAAACCTGCCCTTCCCCTTTGGTAAGGTTCTTAAGCTGTTCGGTATACATTGCTTTAATTGCTTTTTCACATTGTTTGATGTATTTTTTCCTGTCCTTATTGCTTTTAATGGTAGCCAGTTTGTCTTCCATTGCCCGAATTCGAAATGCAGCCATTTTGGCATAGGGCATGGTTTTAACCACCCTTCTTTTTAATATCTTATAATTCTTTATGTTCTCTGCATCTAAACTTCCTGAAATTAATACAGGATCCATTCTCTCAAAATCTATAACCGTAGAATCTGTTCCTTGAGAAAATACCGGTGACGAAACCAAAACCAGGCACAATAAGACTAAAAAACGCATAATCCTCAATTTCGCACTTTTAAGATTCGCATTTTTGCCAAAACGATTAATCCTATACCTAATCCGATGAGAAACAACGAAATCATTTGGGCTTGTGAAAAAACCATCCCCCCAAAACGATACAAACTGTCGCCATGTTCGCGGATAATTTCTATCATAAACCTTTCTACACCGGCAAAAATCAAGTAGACCCCAAAATACTGCCCGGGCAATAAAGATTTATTTCTCAACCAAAACCACAAAATTGCAAAAATCAACAACGCCGACAAGGCCTCGTACAATGGAGTTGGGAAAACAGGTGTTGAAAGTTGGAAGCAATAATCGCCTGTGCAACCTGGGATAGGCTCCATGCCACTTGAAGCATAATCTTTACCCAAAACATTGTGTGGATATTTGTAGGCCCAAGCCCAGTCTGGCAACCAACTACTTTTTGAGAGATTCGCAACACCCCAATCGCCATCGCCTGCAAAATGACATCCGAATCGGCCTATGCCATAAGACAACATCATTGCCGGTCCACCGCCGTCTAAAACGTGCAACCAATGATACCCTTTGCTTCTGGTGTACAACAGCACACCCAAACCACCCATAATTAGTCCGCCGTAGAATGTCCATCCCCCAGTGGTAAAAAACTGCTCTACTATTGATTTAAAGTTAAAATTCTCTGGTGTTTCTAATATGTGAAACAATTTTGCACCAAAAAAACCAGAAATCAAGGCCACGCCCGTTACCGTGCCCATTTCTTCGCTTAGAGATATGGAAAATTCCTTTTCTACTGGTGGATTTAGCCTTTGTTTTTTGTCGGTATAATATTTAAATGAAAGGGATAATGCGGCAAAGATTAAACCAAATAAAAGGTTGCCATCCGTGTTGAAAATATGTTCTTGCGGGGAAAAATCTGGACCGGTATTTACGGCCAAATAAATGATTTTATAACCGAAAAAAAAGGAAATAAGACCACTGCTAATATATTCAGACTTCGTGAAAGGGATTCCCAACGTTTGTTTTGTGATTCTACTTGGAAATTGACCCAATTTAGCCTTGCGTGCAAATTCTTTTTGCATGGCCCAATAGGCCCCAGCAATGGCAAAAGCCACAAATAGTCCAAACGTATTTACGATTTCAAGAAACCGAATTTCAACGCCAAAAATATCTTTTAAGAAATGGTATAAAGTAGGAAACACGCCACAAATTACGGTTAAATTTCAACAGTATCAAACAATCCTTCTACGGTGCATTCTGCATTTATTTTCAACAATTGCACTGGCAACATGGCTTCAATGAGCAAGGGATCGTAATCAGTCACAACTTTTACATAATTGTCGGTAAATCCTGACATCATTCCTCCTTTTTCGTCGGCTTCGAACAAAACCGGGCGGGTTTTACCAATTTGAGACTCATAAAATGCCCGTTTTTTCTTTTCGCTGAGGCTTCTTAATTGCGTCGTTCTTTCACCGCGAACGCCAAGGGGAACAATTTCCTTCATTTTTCTGGCGGTGGTATTGGGACGTTCACTGTATGGAAAAACGTGGAGGTAACTAATGTCGAGTTGTTGTATAAAATCGTAAGTTTCCAAAAAGTGATCATCGGTTTCACCCGGAAAACCTACAATTACATCCACACCAATACAGCAGTCGGGCATAACTTGTTTTATATATTCAATGCGCGATTTATATAAATCTCTTAAATATTTTCTGCGCATTCTAACTAGAATTTCATCGCTCCCACTCTGCAATGGAATGTGAAAATGGGGAACAAAGCGTTTACTCTTACTTACAAAATCTATAATTTCATTGGTAAGTAAATTGGGTTCAATGCTGCTAATTCTATAGCGTTTTACTTCATCTATGGCATCCAATTCATGAAGTAGATCAATGAATTTTTCACCGTGATTTACGCCAAAATCCCCCAAATTTACGCCGGTTAAAACCACTTCTTGAATGCCTTTTTGGGTGGCTTTTTTAACTTCCGATATGGTATCAATCACAGTCGCACTGCGGCTTTTACCCCGTGCCAACGGAATGGTACAAAAACTGCAAAAATAATCGCAGCCATCTTGAACCTTCAAAAACATTCTGGTTCTATCGCCTTCGCTAAAACCTGGTACAAAGTCGTTGACTTCTTTTATGGGTTGATTGTGCAATCTGGTGCGCGGTTCTTTTTCCAAAGAATGGAGATAATCCATTAATTGGAATTTTTCCGCTGCGCCTAACACCATGTCTACTCCAGGAATTTGGGAAATTTCTTTGGGTTTGAGCTGTGCATAACATCCAACTACAACGATGTACGCATTTGGATTGTATTTAAGGGCTTCGCGAACCACTTTTTTACACTTCCTATCAGCATGATCGGTAACGCTGCAAGTATTGATGACATATAAATCGGCGCCACTTTGAAAATCGGCCTTTTGGAATCCATTTTTCACCAATTGCTGCGATATGGTGCTGCTTTCCGCAAAGTTTAATTTACAGCCAAGGGTATATAGAGCAACGGATTTTGTCAAAACAATGCAAATTTAGTTAGAGTGATTTAAAAATCAGTCAAAATGATAGATTAAAAGATAATTGCGCCTTCCAATCCCCAAGTTCCAATACTTTTTCCGGTTCCCGTTATGGGGGAAATATTTTCAATTCTGAAGTTGTTATTTAAATTCGATAACCCATAAGTTAGGTTTATTTGGATCCCTACATCGGCAAATTTTTGTTGAAACCCGATGGATGCCTGCATCTCAATGGGTTTTAAGGGAAGATTATCCCACGTTTGGGTATAGACAGAGCGGTTTAACGGAATTTTATCTGGTCCAATATAAACGGTAGACCTCATTATATATCCAACCACAAAACCAGCGGTTAAAAATGGAGCCTTTTCTTTTTTCGACGGTTGCAATGAGTACAATATAGCAAAAGGCATATCTAAAGTAACCAATCCAATTTTTGTATAAGCGGTATTGACGGCAGTATCTCCGGTATTGGCATTGTCAAAATTAGAACCCCTAAAGCGAATATCTAAACCTGCTTGAAAATGTATTTTGCCTTTTGATAAATTGTCGTGGATGTACAATCCAGCCACATAACCCATGGTTGGAGTTGGATTTTTAAGCTCAGCACCGTGAAAAGAATGCAAGCCAATACCCATTTTCATGCCATAATTGGGTTCTTTATCTGCTGAACCATTTTGAGCAAATGCACCATAAGACATCCCCCAAAACAAGAAAAAAATGAGTTTCTTTTTCATAAACTGCTAATGTTATTTCCTTTTAACGCTTGTGAAACTGCAATATCCATAATTCTCTCGGCAAATGGACGGGTAAATTCGTTTAAAGCCTCAATTTTCTGTTGAATTGCATGTCTATCTGTTAATCCGAGAGCAAACTTCAAATCATTTACAAATTGTAATGTTTCAGAAATTTCCAATTCATTCAATAATTTACTGTGATTTTGTATAAACTTTTCGGTGGTATAGATTATTTGGGTGGCTTCATTTTTGGCCTCCTGTAACAATCTAATTTCAATATCACTTTGTGCATGCTCTAAACCGGCCATTAACATTTCTTCAACCTGTTGGTCTGTAAGCCCGTAAGTCGGTTGAATGTCAATTTCTTGCTCTACCCCACTGCGAAGTTCTTTGGCAAGTACTTTTAACATTCCATCGGCGTTTAATGCAAATTGAATTTCGATTTTGGGAAAACCCGCAGGCATTGGTGGAATATTTTTAAGTATAAAGGTTCCCAATTCTCTATTTTCGGCGACCAACTCTCTTTCACCTTGAAAAACCGAAATTTTTAGATTCACTTGACCATCTAAAGAGGTGGTGTACTCACGCGCAACTCTGGTCGGTATTTTGGCATTTCGAGGGATAATGACATCCATTAAGCCACCTGCTGTTTCAATTCCCAATGAAAGGGGCGTTACATCTAACAACAAGATATCGGTTCTGTTTCCAGCCAATATATCCGCTTCGATGGCGGCACCCAAAGCAACAACTTCGTCTGGATTAATGGCATTGTTTAATGGAACATTTGGAAAAAATTCACGCAACATTGTACCAACATGTGGCAATTTAGTGCTTCCACCAACAAGTACAACTTCTTGTATATCAGAAATGTTTAATGTTGCATCTTTTAACGCCTTTATTACGGAGACTTTTGTTTTTGCGATAAGTGGCTTTATGATTTCATCAAAATTTGATTTATTTAACACCAATTCAGTAGTTTCTCCTTCTATACTGGTTGAAAACACATAAGGCGTATTGGGGTCGTTTGAAAGATTAATTTTTGCATTTTCTGCTTCTACTCTCCACTTTGGTCTAAGAATTTCTTTTTGGGTTTCTGAAAGTTCATGAACGCTAGACAACCAAAAATCCACGATGCCTTTGTCTATATCGTCGCCCCCTAAATAGGTATCCCCGTGAGTAGAAAGTACTTCAAAGATGCCATTTTCCAACTGCACGATGGAAACGTCGAAAGTTCCACCGCCCAAATCGTAAACCAAAATGGTCTTGATTTCTTCTGGCCGACTTTCACCATAGGCCAAAGCGGCGGCAGTAGGTTCATTAATAATTCTTAAAACATCTAAGCCAGCCAATTTACCCGCATCTCTGGTTGCTTGTCTTTGGGTATCGTTAAAATAGGCAGGAACAGTAATTACCGCTTGGGTAATTTCAACATTTAGCGTTTTTTCTGCTTGTGATTTTAACTCTTTGAGAATAATGGAAGACAATTGAATGGGGTTATAAAATTTCCCATCTATTTCAACTTTCACTAGATTATCGGAATTGTCGTCTATAATTGAATAGCCAATGTGTTTGGCATGGTTTAATAATTCTGCATAATTTTTACCCAACAATCGCTTTACAGAGAAAATTGTTCGTTCTGGAAAATCTACCAATTGTGATTTTGCATTAATGCCAACCAACGGCTCTGATTGATGATTAAAGTAAACAATAGAAGGCACTAAATTTTGATCATTTATTTTCACTAAAACAGGCGTTGTTTCGCCATTTGGAACATAAGCAACCAATGAATTGGTGGTTCCCAAATCGATACCTATAATATACTTTTTAAGCTCAATGGTAGCAGAGGCAATATTGATACTAATTTTTCCCATTTTATTAATTGAGGTTCAAAGTTACGATGTGAAATTGAATAACAATTTTGTAGTGAAAAATATTGCAAGCCCTTGAAAAGATGACACAAATCATAACATACTCAATTATGCTCAAAAAAACACACAATTTGACTCATTGTATGACACGAACTTTACATTTACATTGTGGTAACCTTTTTGAAACATGAGTAGTTTTGTATCGCGAAAAACAAAATATAAACATGAAAAAAACCATCATCATTTTAACGGCATTGCTTTGTTTAATACCGCAAAGTAAATCACAGACTTTTGTGGATACCATTTCAATGGGTCCTGGATATTCTAACCAAGCATTTTACGATATTTCAACTGGTAAATATAAATCTTCACCAGTTGCAAGTTGGCAAATTGCACACACTTCAAATACACGCGATAACTGTATCCGTTTTAACCACACTGCAGGAGTGAATGTCTATTTGTATCCAAAAGGAGATCTATCAGATTATACAGATTTCGATACCATGGGTTGGAGAACTTGGGTGCGACCAATGAACGACATCCATATTCATGAAAAAGGAGCAATTAACCAACAAGTAAACCCAGACAATATGTGGGATTTTTCTTGGGGCGTTTACGATGCTGGAACACACCAAGTTAAAGGTGATTCTTTGTATCTAATTACCATTGGCGAAAACACACAAAATCCTAAATTTTTCAAGTTTTTACCCATTTCACAAGAACCGAACGGCGATTTGGTTTTTCAATTTGACCAAATTGATGCTGCGTTTCCAGTGCCAGACACTTTAAAACAAAGCAAATTTGATGGCGCTACTTATAAATATTTCCATTTAGAATCAAAAAAACAAGTTCTGGTTGAACCAAGCAATGCCGCTTGGAATTTAAATTTCTGCAGATATTATGCTCCTGCATTCGATGGTACTAAATACATTCCTTACTTAACAGCAGGTGTTGAGACTAAAAGAGGCATTCAATCTGTGAAAATTGCAAATACAACTTGGGAAAGTTTTATTGAAAACGCAAACACACATGTTAGTGAATCCAAAACGGATACTGTGGGTGGAAAAGGATTTAGAAATGATTTAACCAAAATTGGATCTGATTGGAAAATGTTCAATGGCAGTACTTTTGTTATTTTAGATAGCGTAAACTACATTGTAGAAATACCAAACGCAACAGGAGCTGATTATTGGGGAATGCGTTTCAAGAAATTTGCAGGTGCTGCTTCAGGGAACGTAATGTTAGAGCGCACAAAGTTGTTGACATTGTCATCTGCCGAATATTTGAATAATTCAAGAGTGAATTTATATCCAATACCAGCACAAAATGAACTTTTTGTTAAAATGGAAGAAAACACATTGGCAACTTCTATTGTAATTCGTTCAATAGATGGAAAAATATTGACAACCAAACAAATTGAAGCTGACAACAATGGAACTTTAACCATTCAATTGGATGGAATTCCAACTGGCAATTACATATTGGAAGTTTACCATAACCACGGGAAAACTTCAAAAATCATCTCTAGAAACTAATTGAAATCGTTTCAATTAAAGTGGCAAAGTCCTTTTTCATTATTCTGACATTTATCTTGAGCATACCTTTGTGTGCTCAAGATAGGTCTCGGACAATCACATTCGTAGACCAAGAAGGGAACGTGATGATGGGTATTCCCATTGTCTTTGAAAATGCACGTGGTAAAACACAATATACAACGAATGAAAATGGAGAAATTTCCATTTCCGACAGTCTACCATACAACATTTATATTCAAAGTATAGAAATAGGCAGTTTTGCGATTAACAACCCTAAAATTTCAGAAAAAGAAATATCCAAAACCTTCGTAATTAATAGCAATTTACAGCGTATTAATCCAGTTTCTATTACCGGTAGCATTCAACCTAAATTGGCCACCGCCAATCCCTATTCTGTTACCACCATTTCAAAAACAACCATACAAAATATGGGTGCCCAAAACTTGGGAGAAGTTTTACAAAATCAGTCTGGTGTGCAATTGAATCAGGATCCAAGTTTAGGAACAACCATGCAGCTTCAGGGTCTAGGCGGTCAAAATGTAAAAATATTAATTAATGGTGTCCCTATGATTGGCAGATTAAATGGAAACATTGACGTCTCACAGATTTTGGCCAACAACATTGAACGAATAGAAATCATTGAAGGTCCCATGAGTGTTGTTTATGGCACCGATGCAATTGGAGGTATCATAAATGTGATTACCAAAAGGCCACTCAAAAATCAATCAAGTGCAAACCTAAAATATTTCAGCGACTGGGTTGGAAATCAAAATATAGATGCTGGCATTATGCAAGGATTCAGTCACAAATCAAAGAATAATTTCAACCATCATTATGGTTATAATTTAGATTTGGGTCGGTACTTTTTTGACGGAATGGACTTTAATACCAATACCCGTAGTTTAGATTGGAAACCTAAAACAAAACTCTTTGCCAACTTAGGTCTAAACTATGCCAATAAATTTGTAAAACAAAGCAATTCAGGCAGCATCTTTCTTGAAAGGCTTACGGACAGAAGCGATGCAGAATTTAATCTTGTAAGTGTAACAGGGTATAACAATTATTTCAATACCGTCCGCGCGGATTTTACCTCTATCACCGAAATCAATCTGAGCAAAAAAGCCAGCTTGCAACTTCAAAATTCACACAACATTTATTACCGGACAAAATCTATGGTAAGAAGAAATCTGGTAACCGGAACAGAAACCTTAACTAGACCAGAAGACCAAGATACCACGCTCAACACGCAAATAAATTTAAGGGGATTGTTTCAGTACACTCCAAAATCCGTGTTAAGTGATATTTTAATTGGCTATGAATACCAAAACGAAGACATTCAAACCCAGCGAATTTTAAAAGATGGGCGAATCCAAGACTTTGCCTTGTTTGGATCCGTTGAGTATACTGGAATCCGAAAATTACAAATTAAACCGTCATTGCGTATTGCCTATAACAATAGGTTCGGAAGAAATCCGATGCCGGGGATATTGGGGGACAATTTAAAACTAGCACCCATTGTACCTTCGATTCAATTGAAATATCAAATTTCCAAACATTTGTTTTTCAGGGCTTCATATGCCAAAGGATTCCGTGCACCAAATGCTAAAGAATTGTACTTTCTATTTGTAGATTTAAACCACAATGTTCAAGGCAATGAAAATTTGAGCGCAGAAATTGCCGATAATTTCAATGCCTCTATTGATTACAGACATCAAATCAATCCCAAATCTGCTGCCACTTTTAAAGTTTCGGGTTTTTCGAATTTTATAAAAAATCAAATCCAATTGTCACTATTAGATATAAATACCAATTTATATCAGTACATAAATATTGGGGAAATGCACAGTACAGGTAGTTCAGCAAGTACCAATCTTGTTTGGAAACAATGGAATATTGGTCTTGGAGGCGCTTATATCTTAAACCATTCAAAAACGAGTCCAGAAGAATCTTTATCGAGATGGAATTTAGTTCAATCGAATATGAACATTGAATATGTCGTTCAATCGCTTAATTTTTCCGTTCAATTTTTTAGTAGATATACTGGCGAAACAAAAGGATTTCTGTCATCAGGAAGTTTTTACACCATCTCCCCTTACTATTTAAGTGATTTGAGCTTTATTAAAACACTATATAACAAACATTTAAAAATTCAGCTTGGTTGCAAAAACCTATTTAATGTTACTTCCTTAACGGCTACAGGAACCACCTCTGGTGGTATACATGGCAGTGGAAATAGTGGCGTAAATATTGCACCCGGCAGAAATATATTTATCAATTTGACCTTAACTTTGTGATGTTGAAAAAGTACCTATTATACAGCTTTATTTTGCCCGTTTTGGCGGTGCTGTTTTCAGGTTGTGAGAAAGAAGAAGCTCTATACCCTAAACCCAATGTACCTGCTGGTTTACAAACCAAGAGTTTTGCTATGGGCGAATTTTACCAAAATCAGTTGTGGTTTGATTTCGAATCTCAAAAAGAATACACGAATGCTTTTGGACAATGGGATTTGGGGTTTTCATGCAATGGAGAACCTAAAATCATATTGTGTGCAGGTAAACATTCCAATTACAGCGTCGCAAAAGTACTAAATGTGCCCTTTAACGATATTCATGTATTAGATCTGAAAAAATTAAATTGGGAGTTTGATTCTCCCTGCGGAGATGCTGATTCACTCGCTTTTAAGAATTGTTTTGTAAAACAACCACAAGGATATAGCGGACTTTCAAACGAGACCTATATCATTGATCTTGGAACTGATTCTTCGTACACAAAACGTTACATTAAAATGAAAATTCACACTGTACGCGGTGGTGTTTATGAATTTCAATGGGGCTTTGTGTATGAACCAAGTGAATTTTACCTAACTAAAATTTACACCAACACCAATTATAATTATGCCTATTTTTCATTTTTTACCAAAGATTTAGTAAAAAATGAACCTGTTGACAATAACATGTGGGATATTGTCTTTACCACTTATAAAGAAACCATTCCGGACGACAATGGAAAAATGTACCCATACATAATTCGAGGAGCTTTAATCAATGACCAAAAATTATCTGTCTGCCAAATAGACAATGGCATTGCCTTTGAAGATTGCAACCTAGATTACGCAAGCAAACAGTTTTACAATAAAAAACTCGATGAGATTGGATATGATTGGAAACAATACAGTCAGTCTGCGGGTAAATACACCATAGTGCCAAATCGTTATTATATATTAAAAACGAAGAATGGGAACTTTTTCAAAATGCGTTTTGTTGATTTTTATGACGACCAAGGCAGGAAAGGTTTCCCAAAATTGGCTTGGCAAATTCTAAATTAAATTCCCACCAAAAGAACAAATGAATTCAATAACGTTAGGTATTTTCACTTTCGCATTTTTAGGGACATCCTGCATATCTGCGCAAAAACAGGTTGGTAAAACTGATTCAAAAGTCGAAGCAACTCATCAACATGGTTTAGACAAAACTGCTCCACATACCACAGATGTGGCAATCCAATCTAATCCAGAGCCACACTTAACAAATCTTCGTCAACTTACTTTTGGGGGAGATAATGCTGAAGCCTATTTTAGTTTCGACAATAAATCAATCGTTTTTCAAAGTAACAACAAACAATGGGGTGTAGAATGCGACCAGATATTCTATTCAAAAATTGATGAATTAAACCAACACTCCGGTAAACCTGCCATGTTGAGTACAGGTTTGGGTAGAACTACCTGCTCATATTTTATGCCTGGCGATTCTACCATGTTGTATGCAAGCACCCATTTGGGGGCCAAAGAATGTCCCCCATCCCCCGAAACAAATGGAGCCTATTTATGGCCCATTTACAACACATTCGACATATTTGTTTCTGATAAATCAGGAAAAATAATCAAACAATTAACATCTGAACCTGGTTATGATGCCGAAGCAACCGTTTCCCCGGATGGCAAAAGCATCGTATTTACAAGTACCAGAAGCGGTGACTTAGAACTATGGATAATGGACATTGACGGGAAAAATCCGCGTCAAATAACCAACGGATTGGGTTATGACGGTGGAGCATTCTTCTCACCAGATTCTAAAAAATTGGTATTCCGTGCTTCAAGACCAACCACAACAGAGGAAATAGAAACCTATAAAAATTATTTATCTAAAAATTTAGTCGCACCTACTAATATGGAAATTTACACTGTAAATGTAGATGGCACAGATTTAAAACAAATTACCAAGTTAGGGAAAGCCAACTGGGCCCCGTTTTTCTTGCCATCAAGTAAAAAAATTATTTTTAGCAGCAATCATAAAAGCGACAGAGGTTATAATTTTCAATTGTATACCATTGACACCAATGGTGAAAACTTAGAATTAATAACCAACAATTCTATTTTCAACGCATTCCCAATGTTTAGTCCAGACGGTAGAAAGCTTATTTTTAGCAGCAATCGGAATAATGGCGGTACGCGAGATACCAATTTGTTTATTGCAGACTGGGTAGATTAAAGCGCCATGCTCACAAAAACTAGGGCGCTGGTACTTCGTAAAATTCCATATACCGATCATTCGGTTATCGCCAAAGTTTTTACTGAAGACTGCGGATTACTCAGTTTTATAGTTCAAGGTGTCCAAAAGTCTAAAACCCACAATGCTTATTTCCAGCCCGGTAACTTTTTAGAAATTGTTTTTAATCTAAAAAAAGATGGGGGATTAAATCGCGTAAAAGAAACACGAATATTGAACAATGAAATGGGTATACCCCACCCTGTTATTTTGCAAATTCAACAATTCTATTTGGAATTATTGTCTGCCAGTTTACAGGAAAATCAACCTGAAAATGAGTTATTTGCATTTTTGATGGAGCAGTGGGACAATCTAAAAAAATCTAGCTCTTGGAGTTATCACCCGATACAATTTACTTTAGGATTATGCAGCCAATTGGGTTACGATGTGCATTGGGGCGGATATACATCCGTTCACTTAGAAAAATCGAATATAGTGGCAGAATATGCGCCAAATGAGGGCATAAAGCCACAACCAGCATGGATGACAATTGCGGTTAACCGAATACAAGACGGACAAGATTTACAACTTTCACGCATGGAAAGAAGAGATTTACTCAACGCATTGGTTCTGCACCTTCAATTTCATGCCTTTCCAAATAAATCGTTAAAATCTTTGGCAATAATTGACGAAATTAATTCGTAACTGCAATTTCCGGATGATTGAGCATTTCTAATGCTTTTTCGACCATCTCGGTAGACCCGATAAAAATAGGCGCTCTTTGGTGCAAATCTGTTGGTTTAACATCCAAAATGCGTTCCACTCCTGTTGATGCCATTCCACCAGCTTGCTCTACAATGAATGCCATAGGATTACATTCGTACATTAAGCGCAATTTTCCTTTAGGGGTTTTTTCTGTTGGGGGATACATGAAAATTCCACCCTTTAATAAATTGCGGTGAAAATCTGCAATTAAACTACCAATATAACGAGCACCATAAGGACGATTGGTACTCGCATCTTTTTCTTTGCAATAATCAATATACGCTTTTACACCATCAGGAAAATCGGCATAATTGCCTTCATTTATACTAAATACTTTTCCAGTAGTTGGTGTTTGAATATTTGGGTGAGACAAACAAAACTCCTGTATACTGTCGTCTAGTGTGAAACCATTTACACCTAAACCTGTGGTATAAACAAGCATGGTACTGCTACCATAAATCACATAACCCGCCGCAACTTGGTGTTTGCCTTTTTGCAAACAATCTTCAACTGTAACCATTTTAGAATTGGAAGGTCTTCTATAAATGGAAAAAATCGTACCGATACTCGCATTCACATCTATGTTGCTGCTGCCATCTAATGGGTCAATGGCAACAATGTATTTTTCTTCTTCAGCACCTTCAACAAAAATAGGGTCATCGTTTTCTTCTGAAATCACGACACTCACTTCACCAGATTTAGACAATGCAGCGATAAAAATATCATTGGCGATGACATCGAGTTTCTTTTGTTCTTCCCCATGGGTATTGGTGCCACCATGATTTCCCAATATATCTACCAATCCGGCCTTGCGAACATCCCTGTTCACAATTTTTGTAGCCAACTCAATTGACCGAAATATTCTACTTAAAGACCCATCGGCATCTTTATATAATGATTGTTGATCTACAATGAACTGTTCGAGGGTAATTATTTCGGCAAATGGCATAGGGATTTCGTGATTTAAGTATTTATTTTGCAAAGCAACTAAAAAAACTTCGATTTTCCTTGAAAAATCCTGAAAGCACATGAAGATATATAAATTTGGTGGCGCATCTGTGAAAGATGCCGATGGAGTGAAAAATGTAGCTCAAATTATTTCTTACAACAATCAACACAATTTACTCGTGGTGATTAGTGCAATGGGGAAAAACACAAATGCATTAGAGCGGTTGGTAAATGCCTGCTATCATTACAACAAACAAGGATACGAAATCCTTCAAGAGATTAAAACATCCCACCAAACACTCATAAATGAATTGTTAGGCAATTCCGCATCAATGTGGATGAATGAAGTGGAAAATCTTTTTTTGGAATTAGAATGTTTGATTGACAATAACAATCTACTGGACGATTATGATTTTTTGTACGACCAAATTGTATGTTATGGTGAACTCATCTCTACGCGTATTGTAAGTGCATACTTATTGAGTATTGGGATTCGAAATCAATGGGTAGATGCCAGAAATTTCATTATTACTGACAGTAGATATAGGGATGCCCGCGTGCAATGGGAAGAAACCGAACGTATAGTAACCAATAGATTATTGCCTTTATCTCAGAAAAATTTAATCATCACTCAAGGGTTTATCGGAAAAGGAGAAAAGGGAGAAACAACCACCTTGGGCAGAGAAGGGAGCGATTATTCTGCTGCAATTTTTGGGAAATTATTGCATGCTGAATCGGTAAGTATTTGGAAGGATGTAAATGGGGTAATGAATGCTGATCCTAAAAAGTTTTCTGAATCAGTTATTATTCCTGAACTTACATACAACGATGCAATTGAATTGGCCTATTACGGAGCTTCCGTAATACATCCAAAAACAGTACAACCACTTAAAGCATCAAATATTCCTTTGTTTGTAAGGTCATTCATAAACCAAGACAACCAAGGCACAAAAGTCTCCAATTCAAGTTCTACACTCGCTGTTCCTTGTAAAATACTGAAAGAAAATCAGTTGATGCTGGAAATTAGTACCGCCGATTTCAATTTCATTGCTGAGGACAATCTGCAACAGATTTTTCAAATAATGAGCAAGAACAAAGTTAGACTCAACATAATGCAAAATTCCGCGATTCATTTTCGCTGCATTATAGATAACAAAGAAAATCAACATTTGCCTCTGCAAAATGAACTTTCCGAATTGGGTCTTAACGTAAATGTAACCAACGATTTAAAACTATTGAGCATTTATCAACCGGGCAATGAAAAAATTGAAGAATATTCCGGTGAATTGGGTGCTGTTATCTTAAAACAGCACGTTGGTAATGCCGCACACTTTGTATTAAGATAATCATTTTAACTTTATTTTTTGTCCAATAACGATAGAATTGTTGTTTGATCGATTAATTCTCTTTAACTCTTCTACCGACAAAGAATATTTCTTACTTATTGAAAACAGGGTTTCACCCAATTTCACAAAATGTATTTCCGGTTTGTTATCGGGAATTACATTGCTTTCTTTACTGCGGTCGTATAAATAAACCACGTCGTCTACCTTTAACAATCTTTTTGACAATCCATTCCACTGCACAACCAAAGTTGGATCTAATCCATAAAGACGTGCAATAGAATACGCAGTTTGTCCTTTGGTAACAACGTGTGTTTTAGGCGTTAAATCGGTGGAATTTTCAGTTACTGAGGTAACAGATGCTGACGCTTTAACATTCGGAGACATCACTAGAATTTGCCCCACACCAACTTCTGCATACTCTAAATCGTTCCATCTAACAATGTTAAGAACCGACACTTTATATCTGTCGGCAATCATTTCAATAGTTTCCCCTGGTTGTACATCGTGCATGTTGGCATCTGAGATATTTTTTGTAGCAGACATTATTTGAGAAGCAGTAGACATTGGGACTTTGCCTTTAGCCATTACTTTTGGAGGATCTGTTCTTTTGGTACTTAAATAAATTTCTTCCCCTATTTCTGGTTCTTGACCGGCTTTAAGTTGATTCATTTTATACAGCGATTTCACTTTAATGGCATATATCTGAGAAACATCGCGCATGGTTTCTCCACGTTTTATAATGTGTATGTTTTCGGGGGATGTTTTTCGCTTTGGTTTTAGATACAAAATCTCACCGGGATTTATCAGTTCCGACTTTTCCAAATCGTTGTACTTATAAATTTGCCAAGCTTTAAGTTTATTTTCTGTTGCGATTCGTTCTACATCATCTCCTTGTCTTGCTGCAATAGCTGGAATGCCGTTAATTTCCAATCTTTTCATTTCCCCAGAAGTAAAAAAATCTTCACCGAGCACCACAATACTGTCATATAAACTTAACCTGTATTTCTGAATAATTTTGATTAAGATATTACCATAGGCTGGATTTGTGGCGTAGCCTGCATCTCTTAAACCGTTTGACCAACCTTGATAATCGGTTGGAACGAGTTCAAAAAGAGAAGCATAACGACTGCTAGATTTTAAAAATAAGGAATGGTCTCTATAACTTTCAAATGAAGTTTCATACCCTCTAAAGCACTCATCTTTTGCATCATCGTCTGCAAGGCAAAATTTTCCATTCCAATTTTTTCGACACTTTATGCCAAAATGGTTATTGCATTCCTTAGATAATTTAGAATTTCCAGAAGCACTCTCTAAAATACCTTGTCCTAGTGTTATACTTGCTGGCACTCCATTAACCCGCATTTCTTCCATGGCAATTGCGCTAAAAGAATCTATATATTGTTTGGTAGTTAATGACTTATGTGACTGTGCAGCCCCAATTACCGCATAAAATGCGCTCACTAAGCAGAGTATATTTGCACCTCTTTTACTCATTCTTGTGTACAATTTTATCCAAACCTAAAGCCATTTTAACGAATTCACGAGATTTATTGTTCACAAATTGGTTTAAAAGTGATAAAAGTCCGTCTATACCATTAGAAATTAATATATTTTTGTAAGCAATGAAACTCATTAAAAAGGCACTACTTTTCATTTTGGGCATAACAGCGTTAATCAATGGTTATAGCGCTGGTTTTCCAAAGCCCACATTTACGGCAAGTTACTCAACTAAAACGGCACCAAAAGCAGGTGATGTAATTGAAATTATCATCAAATTTAATGTAGCTAAAGGGTTTCATGTTTACAGTGAAAAAAGTGATTGCCCCGAAGATGACGGCCCAATACGGGCAAGTATAGATTTCGATAAAAACCCTTCTTTTGAACTCATTGGTAAAATAAAAGGAATTGGAGATCACATGGTTAAGGAAACCGAAGTTTGGAATTGTTCCACAGGTGAATTCACCTACAAAGGAGAATTTCGGCAGAAAATAAGGGTATTGTCATCCATCAACGGCATAAAAATGCTATTTAACGGTCAAATTTGCAATGAATCAGGCTGTGAAAATATTAGAGATGCTGCCATAACATTGGGTTCATTAGCTGTTTTAGGGAAAATGGATGTCCAAATCGCTCCCCCTGATGAGACAATGACAGAAGAACCTTCCGCAGTTGATGACTCTAATCAGGTTGCACCTATAACCGCAAACAATGAAACACCAGATTATTTAAAGGCCGAAAAACTAACCTCTGTTAAAACGTTTGATGGTAAACAATCCAAAGAAACATCAGAAGGAATGATGGGTTTGTTTATTCTAGCATTCTTATCTGGTTTAACCGCCTTGCTCACCCCTTGTGTGTTCCCTATGATTCCTATGACGGTTTCGTTTTTCATTAAGAACAAAAACCGAAAATTGGCACTGCGCGATTCTTTTGTATTTTCTATATCCATTATTGCACTTTATACAGTAGTAGGTACCATTGTGGCTTTTGCCTTCGGCGCAAATGCGGCCAATTGGTTGAGTACACATTGGTTGCCAAATGTATTTTTTACTGTCATATTTGTGGTATTTGCTGCCAGTTTTTTTGGGGCATTTGAAATTACTCTACCTTCTTGGATCGTAAATAAAGTAGACCAACAGGCGGATAAGGGAGGACTAACTGGAGCTGTTTTTATGGCAGTTACCATCGCATTGGTTTCTTTTTCCTGTACTGGCCCAATTGTAGGCACTGTATTGGTTGAAGCCGTGCATGGTGGTGCATCTAGGCCAATAGTTGCTATGTTCGGTTTCTCATTGGCGTTTGCTTTGCCCTTTGGGCTTTTGGCCTTGTTTCCATCTTGGTTAAACAACTTACCTAAAAGTGGTGGTTGGTTAAACAGTGTTAAAGTAGTTCTCGGATTTGTAGAATTGGCATTTGCCATGAAATTCTTAAGCATTCCAGACCAAACCTATCACTGGGGAATTTTAGACAGAGAAATTTATTTGGCTGTTTGGATTGTAATCTTTTCTTTGTTGGGATTGTATTTGTTGGGAAAAATTCAATTTGATCACGACTCTCCAACAAAAAAGTTAAGTGTTTTTAGACTTTCACTCGTTATTCTGGTATTTACATTTGTGGCCTACATGATTCCTGGAATGTTTGGTGCGCCACTTAAAGGATTGGCAGGATATTTACCTCCAATGAGCACCCAAGATTTTAGAATGGATAGATCTGCCGAATCATCAGCTGGATTGTGCGAATCACCAAAATATTCTAACCTTTTACACAGTCCTCACGGAATTAGCAGTTATTACGATTATGATCAAGCATTGGCATGTGCCCGTGAACAAAAGAAACCATTGTTTATTGATTTCACAGGACACGGCTGTGTTAACTGCCGCAAAATGGAAGAAAAAGTTTGGTCAGATCCTGAAGTACTTAAATTGTTAAAAGATAAATATATTGTGGTATCGCTTTATGTGGATGACAAAAAAATAAAGTTACCCAAAAACGAACAATACAATAGTAAATCTTCTGGTAAAACCATTACAACCTTAGGAGAAAAAAACGCAGAGTTAGAAGAATACTATTTTGGAAAATCTACACAACCATTGTACTGTTTACTCGATGCAAACGAGGAATTGTTGCAACCTGCTTATGGTGCTGATTATTTTGAATTCAAAGTTGCGCCATTTAAACAATTCCTAGAAGACGGTATAACCCGATACAATAGCAAAAAGAACTAAAACATGGATCGTTCACAATCTATAAAAATCCATTTTACCGAGGCCCAAACGGTGCTTGAAGCTTTTCTTTCTGACGAAAATAATTTTCACAAAATTTCTCAATGTGTAAACGTCATTTCAGATAGTTTTAAAAACGGTGGTAAAATTTTATCGTGCGGCAATGGCGGAAGTCATTGTGATTCTATGCACTTTGCAGAGGAACTAACAGGACGCTACAAACACAATCGTCCTGCATTGCCCGCAATATCAATCAGTGATTCTAGTCATATAACCTGTGTTGGCAACGATTATGGTTACGACTTAATATTTTCAAGATATGTTCAAGCGCATGGTAAACCTGGAGATGTTTTGTTGGGAATTAGCACGAGTGGGAATAGCGAAAACGTGTATCAAGCCATGTTAGAAGCTAAAAAAATAGGCATGACTGTAATTGGACTTTCAGGTAAAGATGGGGGCAAAATAAAAGATTTATGTGACATTGAAGTACGCGCACCAAAAAGCGATTTTGCCGATAGAGCCCAAGAGATTCATATTAAAGTAATCCATAGCATTATTGATGGAATTGAGCAAGAGCTCGGTTATTCCACATGATTTTAGTCAAATTCAATTTTTGTGGTAAAATTAGTCTTTGAGAATTCTGCTATATTTGGAGTTCTTTAACAAATGATAAAATTTAGATTAACAGTAATAAGCTTTTTACAATTTTTTATCTGGGGCTGTTGGTTAATCACCATTGGAGCTTACTGGTTTAATAACAAAAAATGGGATTCTACAGAGTTCGGGGTGATTTTTTCTACCATGGGTTTGGCTTCCTTGTTCATGCCTGCCATTACGGGTATTCTTGCCGATAAACTTATTCCTGCTCAAAAATTATATGGCGTGCTTCATTTATTGGGTGCCATAGGCTTGTTCTTTATTCCTCAAGCAAATAGTCCGCAGGACATGTTTTGGATAATTTTGGCCACCATGATTTTCTACATGCCCACAATTTCACTGTCAAATACCGTGGCTTACCATATATTAACCACTAGAAACTTTAACGTAATCAAATCCTTTCCTCCAATCAGGGTTTGGGGGACAGTTGGTTTCATTTGCGCTTTGTGGACAATAAGTTTAACCAAAAATGAAACCTCTGCCAATCAATTTTATTTGGCCTCATTTGTATCGGTATTTTTAGGGATATTTTCGTTCACTTTGCCAGATTGTCCTCCCTTAGGCAGGCAAAAAGGACCAATTAAATTGGCTTCAATTTTTGGATTGAGTGCGTTCCAACTTTTTAAGGACCGCCAATTTGCCGTATTTTTTACCTTTTCCATGTTACTTGGCGCAGCCTTGCAACTTACAAATGCTTATGGGGATACATTTTTACATGAGTTCTCTTCAAAAACCGAATATGCACAATCGTTGGCAGTAAAATATCCCGCCATGATTATGAGTATTTCTCAAATTAGTGAAACCTTATTCATTTTGGCCATTCCATTTTTTATGAGACGATTTGGGATCAAACAAGTGATGTTAATCAGTATGATAGCCTGGGTTCTACGTTTTGCACTTTTCGCCTATGGCGATCCGGGAAGTGGGTTGTGGATGATTGTTTTATCTTGCATTATTTACGGAATGGCATTTGATTTCTTTAATATTTCAGGCTCGTTATTTATTGAACAATCTGCTAATAAAGAAATAAGATCGAGTGCGCAAGGTTTATTTACAACAATGGTAAACGGTGTAGGTGCAGTATTCGGAAGTCTAAGTAGTGGTTATATTATTCAACACTTTTTCATAAATCAAGATGGAAGCAAGCAATGGAATAACATTTGGATGACTTTTGCCATCTATGCGCTAATTGTAGCCATAGCCTTTGTTTTTCTTTTCAAAGATTCAAAACAAAAAGCCTGGAATAACTAACTATTTAAAATTATCATAAGGATTACTTTCCTTCAATTCGTCTTCATTTGACCAAGATGGAGCTACAATATTGGGTAAATATTTGAACCATGAACCTTGAAATAAAAGGGCAATTAAAACACCAGCTATTAGTCCACTAATGTGTCCGTGGTAAGATATCCCCGGTATTAAGGGCAACAATCCCCACCACATTCCTCCGTACCATAAACAGACCAATAAAAAATAGGATTTCACACGTGCGTTAGGATGCATTAATGTAATTAACGATAAAAATCCCACGTAAGAATAAGCCCAAGTAGAAGCCCCTATATGTGAAATTCCTTCTGGTGAGAGGAAAAACAATATGATTCCAGAAGTTATAAATTGTAAAATAAAAAAAATGAACCACTTTCCCGGAAAAAGTAAGATATACAAGGCAAATAATCCCGCCAATGAAATGAGGTTCCCAGAAAGATGAGAAACATCTCCGTGTAACCAGGATCCTGTAAACGCCGTAAAAAATTGATTCCATTCTCGTGGATGTGTTGCAAAAAATGATGTACTTGAAGGATTCTGGAATAAAAAAATAACCAGCAACAGTATCATTGTGCAGAACGCACCAATTGCGGAAATTAAATAGGTTTTCATTTTTCAATGGGCAGAATTACATTTACCCAAGAAGAGTCTAAATTCACATCAAATTTCTTATAAAAATCTATTGCCGATGAATTCCAATCGAGTACCTGCCAAGTAATGTGGCGGTATGAATTCAATTTGGCAAAGCCTATGATTTCGTGCATGAGCAGGGTTCCAATATTTTTTCTTCTAAAAGTTTGATCCACTATTAAATCTTCGAGATATAAAACTGGGCCATTCCAAGTACTATAACGCAAGTAACAAATGGCAGTACCAACAATTTCTTGAGATGATGTTTCAGCAACCCACGCAAACACCCAAGGATGTGATTGAAATAGAGCTGTGGACAATACTTCGGGTGTAGAGACCACTTTTTCAGGCGCCTTTTCGTATTCTGCTAACTGAAGAATTAAATGATGAATAGCCTCAACATCGGAGATGCGGGCTGAACGAATAATCATAAAAGATTAACGAATTGCTAACTTGAGCGTGCGGGTATAATCACCGCTTTTTACTTGAACAAAATAAACACCTTTATCTAAAGAGGCATCCATTACGGCAATGCGAACACGACCTTCAATGAAATCACCTTTTTTAAGTCCATGGAAGTACACTATTTTACCCAACACATCCGAAATAACAATGGCTGCATCTGGATAATCATTTTCAGAGAAGTTAATATTTACATGAAAATATGAACCATTCACCGGATTTGGTGTAAGCGTAAATTCTGGTCCACCAGACAATACAGGACCTCCCTCTTCTGGAAGACGGTAACTTGCTTGCGTTGAGACATTTAAACCAACTAATAAGAAAAGAAGTGAAAGTATTCTTATCTTCATTACTACAAATTTGCAAAAAAAAAGGCACTTATGCAAGTGCCTTTAAAATTTTTTCTTGTTAAAGATTACTTTTTTGTAGCTGAATCAGCACCAGTTGTTGAATCTTGACTCATTGTGTCAGTAGTCATTGGTTGTTCCATTGCAGAAGAATCTACAGCAGTAGAATCAGAATTAGTAGTTTCAGTGTTGTTGTTACCACAAGCAGCGAAAGCGAATACTACGCAAGCTGCTAAAGCGAAAGTGATTTTTTTCATTTTAATTAGTTTTTTTTCGATTGAATGTGCGGCAAATTTATAACTAAATTCACAATCTACAAAAGTTTTATTTTTTTTTTTAATATTTCCTAAAAAAAGACCCATATACTTGATATTCAATTCTATAAGCCAAAAAAACATAATGAAAAAAAACAATTTCTAAGTATTTAGACGTAAAACTTCAACATTTTTATGTCAACTTTGTTAAAAAAATGTGAAGGTTATTGTAATTGGTAGCGGAATTAGTGGATTGGCAAGCGCCATTCACATGGCTAAAAAAGGACATTTAGTTACCGTTTTAGAAGCAAGTCCAACTTATGGTGGAAAATTGAATGCCTTACAAATTGGAAATTACCGCTTTGATACTGGTCCAAGTTTATTTACAATGCCACAATTTGTGGTTGATTTGTTAGAACCTGATCTTAAAACTGAATTTAAATACAAACAATTAGATACCTTATGCAACTATTTTTTTCCAGACTCTTCCCATTTTAGTGTTAGTAAAAATCAATCTCAATTTATAAAAGAAGCTTCGGTCTTTTTTAATGAACCTGATGAGAAAATAAATGCATTGCTAAAAAAATCAAAATCCATTTACGACATCACCTCACCTGTATTTTTGGAGAATAGTTTGCATAAATGGTCTACCTATTTGTCGAAAAGTGGCATTAAGGGCATTTTGAATTTATGGCGTTTAAATATGTTTACCACTATGCACAATGCACTTGCCTCTAAAATTGACAATCCCAAACTAATACAGTTTTTTGATAGATATGCAACATACAATGGCTCCAATCCCTATTCTGCGCCAGCAACACTCCTGGTAATACCACACCTAGAATTTCACCATGGAGCTTACTTACCTGAAAATGGAATGCGCGACATTGCAGACATCCTATACAAACAAGCCATAAAACTAAAAGTAGAATTCAAGTTTAACGAATCCGTTCAATCCATTCAAAAAAAGGAAAAGGTTATTTACTCCGTTACAAGTTCTAAAAATATTTATACGCCTGATTTTGTAATAGCCAATTGCGATGCAAAAGTGGTATATCAAAAATTACTCAACGAAACCCTTCCCCCCCAAATAAAAAAAGCCGAGAATAGCAGCTCTGCACTCATTTTCTATTGGGGTATCAAAAAAACATTTCCAGAATTAGACGTCCACAACATCTTTTTTTCTGCTGATTACAAAAATGAATTTAACCATATCTTCAATTTAAAGTCATTATGTGACGATCCTACTGTATACATTAATATAACATCCAAAAAAATCAAAACCGATGCTCCATCTTATGGAGAAAACTGGTTCGTAATGATAAATGCACCCCACAATCAAGGGCAGTCATGGGAAGAATTGCGGGCACAAGCAAAAAAAAACATCCTCCAAAAACTTTCAAAAATGCTGAATGAAGACATTGCCAAGCTCATTGAAGTGGAAGATTATCTAGACCCCATTCGGATTGAAACCAGAACAAGTAGCGACAAGGGCAGTTTATATGGCAGTAGCAGCAACAATAGACTCTCTGCTTTCTTTAGGCAAGCAAATTTTTCTTCCAAAATAAATAATCTATACTTTTGCGGCGGCAGTGTTCATCCAGGTGGAGGAATTCCTTTATGCTTGCTTAGTGCTCAAATTGTAAATAAAATAACACCAAATGCAAACCCTAGAAAATAGATTTATAGCCATTTTGGCAATTATTTATACAGTTGGGATAATTGGCTTCTCAATTCCCTCATTAAATCCATTGTTTCTAAAACTTACTCCTTACAACTTAATTGTCTCGTTTTTACTTGCACTTGTATTTTCCAAAAAGTGGAGTTTTCCAGAAATAAGCATTCTTCTTATTATTGGAATTTTAGGTTTTTTTGTTGAGCTCGCAGGGGTCCAAACCAAACTCATATTTGGCGATTATTCGTACGGTAAAACATTTGGAGCCAAATGGTTGGATGTACCTTATTTAATAGGACTTAATTGGGCCGCAATGATTTATTACAGTTCCAATATTTTGGTGGGTCGGGTAAAAAATCCTTGGGTAGCAGCTGGAATTGGTGCCCTGCTTATGACCATATATGATTTTTTCTTAGAACCAGTTGCCATGAAATATGACTTTTGGGATTGGAAATCACATTCAGTGCCGCTTCAAAACTATATTGCTTGGTTTGTAATAGCCTTAATCTTTCATAGACTATACAATTACATGGCAAAACCCACAAAAAACAAGATTGCTTCTTCCCTATATGTGATTCAACTGCTGTTTTTTGTAGGACTTTACATACTTATTCAGCTTGGATTTTAAAGCGGACAATCCTGGCGGGCATACATTTCATCAATTTCTTTTTCGTATCGATCGTGCACTACCTTACGTTTCACTTTTAATGAGATGGTCATTTCCCCGCTTTCAACGCTAAATGGTTCCCTTTTTACTAAAAAGTCCCTGATACGTTCAAACTTGGCCATTCCCATGCCCAATTTTTTTGCATCTTGTGCAATCCATGTTTCAATTTCAGGGTCATTAATAAAAATCCCATCTTGTTTCAACACTTCTGCCCTATTTGGCAATTCTTCAGCGAGTGCATCTGCACTTGGCACTATGATGGCCGTTAGATATTCGCGTTTATCCCCAATGATAAAAACCTGATCAATTCTCGGACTTTTAAGGTAAACGTTCTCTATTTGTGTTGGATAGATATTTTTCCCTAAAGAGGTTTTTAACATGTTTTTTAGCCTATCTGTGATTTTCAAATAGCCTCTATCAAAACGTCCGATGTCTCCGGTATGAAACCACCCATCTTGGTCAAAAACTTTTTGAGTTTCGCTTTCATTCTGCCAATATCCAAGCATAACATTTGGTCCTTTGGTCAAAATTTCACCTTCCTCACTGCCATAATTTTCATTGAAGTCGTCAAAGTTCTGTATAGCTATAATTTCTAAAGTTTCAATATTTTGAATGGCCACAAATTGTCTAGGAGCAACTCGGCCTACTGTGCCGTATAATTGTCGATGAAATTCATTTACGGTAACAAATGGAGATGTTTCAGTTAACCCATACCCCTCTTGAACCTTTAATCCCAAATTGGCAAAAAACTCTCCTACATGTTGGGGCAAAGCACCGCCACCAGAAACGAACATTTTCATGCGTCCACCCATTTTGGCTTTGATTTTACTAAAAACCAATTTTTCAGCAATTTTGCCTTTCAAAGCTAACACCGGACCAATACTTTTGCCAGCATCTTTTGTTTCTCTTAAATCCTCACCTACAGAAATGGCCCAATTAAATATTTTGGCTTTAATTCCTCCACCAGCAGTGGCATTTTTTACCACTTTTTCATGAATTCTTTCCAATAACCTCGGAACTGTTGCCATAACCGTGGGTCTTATTTCCATGATATTTGCGGCTACCTTTTCTATGCCTTCAGAAAAAGCAACCGATGCCCCAACCCAAGTACTTAAATACATGGTGGCCATGCGTTCAAACACGTGACTCAAAGGCAAAAAAGACAGGTACAAATCGGTTTCGTCAATGGCATTACAGAGTTCTTTCGCATCGTAGCAATTGCTCATGAAATTGTAATGTGTCAACATAGCACCCTTGGGAACGCCTGTGGTTCCGCTGGTATAAATGAGTGTTGCCAAATCGGATTTTTCAATTTGTGAGAACCGTTCTTCAATAGAATCTTTAAATTGAGGGAAAACAGCTTCACCCTGATATATTAAGGTGGTATAATTTATGACCAATCCGCCTTCTTCCTTGTCTGAAGGCATAAAGATAACTTTTTGCACGGTTGGGCATTCACTTTCTACCTTTTGAAACTTTTTTAGCAAAAATGGATTGCCTACAAACAACATCCTTGATCCAGAATCATTTAAAATAAATTTAGTTTCTTCCGGAGTTAGGGTTGGATAAATAGAAACATTAACCAAACCCAATTTTTGCAAAGATTGATCAATGATGTAATATTCCGGACAATTTTCTAACAATATTGCAACGCGATCGCCTCTATTAAGGCCACTTTGCATAAAAAAAGCGGTTACTTTATCTATTTCATTCAATAAATAACGGTAGGAAAATTCTTTCCAATTACCTTCAATTTTTTGAATAAGATACGTGTGATCTGGATTGTGTATGTTGTGTGCTGAATTTAAAAAAAAATGATGGAGGGATTTAAACCCAGGATCATTTTTCATTCTTTGCTCTGCGTTATTTGTCATGTATAAACAGTAATAAGTCGACAAATATGCTCTTTTGTTGTTAAAAAAACAACAATCACAAAGAACTTGAGTGCTTTAATGTAAAGTATTAAACACTTTCTGCTTCTACAGATTCCACTTCAGGAACCATGCGCTTCAATAAATTTTCAATCCCCGATTTTAAAGTCATTGTAGATGATGGACAACCACTGCAACTGCCTTTTAATTGTACTGTAACAATCCCATCCTTAAAGCTTTTAAAATCAATGGCTCCACCATCCATTTCAACGGCAGGACGCACATGATCTTCCAATAATTGCTTTATTTTACGCTCAATAACGGTTTCTTCTTCTGAGCTTAATTCTTTTTTGGGGGATACGATTTCTTTTCCATCTTCTATCCATTCAATAAAAAAGTTTCTCAAATCAGGAATAAGGTCAAACCACTCATAATCGCTATTTTTTGTAATACTCACAAAATTATTCATGATAAACACTCCTTGAACAAAAGACATTTCAAACAACGCTTTGGCTAAAAGACTACTTTCTGCAGCGGCTTTATTCCTAAAATCGGCACTGTCATTAGCCAGCAACATTCTATTTGCCACGAACTTCATGCTTTCAGGATTGGGTGTAGCTTCAGAATATACGGTGACGATGTCGTTGATGTTCTTTTCCATAACCACAAATTTAAGACACTTGCTGAACAAAAAGAAAATTATTTAGAAAGAATCTAAAGGAATTTCCGATGAAACTGATGTAATTTGTACTATGGCCAAAACAAAATCTGCTTTTTTCTGCCGCTCATGTGGATTTGAAAGTTCAAAATGGATAGGAAAATGTCCGGGTTGTGAAGAGTGGAATACCTTTGCCGAGGAGATTAAGGCCACAAATTCTGTAAATGCATGGAAAAAATCTACCAGAAAATTGGTTTCTGCAACCTTAATACACGAAATATCACCAGAAGGATTTGAAAAAAAACCAATATCTGACAGTGAGTTAAACTTGGTTTTAGGAGGAGGATTGGTTCCAGGAGCAGTTGTTTTATTGGGAGGAGAACCTGGAATAGGGAAAAGTACATTGCTCTTGCAAATGGCATTACAGATGAATTCTGACGTTTTATATGTTAGTGGTGAAGAAAGTGAATCCCAAATAAAACTGCGCGCAGAACGTATAGGAATTCAAAATAGCCAATGCAGGGTTCTTACCGAAACAATGCTTGAGAATATTTTAGATATTGTAGCCAAAGAACCACCAGAAATATTAATAGTAGATTCGATTCAAACGTTGTATTCAGACGTTTTAGAAGCAAGTCCCGGAAGTATTTCTCAAATTAGGGAGTGTACAGGAAAACTTTTGCAATTTGCAAAAGAAACAAATACGCCGGTTTTTCTAATAGGACATATTACCAAGGACGGGGCCATTGCCGGACCTAAATTGTTAGAACACATGGTAGATACTGTTTTGCAGTTTGAAGGGGACCGCCATCATGTTTATAGAATATTGCGCACTCTAAAAAATAGATTTGGTAGCACCCAAGAAATGGGGATTTATGAAATGCAAGGTTCCGGATTGGTACCTGTAAAAAACCCATCAGAAATTTGGCTCGCACAAAGAGATGAGCCCCTTAGTGGAATCGGAATAGGATGCGTATTAGAAGGCATAAGACCCCTTTTATTAGAAGTACAAGCATTGGTTAGTTCAGCCGTTTATGGAATGCCACAACGTTCTGCCACAGGATTTGATCTGCGTAGATTAAATATGTTATTGGCGGTATTGGAAAAACGGTGTGGATTTAGGTTGGGTCAATCCGATGTATTCGTGAATCTTGCTGGTGGATTGCGATTAGAAGATCCAGCTTTGGATTTGCCATTAATGACAGCAATAATGAGCAGCTACCAAGGTTTTGCCATACCACAAGGTTTTGTATTTTCTGGGGAGGTTGGTTTATCTGGTGAAGTGAGAGCCGTTCAAAGAATAGAACAGCGCATTACCGAAGCTGAAAAATTAGGATTTACAGATATGATAGTTTCTAAATACAACAAAATCCCAGAAGACCCTAACCGCAAACTAAAGATTCATGCATTTGGCAAGGTGGATGAAGTTTTTGGATGGTTATTTGGTTAAGCAGACATCCACTTTTCCCGAACATAACTTTCGGCCAACAAAACAATCTTTTGAGAGTTGCGAATGCGAATTCTCTTGTTCATTATTTCCGTGGCAGTTGTTCGTTCAATTTTTTCCAATAATTTAAGATAGTAAATGTAAGCAGTATAAACGCCCAATCTACATCCCAAAGGAAGTTGTTTTATGCCAATTAGTGCTTTTTCGAAGTCCAATTTCACGTCTTCAATGATGGTCATTTTATCTTCATCGGTAAAATATTCAAAGTTTACTCCTGGAAAATAAACCCTTCCTCTTTCCTCTATGTCGCTTTTAATGTCCCTCAAAAAATTCACTTTTTGAAAAGCTGCACCTAAACTGCGTGCGGCAGGCAACAATTTTAGGTATTCTTGCTCATTTCCTTTACAAAAGATTCTCAAGCACATTAGACCAACTACCTCCGCACTACCGTAGATGTATTCGTTATAAGAGGAGATATCGTGGGTGCTTTTCTTCAAATCTTGTTCCATACTTTGGAAAAATGGCTCTATTAAATCGCGGCCTATTCCAAATTGATTTGCTGCCATTTGAAAAGCATGTAATACTGGATTTATACTAATTCCCTCTTCAATTGCTTGATAGGTTTGAAATTTAAAATCGGACAACATTCTGGCTTTATTGTATCCGTGAAATGTATCCACAATTTCATCAGCCAATCTTACAAATCCGTAAGTTGCAAAAACGGCCCATCGAAAATCTTTCGATAGCAATTTGATTCCCAAAGAAAAACTTGTAGAATAATTTAAAGAGATTCTTTTACTTATTTCTTTGGATGTTTTATCAAATAATTGAATGCTCATGATTAATTCTTTCTGTTACTAATTTTGATCCTATTACAACTATAGGTAGACCAGTTCCAGGTACTGTACTTGCCCCTACATAATAAAGGTTGGATAATTCTTCGTCTTTGTTGGATGGGCGGAATGCACCAATTTGATTCAACCCATGTGCCAATCCCAATCCACTTCCTTTATACAAATTAAACATTTTCTGCCAATCCACCGGAGTATAAACAGTTTTAGTCATTAAATTGTTTGTGATATCGTAACCTACTCTTTCAGATAAATCGGCAATGATTTCTGTTGCCAGCGTTTCTGCATCATCCCAATTGGGCTTTACCCTTAAATCTGGAACAGGACACAATATAAACAAGTTTTCACAATTTTCAGGCGCGCAATCTGGATTGCTTTTACTGGCCACATTTACATAATAATATGGTTTTTTAGGGGCCACTGAGCTTCTAAAAATAGTATCGGCGTAGTCTCTAAAATTATCGCCCAAGAAATAATTATGGTGGTGAATTCCTGGAATAGTTCCTTTTACACCCAAATAAATGGTAAAAGGGGCTAAAGTCCATTCCATGGCATCCAATTTTTCTTCTGTAAACTTTTTACGATTTAAGAATTTACCTCTAAACCAGGCTGCATCTGCATTTATCACAAAAATATCGGATTCATAAACAGTTCCATCTTGATCTACAACAGCGGTTAATTGCTTTTTAGAAACAACCACTTTCACAATTTCTGTATTGTATTGAATGACAACACCTTTTTTCGCTAAAATTGGCAATATCCCTTCTACAATTTTATACATACCTCCTTTTACATTCCAATATCCATCGTGTTGTAATTCTGTATAATTCAATAAATTATAAACCGAAGGCGTATTAAAAGGAGTGGCTCCCAAGAAAAATGCAACCAAAGAGAAAATGATTTTTACTTCTTCTGAATCAAAATGTCTTTCCAATTCTTGCCAAAAAGTGCGGAATAATTTGGGAAGGTGCTTTAATGGAACGGTGGCCATAG
Source organism: Chitinophaga pinensis (assembly GCA_945860565.1). Taxonomy (GTDB): domain Bacteria; phylum Bacteroidota; class Bacteroidia; order NS11-12g; family UBA955; genus VMCP01. Next base: position 8,904 of record CAMAQS010000008.1, on the reverse strand, counting down.
AGCGAATAAAACCGATTATAGAATCAAAATTTTTCTTTACTACCCGATATTCGGTATCGTGAAAAATCTCTTTTGCGCCTTTCAAATAATTTCTGACTTTGCGCTCAAAATCATCTTCTATGCCTTCAAATTCCTTTGCTAGCTTGTCCAAATCTTTATAAATTTGAAACACACGATTAGACCCCGCAATATTTACAGTATACAATGGATTCAGTTCATTGAGTTCAAAAGGAATTGGCTCATTAATACTGTTGAACAATTCATGAAATTCATAACTCATTGAAAAAAACGAAGGTCCTACATCAAAGGTAAATCCGTCCTTTTTAAGGATGTTTAATCGGCCACCTGCGTTCTCTTCTTTTTCTAAAATTGTTACAGCATATCCTTGGTGGGACAGCCGCAAAGCGGTTGCCAACGAGCCCAATCCAGCTCCTACAATTGTTACTTTTTTATTTGTCATTAAATCTTTTGTAAAATTTTGGCAATACAAACAAAAATCCAAAAGCCTCAGCTCCGTGTTTTGAATGCACTGCATGATGTAAGTGGTGGGTCATTCTCATTGCCCTGAAATACGGAAGATTGGTTTTCTTCAACCATTTAACCCTTTGATGAACAAAGACATCGTGAACCAAAAAATAGGCAAAACCATACAATGCTATGCCTAATCCAGCATAAAATCGCCAATCCAAAGAAAACGAACCCAAAACAATTAACAAAATAGACGGGACTGCAAACATAAAACCGAACAAATCGTTTAGTTCAAAGACTCCTTTTCTTGGTTTGTGATGACTTTCGTGCCAAAACCACATTGAGCCATGCATGATATATTTGTGGGTAAACCAAGCAACTCCTTCCATAAGGATGAAAAAAAACAGCAGTATGCCCATGTTTGTTAAAACATTCATAGTCTAAGTTAAACAAAATACCCCACATTTGGTTTAAGGATTTCTAAAATTTCATTAAAAAAAACCAATTCTAAATCTTCAAGTGATCCAATACCCATACAATATCAGGCATTTCTATTGAGACTTATCAAAATTATAACTTTATTTGTATGTGATTAAATTTGAAAATGTCTCCTTAAAATCTTTAAACACGTTTGGATTCGACATTCTTGCCACCGAATTGATAGAAATTCACAGTGAGCAAGATATAATTGAATTATACCAAAATGGACAATTTAATCAACCATACAAAACAATAGGTGGAGGCTCAAACTTATTGCTAACCGAAAACCTTTCTCAATTGGTTCTGCTCAATAAACTATTGAAAAAAGAACTTGTTTCAGAAACAGAAACTACGGTGACTGTACATTTCGGAGCAGGTGAAAATTGGCACGATGCTGTGATGTATTGTGTCGACAATGGTTGGGGTGGAATAGAAAACCTCAGTTTAATTCCAGGTTCTGTAGGGGCAGCACCGATTCAAAATATTGGTGCTTATGGTGTTGAAATCAAAGACACGTTTGAATCACTCCGCGCATTCAATACCAAAACAGGCCAATTTCGTCGGTTTTCTAATCAAGATTGTCGGTTTGGATACAGAGACAGCTATTTTAAACAGCACCCAGGAGAATGGATAATTTGTTATGTTTCCTTTACGCTTTCCAAAAATCCTCAAACAAACAGCAGCTATGGCGACATTCAACAAATTTTAACGGAGCGCGAAATCACATCCCCCAAAATAAAAGACATCTCCAATGCCGTAATATCGATTCGAAGTAGCAAACTGCCAGATCCAAAAGACATTGGAAACTCAGGTTCTTTCTTTAAAAATCCTGTTATTTCAAAATCCCAATTGTCCGACATTCAACAAGAGTATCCAAATATAAAATCCTTTTCCATCAATGAAACACAGGTAAAAATAGCAGCTGGATGGCTTATTGAAACCGCTGGTTGGAAAGGTTATAAAGAAGGAAATGTTGGCGTTCACAAAAATCAAGCCCTCGTTTTAGTGCATTATGGTGGTGGGAAAGGATCCGAAATAAAAACTCTTGCAGAAAAAATTCAACACGATATTTACAACAAATTTCAAATTCATTTGGAATTCGAAGTGAATATTTGGTAATTTAGTGGAATCTAATGAATACAAATTTTCAATATTATACATCAATCTTAAAAACCGGATTATTTATATTTTTAGCCACGACTGTTTGCACTGTATCAAGTCAAGTGCAAATTATTCGCGATGTAAAAAGTCCACTTTGGAATAAATTTGACCCCATGTCGGTTCCAGATGTTTGGGTAGAAACTGCCGTTGCAAACCAACAAGAAATGCCCCTGCCTTTAGGGATAGATGATATTCTTCGAAAAAAAATTGACTCTAAAAGAGACGCTAAAATTAGACGTGAAAAAAACCAAAGAGGTATAATTAAAGGCAATCCAACAAAAGCCACAGACCTAAATCCAACCATAGAAACGAAAACGGATGGCGCATTGGGAAGTGGAACACCAAACGACAACCACATTGCAGTTGCAAACGACGGAAAATTTATATCCGTGATGAATACCATCATTCGCGTTCACAACGATACTGGAAAAGTGCTAAAATCGTGGTCTCTACAGTATTTCCCAAATACAAATATTAAAGTAGACAACATCCCGGCGTTGACACGTATTTACGATCCCCGTGTTGTTTATGACCCATATACCGACCGTTTTATTGTGTTATATATGCACGGTGTTACTGATAAAACCAGCTTTATTGTGGTTGGGTTTTCACAAGAAGGCGATCCTTTAAAACCTTGGAATGTGTATAAAATACCCGGTAAACCCATTAGCGACACGGTGTGGAGTGATTATCCAATTGTAAGTCAAACCAAAGAAGACCTTTTCTTTACGGTAAATTTATTGGCCAATGGCTCTAGTTGGGAAGAGGGATTTCGCGAAGCGGTAATTTGGCAAGTGAGAAAAGAAGATGGATACAACGGAGATACCCTGCATAAGAACTTTTTTCACAACATTAAATATGAGGGTGTAAGTATTTGGAGTATCTGCGCCGCACAGAATGGTCCAATGCCCGATGGCATCGACAATTATTTCCTCAGCGTTAGACCTTACACTGAAAAAAATGATACTGTTTTTTTACACCGAATTACCAATACTCAAAAGAGTGGTTTGGCAAATTATGAGCTGAAAGTTCTTAAATCAGACGTGCCTTATGCCTTCCCTCCAAGTGCATTACAACCCAGTGTTAACTTAAACTATAAATTACGCACCAACGATGCCCGGGTTTTAACTGCCATTCGCAATGGAGACCACATTCAGTACATGCAAAACTGTATGAATTTTGAAACCATGCAGGCACATTTACTTCACGGACACATTTACAAAGCCACAGAAACTCCTGTTATTAAAGCACATCTTTTCACTGATGATACCTTGGAATTTGGATATCCAGCAATGGCTTATGCCAGCATGAATGACGGAGACCCAAGTACCATCACTACCGCCGTGTTTTCTAGCATCAAAGACTTCCCTGGAATGGGCATGTTTTATCAAAATAGGTATGGTGAATATTCGAAATTTGTAAAAATCAAAAACGGTGAATCCCTCATTAATTACGGTGGAATTAATCCAGACGAACAACGCTGGGGAGATTATGAAGGGATTCAACTAAAATTCAATGAACCCGGCGTATTCTATATGGTTGGATCTTATGGAAAGTCCTCAGGAATGAGTTCTTTTATTTCAAGAGTGCGGCTAAAAGATACGGTTTGGGAACAACCTGTTTCAGACATTCGCGTTTTTCCCGTTCCCAGCAATCAAGGAATTGTAAACATAGAATGGAAAACCAAGCAAGCCCAAACTTTAAATGCTGAACTGTATTTAATGAATGGTCAAAGTGTTTCTGCCACCTCTCATCACTATAACTTTCAATTTAAAGTTGAAGAAGGCACCCATTTTTACAAAATGCATACCCACAACTTACCCAGTGGATTATATCAATTAAAACTAATGGATAACTTAGGACTCTCTGAAACTAGAAAAATCATTATCCATTGAACCCAGAAGTAGAACCCGCACGCGTAATTTTAGTCGATAAACCCTACGGATGGACTTCTTTTCAGGCGGTAAAGAAGGTAAAATTCGGACTAAAATCAAAAAAAATTGGTCACGCAGGAACATTAGACCCCCTTGCTACAGGGTTATTGATCATGTGCACCGGCAAAATGACCAAATCCATTGAATCCATTCAAAGCCAAGAAAAAGAATACACAGGCACCTTTTTTCTTGGTGAAACCACACCGAGTTTTGATTTAGAGACAACCAGTGACCAAATTTATCCCATTGAACACATTACATCAAAATTAATTGAAGAGACTGTTTTGACTTTTTTGGGGGAAACAGATCAGACCCCTCCCCTGTTTTCAGCGATAAAAGTGCAAGGACAAAGGGCTTATGACATCGCAAGAAAAGGGGGTGATGCCGTTTTAAAATCCAGAAAAATATTAATCAAAGAATTTGAAATTACCCGTTTTGAAATGCCAGAAATCGATTTTCGAATCGTATGTTCAAAAGGTACATATATAAGAAGTATCGCACGCGACTTTGGCTTAAAACTAAACTCTGGCGCCTATTTAAAAGCACTAAGAAGGACTAAAATTGGCGATTATTTGGTGGAAAACGCATTGCATCCGCAGGATGTTAAATCTGAATCAGTCGATTAATCTGCAATTTTCAACTAAGGGTAAAAAAAGAATCATTCTATTTTGTATCTTTGGATTTATGTTAAAAAAGCCCTTGCTTATATTTTCACTAGGACTGTCGTTGTGTTTTTTTGCTAGCTGCAATAACTTAAAGGCCAATGAAATAAAAAATGATTTAAACGCTTGGGTACAAGAATTAATTACCCCTACAAGTTCCACACTCGAAAAAGTAGAAAATGGTTTTGTAGTTTCAGGCAATTTAAAGAACCAACCCAAACACTTACTTATTCTTTGGGAATTAACTCCAAGTCAATTAATTTTTATAGACAGTGCTAGAACCGATGAAAATGGCAATTTTAACTTAAAAGGGAATACCAAAGAAATGATTTTCTGTCAATTACAAATGGGACCAGAAACATCTGCATTTTTGGCTTTGGAAAACAACTCCAAGCTTAAACTCAATATTGAACTCAATGGCAATCTCGTAAAATACGATGTGAAGGGCAACGAAACTGATGACAGTAAAACATTAAAGACGTTGTTAGACATGAATGTTAACTTTATTTCAGAGGTTCGTTTATTGGAAGAAGAATCCAAAAAAATCCCCCAAAAACAAGAAGGCGCAGCCCAAGCGGAAGTACTAAGAAATCGTTACACAACCTTGGTAAAACAGCGTGATGAATTCGTAATGGATCTAGCATTAAAGCAGAAAAAAGGATTTATACCCTATTTTATTATTACGTTTGGCGCATTGCAAAATCCAGGTTTTGATTTGTTCAAACACGCCGTAACATGCGCAAAAGCTGCGGATGAAACTTCTAAATACACCCAAGGTATTATCACAAAATTTAATTCAGAAGCGAAACTAATGATTGGCGCCCAGGCACCAGAAATTAATTTAAAACAACCCGATGGAAAACCGTTTGCCCTTTCTTCATTAAAAGGCAAGGTTGTTTTGATTGATTTTTGGGCTAGTTGGTGCGGACCTTGTAGAAGAGAAAACCCCAATGTTACCAGGGTTTATGCTAAATACAAAAACCGTGGATTTGAAATTTTAGGTGTTTCTTTAGATCAAGATGCTACCCGCTGGAAAGGTGCTATAAAAGCCGATAATTTGACATGGATTCACGTGAGTGACCTTATGGGTTGGCAAAGTAGTGCTGCACAATTATATGATGTTCATTCCATACCGCAAACCATTTTATTGGACAAAGAGGGTCGAATTTTGGCCAAAGGATTAAGGGGTGAAGAACTTGAGGCAAAACTTGAATCTCTTCTTGGTTCTGCAGACCAAAATGAAAAAACAACACCTTAGTAACATAGAATTAACAAATTCTTTAACATAAAAATCTTAATTTGCACAGTCATGATTAAGAAACCCACTAAGATTTTGGTCGTTGATGACGAACAGGATATCCTCGAATTAATCAGACATGCGCTGAATAAAGAAGGATTTGAAGTGTTTGTTTGCGCCAATGGGCAACAAGCGGTTGAAAAAACCAAAAAGATTAACCCGGATCTTATTCTTATGGACGTGATGATGCCAATTATGGATGGCATGGAAGCGTGTCGCCAAATAAAAGATGCGCCAGAAACCAGCAACATTCCAGTTATTTTCCTTACAGCCCGCAGCGAAGAATTTGCTGAATTGGCAGGTTTTGAAGCTGGTGCAGACGATTATATTTCCAAGCCCATCAGAGCAAGAGTGCTAATTAGCCGCATCAAAGCCATTTTAAGAAGACAATCTCCTTCTCAAATTGAAGACGTTTTAAAAATGGAATTGGGCGATTTGGTTATTGACAGAGAAAGATTTAACGTGGGTTACAAAGGTCAATTGTTGCAGTTTCCGCGAAAAGAATTTGAATTATTGTCGTTTTTGGCTTCTAAACCAGGCCGCGTTTTTTCACGTGACGAAATACTTGAAAACGTATGGGGCAACGAGGTCTTAGTTGTAGACCGCACCATCGACGTTCACGTCCGCAAAATCCGCGAAAAACTTGACGATAAATTCATCTACACAGTTAAAGGTGTAGGGTATAAATTCGAATCATAATTATCCCTTTGCACTTTTAAACAAAGCCAACAATACTTCGGATTTTGTTAAACACTCTTCATATTCCATTTTTGCATCGCTGTCAAAGGTAATGGCACCGCCAACGCCAAAGGAAAGCGCTCCTGAATTGTATTCTAAACTACGGATTACGACATTCAAGTCAAAATCTCCTTTTTCCCAATACCCAATACTGCCGCTGTAAAGTTGTCTTGAAAAACGCTCCAAATTATCAATGTTTTTCATTACCTCAATTTTCGGGGCACCAGTCATACTGCCCATAGGGAAAAGTGCCTCTAATATTTCTGGGAAATTACACTGCTCTCTTAAGGTGGATTCAACCGTTGAAATCATTTGATGTACATGAGAAAATGTATAAATTTCGCACAGTTCCCTTACTTTAACTGTACCTACTTCCGAAATTTGCGATAAATCATTGCGCACCAAATCCACAATCATCACATTTTCTGCCTTATCCTTCTCACTTCCAAAAAGGGCTTGACGGTCTTCCAACTCATGACCATACCTGCGTTTTAGTGTCCCTTTAATCGGCTGACTGATTAATTTTTGCCTTTTTTTAACTAAAAATCTCTCTGGACTAGCACAGATAAGATAATGGTCATTCATTTTATAAAATGCGGCAAATGGACTCTTTGCCGATTCATTTAATTTCAAGAATAAGGTATATGGGTCAACGTCGAATTTTGAAGTAAACTGAGTGCAAAAATTCATCTCATAGAATTCTCCATCACAAATTTTATCACGAATTTCATCCACCAAAATCAAGTACTCTGCTTCGGAAAGCGAAGCATTCCATTCAACAACTGCTTCCTTAGTAGATTGAAGGGAATCATTTTCTTTTGAAATGTGATGAAACCCCTTTGACTGTTCCTCTACCCCATTTCTATAGATTTTTAACCAGTGTAACGGTTCAAAAAACTGAAATTCGGGCCAAGTTAATTCTGCCTTTTTGTTTTCAAACTGTCTATAGAGTTTGTTCTTAAATTGATATGAAATGTGTCCGAATGCCAATTCTACCTCCTCATTCAAACTTTCAGGTGAATGGTGAATGTACTGAGCACCGAAACCACCCAATAATTCATATTTACCATATACATCCTCGTAATTGTTAGACAGCAAGATAGCTGCATGAGAATGATTTTTTGCAATTGATAATAAATGACTTATTTTCTCTTGGGGGATGTTCATTTCGCAACTACGAAGATAGCAGTTACGGTTGTTTTTTGTTTCTGCTAGTTTCTAATATTTCTTGGGATTCTGCAACATTTCTTTGCTGAGGCTGGCGGCTGAGGCCCTCGAAGCCCGAAGCCAGAGAGCCTTAGCTTGCGGGATTGTATTGTTTCGCTTAGGTATTATAGAACGCATAAATAATCTCTGCCGCAGCTTTGCCAACTACCGGGGCCAATGTATCTACCGATGCTGTTTTTATGCGAGTCACACTTTTAAATTCTGTTAGCAATTGTTTGGCCTTAGCTGGTCCTATACCCGGAATATCGGTCAGGGCAGTTTTAAGAGTGCCCTTATCTCTGCGCTGACGATGGTGTGTTATACCAAAACGATGAGCTTCATCGCGCATATGCTGAATTACCTTTAATGTCTCAGATTTTTTATCCAAATACAAGGGGATTGGATCATTGGGATAGTACAATTCTTCCAGTCTTTTGGCAATTCCAATAATGGCTAGTTTTTTATAAATACCCAATTCCTTTAAAGCCTCAACAGCAGAACTCAACTGCCCTTTTCCACCATCTACCACAATAAGATTGGGTAAAGGCAAATTTTCACTGATTAACTTGGTGTACCTTCTGGTAATGACTTCTTTCATGGTCGCAAAATCATTCGGACCTTCCACTGTTTTAATGTTAAAGTGTCGATAGTCATTTTTTGCGGGTTTCCCATCCCTAAAAACAACACAGGCACTCACAGGATAATCGCCTTGAAAATTTGAATTGTCAAAACACTCAATGTATCTTGGAAAATCGGCCAATTTCAAATCGTTTTTCATCAGTTCCATCAGCCTATCTACCCTTACTGTTGGATTTAACCTTTCGTACTGTTGGAGTTTTTCGTGTCGGTACAAAATGGCATTCTTTAAACTCAAATCCAATAACTTCTTTTTATCGCCAAGTTTCGGGATTGTTACCACCACTTTGGCTTCGGGCCAGTCAAATGTAAATGAGGAAAC
>CAMAQS010000007.1 GCA_945860565.1 Chitinophaga pinensis | reverse complement strand
GTTCTGAATTGGTTCTAAAATTGAATGATTTATTGATAGAAAGTGAAGATAAAGTAGAAATATTAGGCATAACGGCATACATTTATTGCGAAAATGGTTACGGCAAAACCAAGTTTTCAAACAATTTTCTTGAATCAAAACTAAAAGTTTTGGCCACAACAAGAAATACCAAAACCGTCAATATGCTTTTAGAATTATCAAAAAAATGGTGAATTATGGGATGATTTATATTATTTTATAGTATATTCCTAAATCTAAGTAACATTTGACAAATGAGTAAATATCTTTATTACATTTTATGGACTCTGATTTCACTATTTTTAGGTTCATTGGCAAATGGATTAATTATTACGGTGGGGCCATTAATTATTGAATATCCTCCGGGGGTTAGTTTTGCAACTGAAGCATCAACCATTCAATCTATGAAATTATTAGAACCGATCCATCTAATGATTCCATTAGTGGCCCATGCAATTGGGACTTTTATTAGTGCGTTTTTAATGGCAGTATATATCAAAAAACCAAACCTGAAAATAGCTTTTATAATATCTTTACTGTATTTAATTGCAGGCATTTATATGGTCTTTTTAATTCCTGCTCCTTTGTGGTTTGATATTTTAGACCTTACGTTTGCTTACATTCCTATGGGATACTTGGGTGCCAAATTGGGAGTGAAAATAAATGTATTTAAGAAAAACAATCAAAGTCTAAACAAATGATAGTATCTAGTGAATTTTCGCCTCCCGCATTTATGTGGAATGAGTGGTATCAGTCAATAGGTGGCAGAAAAATTGATATATCAGAAGTAAACGACATCCTTACTGCCATAAAAGAGGAGCAAAGTCCGAAGTTTAAAGGACCAGTAAATCCAATTAAAACGGAGTTTAAATCGCCGGAAGAGGCTTCCAAAATAATAAAAACCAAAGCCATTTTACTTGGGGCCGATGAAGTCGGGATTGCCGAAATTGAAGATTCTGATATCTATAAAGGACGTCAAATAAGTGAAAAATTGGCAATAGTTGTTGGACAAAAAATGCTCTGGCGGAAGTTTCAAGTTGTACCTTCACATGATTCTGCCGTAGAATGTTTGCGTGTGTATTATTCTTTGGGAGAAATTGTGATTCAATTGGCTCAATTTATTCGAGATTTAGGATGCGAATGCACTGTGGAGCATCCTATTGGAGACAGCAACGTCTTGCACATTCCATTGGCACTTAAAGCTGGTTTTGGTGAATTGGGTAGACATGGTTCAATCATTCACCCGAAAATGGGGCCTTTATTTAGATTGGGCAGTGTAATTACCAGCATGGATTTAGTATGTGATTCTCCTATTGACGCAGGAATTGCAAAATTTTGTGATAACTGCAAAGCTTGTCGATTGTATTGTCCTGCAGATGCCATCCCAGACAATCGTTCTCCAGAAGCCGGCAAAGATCATATTGGAAAAGACCGTTACGTGATAGATACTGGAAAGTGTTTTCCCTACTTTGCAACCCATAATTATTGTTCGGCATGTTTGGCAGTTTGTGTTTATCAACACCGAGAATGGGCCAAAGATTATGAAGGGTTTACAACCAAATTATTTCCTGATCTCGATTTTAAAAATCCCCCAGAACCATCAGATCCCGATACTTTAAAACATTGGTATCCCAAAATAAAACGATAGATTCAAACCTATTCCCTAACAGGCCAATTATTTAATTTTATTCGGTGAATTGAACACATGATAGCTGTGGTTGTATTCTTGATAACACTGCATAGGCAATAAATTATGCTTTGTTTTTAATGCGAGCGCTTGTCCACTTAATGTAAAAGAATCAATCCAATTGTTATTTTTGTTTTTGGGATAAATATAAATTCTATTTAGTTGCTTGTCTAATTTAAATAAAATATTCCCTAAGTTTTCGGAAGAGTTTTGTTGTACTGTATAACTCAAAACACTTGCTCCGTCATTGCTAACAATCAAAATTGAATCAGATTTGTCACTAATTACTTTAATCGAAGTTTTTTCCAACAGATTCCAAGAAATAGATTTGGTATTTTCGCCCCGATTCAACCATACCATCCAATTTTTTTCAGCTCCATTATGAGTGTCTCTTCCGGTTAAACTGCTGCGGGAAGTCCCCGTTTCAAAAGGAATAAGTCCATCGTACTGTTTTTTGAAAAATGGATCAGCCTGAAGTATTCTAGAGTCGGGGTGCATTTCTAGCCATGTTCTTAATGTGATTTGCTTTGAAAATAATTCCTTTAGTTTTTTTCCTTTTAAAGGACCCGTAACCGCAGTACCATTTACTTGTCTCCACCAAGAATGCGTTTGAGGATCTTCAAACATTGCATTGAAATGATCCATTCCTACCAATCGAAATTGGGTTATTTTATTGTTTATTTTGGGTGAAAATACACGTGCGGTTCGGCAAACAGAACAATATGTTACAAGGATGGGAACGCCTCCAACGGTATCAGAAATTTGATGGTGATGAGCAATAATTTGCACAGGATATGCCACGGCCTCATTATTGAATTCTACCCCAATAACCAAGCGGTCTAAGTCAATGTTGTTTTTTTCTTGCTTTGTGAAGGTCTTTGTTTTAATAAGTTGGAACATCTGATCTGCACTCATTATGAAATTGGTAACGTAACTACTACCTACTAAAAACAACAATAAAACTATCAATGATTTTGGATATAATTTAAATGTAGCGCGAAAGCCAATTATCATCGGCAATAAACATACCATACGAATAATCCAGCGATACTGATGTAAAAAATACGCCAAATCAATGCTATTTATCCTTTGACTTCCTGGCATGGGCATAATAAAATATACCCTTAACCATTCAAAAAGGATAAGCAAAACTCCAAAGAAAAAGAAAAATTTAGTGGCTTTCATAAAAGATTTATTTTATCAGTTCAACCCAAAGATATATTTGGTTTATCAATTAACAAATTAATATTTAGTTTAAACCCAGAATTTGCTATAGAACTTCGGTATGAGGCACCAAAGCCCAAAGAAATTATTCCTTTGGTGAGGGAAGAAGATCTTAACGATGTCGTGTACAAAATAAAGTGAGTGAAACACCTAATTTATAGGGGATTTGTGGGTGCTACAGATAATCCAAGTCAAAGGTTGTTAGAATGAAAATACATATTTATGTTGATTTAGATTTTTTACAATTAATGATTTTTAATTGCTGGATTTTTTCACGAGCGTTTTATAGATGATATTTTTAATTCTATCGATGTTTTTTTTATTTAAGTTATTCAATTTCATTCGATTAAATATGCGATGTTGTCTTAATATTTCATTCTTTGGATATAAAAGTCTATTTTTGTTGAAATATTTGGGAAATCAATTTCTCTGATTTAATGAAGAAATATCGAAAATTATTATTAGGAGTATTGCTTTTTCTAAGCGGTAACTTGAATGCTCAAAAGTCTGATTATACTAAAAAATACAAGCCTTTGGCAGATTCTCTTTCTGCTATTTATTCTATCCCATCCAATGTAATCTTGGGAATAGCAATTGTAGAATCTGGGTATGGGACAAGTAAAATTTGTAGAGTGTTAAACAATCATTTTGGGATGAAGGGAAAAAATTCCTTTAAGAAAAAAATGAAATCGGCCTACCGACAATATGATTCAGATACCGCTTCTTACATTGCGTTTTGCCATATGGTAGCAAAAAGAAAATACTATAGTAAAATGACATCAACTCAAGATATACGCTCATGGCTCATGGCTATTGGTAGGGCAGGATATAACAATCATCCTACATCTTGGACGAATGCCATTATGCGAATATTGAAAAAGGAAGCTTTGATTTAATAATTGCCAAAAATTCGAGTTATGAAGGGGAGTTGGAAGTGGAATTTAGCACAAAAATTGGAGTTTAATTGGTGGAAAGGATACCTCAAGAAATCGAATAAAGAAGATTACATCAATTTTAAACGCCAGTATTGGAAGGAATTTCTAAAGTCTATCGGAATAGAGTTTAAGGATTTAAAAGGTCTAACTATTTATGATATTGGGTGTGGCCCAGCGGGTATTTTTACCATTTTTGAACAAAGTAATGTAATGGCCATAGATCCGTTGCTGGATCAATATAATGCTAAACTCTCAATTTTTCAGAAATCAAATTATCCTTGGGTACAATTTCATGAATCTATTATAGAAACATTTAAGTTTAATCAACAAGCGGATATTGTATTTTGTCTTAACGTAATAAATCATGTTATAGATATCCCCACAACACTTTTAAATTTAAATCGGGCAAATAAATTAAACGGTGAATTCATTGTAAGTACTGATGCACATAATTTTAAATTACTGAAGTGGGTTTTTCAACTTTTACCTGGAGACGTGTTGCACCCCCACCAATATTCTAAAGAGGAATACCGTATTTTTATTGAAAATGCGGGCTTTTCTATTAGTGAAGAAATTTGCATAAAACGCTCATTCATATTTAGTTATATTGTATTTAAAGCAACTAAATCTGAATCCATTTAAACTCAATCCCTAAAAATTACGGATTTTCGTAAAATCTATTTTGAGTATTTGCATTTATCCGTTTTTTTATCGCCCATTATATTGCGACTTTCGTAAGACTTAGTATCTATGGGGATTTTTATAGCAGGAACTTCTGTTCTTTTTTTATTTACTGTATTGGAGGGTTTTTTGATTCAATTGATTCGGAAAGAAAAAACCAGGTGGGACATTATAATTACCGATTTAAATGCCGGGCACATTTTGTTGTGGGTTTTACGGGGTTTGTTTTTACTCGCCTACGATTTGGTTTCTAAAAAATACAGCTTACACTTGTTTGACGGGTTTTCGCCGATTTTATTATTCGCAATAGGATACGTTTTTTGGGATTTTTGCTTTTATTGGAGTCATCGATCACATCATTCCTTTAAACCTTTATGGGCCGTACACTCTGTTCACCACCAAAGTGAATATTTTACCATGGCAATGGGCATTCGAAATGGGTATTTACAGGCTTTAACCGAATTTCCATTTTTTTTACCCATGGCCATATTGGGTATCTCTGTGGAAGAATTTGTTGTGGTTAGTTCAGTTTATTATGTTTTACAAGTGTATAATCACAACCATTTGGTGAACAAGCAGGGTTTTTTAGAGTATTTTATGATGACACCTTCAAATCATAGGGTGCACCACGGAATAAATTCCGAATATTTGAATAAAAATCATGGGGCATCTTTTGTGATTTGGGATAAGATTTTTGGGACATATCAACATGAATTGGATTATGTTAAACCGGTTTTTGGTTTATTGGAACAAAATCAAAGTTTAAATCCAGTACATACCAATTTAAATCCGCTGTTAAACTTATTGGGTTTTAAATCTTTTAACAATAGAACTCAGATAAAATTGATTAATCAGTACTTTATTGGATTCGCTGGTGCCGTTTTATTCCTTCTTTTATTGGTCTATGTGCAGATAGAAAAGCAATGGCTTTTTTATGATAAATCCGTTTTGTTTTTGATGATATTCTCTGGTACTTTGGTACAAGGTTTAATTTGTGCAGGTGAACGATGGGCTTATTTATTATGGCCATTGTATTGCTTGGTGGTAATAATTAATTATCAGTCATTTTTATTGAGTTTAGATAGTAAATATTTCTTTTTCTCGCTTTGGGGGATGGTTATTTCTGCTATATGGTCTTTGGTTTTATTTCTTAAAAATAAAAATTCGTGAATATTTTAGTAACTGGTGCTTCCGGTTCATTTGGAACTTACTTAAAAGAGGAATGGCGTAACAACAGCAAAATATTTTTTGCATCTCGGAACAACAATTTTTTACCGAATCATGTAACCTTAAACCCCTATGATTCCAAACAATGGGAAAGGTTGATTCTTGAAAACAACATATCAATTATTGTTCACAACGCTGCACATACCCAAATTTGGGGAAAATGGAATGAATTTGAATCTACAAATATTCAAATGATGAAAACATTGACATCTGTAGTGAAAAATATGCCTCATGTAAAAATTGTATTTCTGTCTACACCGTCAATTTATCATTATGCTAATACTCCATTTGTAACGGAGGATTTTTATCCAATAAAATTTCCTAATTTTTATGCCAAAAGCAAATTTATGGCTGAAAATATTCTTATAAATTCAGGAATCCCATTTATAATCTTCAGACCAAGAGCCATAGTTGGTAGGACCGACAATACCTTATTGCCTAGATTGATGGAAACGTATCACGCAGGTAAACTAAGAATAATAGGTAATGGAAACAATATCGCAGATTTTACCAGTATGAAAAATCTCCAATTGGCTATAGAATTGGCAATTAACGCTCCAGA
Organism: Chitinophaga pinensis; assembly: GCA_945860565.1. Classification (GTDB taxonomy): domain Bacteria; phylum Bacteroidota; class Bacteroidia; order NS11-12g; family UBA955; genus VMCP01. Next base: position 45,017 of record CAMAQS010000007.1, on the reverse strand, counting down.
AGTGGCTTGGAATCACATATATAATATAACCAACGGAGATCCAGCCAATATTTATATCATAATTAATTCATTGTTGGAGGCTTTTTCATTGAATCCGGTTTCTCGAAAAGTACCCGTAAAGTTGGCAAAATTCGTAGCTATTTTTTCAGAAGTATCATCGAAAATTCAACAAAAGGAGCCTCTTATTTCTAGGTATCAAATTGAACTTCTATCCCAAAATTTCACCTTAGACATTGGTAAATCTATTGAACTATTAAAGTACAAACCTATTCAATCCAATGCTGCAATGATTCAAGAATTAATCCAAGCAAATAAAATCAAATTTAAAATATGATTGACGAATTTCATTGGCTTAAATCAGGCTATTGCAAAAGTATTGGCGCTTTGACAAATCCTGCCGACAAATTCAAAATGCGCCCCTATTTTGCCTATTTCGGACTCCTAAAGCATAGAAAATTAGGCTGGATTTTATTCGATACTGGTTATTCTAAACATTATACGGATGCCGTGAAGAAGTTTCCAAATAGACTTTTGGATATTTTGGTTCCTGTAACGGTATCAGGAGAGGCATTTTCCCAAATAAATACTATTTGTGCGCCACAAGAGGTCTCTTTTGTTATTCTATCTCATCTTCACGCGGATCATACTGGTGGGTTAAAGCAATTCAACAATGCACAAATAATTTTACACAATGAGGCCTATATTCAATATAAAATGGAATTTGGCATAAAAGCATTAAAGAACGCTTTTATGCGCGAGTTGTTGCCGGATAACTTCGAAGTAAGATCCCGTATAATTAATTGCAACATTCCATTTAATCAGGTTTTTATGTGTAAATCTAAAATTGATCTTTTTCTTACCGATGTATTTGGAGACAAAAGCATGTATTTACTAAAGCTAAATGGTCATTCACCCGGCATGATTGGTGTTCTATTTGAATATAATAACCAATACAAATTTTTATGCTCTGATGCATTGTATCATGTTGAATCTATTATAAATGGCAAATTGGGATTTGCCCAAAAGTTTATCGGAGGAAGTAAAAAAAATGTTTTAAATACCTTTAATGAAATAATTAAATTAAATAGGGAGTTTCCAGATTGGCATATTATACCATCTCATTGCGATACCGCTGCAGCATTAAATAAATCTTATAAATAAGGACATGAAGATTTTAATTTTAAGACACTTAATTCATTTGTATTTGTTGGATTTAATTCCCTCAAAAATCCGCAAGATTTTAATTGTTTCAAAGTTAAATAAACACCTAAAATGGGTGGTAAAAGAAATTCCATTTTACGAAAAATTGAAATTTAATAAAATTTCCTTAGAATCATTTCCGATTATTAACAAATCGATATGGATTGACCATTACAATGAATTAAACAATTTAAATCTTCACTATAAAGATTTGTATGCCGAAGCAAAAAAACAAGAAATCAGTAGAGACTTCAACGGACTTTATCGTGGGTACACCATTGGTTTATCATCTGGTACATCTGGCAAACCAGGAATTATTTTAGTCTCTAAAAATGAAAGAGCCATTTGGGTCGCCACCGTTTTGAAAAATATCATCGGCTTGAAATTTAAAAAACGCAAGGTCGCGTTTTTTTTAAGATCTAACTCAACCTTATATGAATCGGTTAAAAGCAAATTGCTTGAGTTTAGTTATTTTGATTTGTCATTGCCTTTGGAACAATTAAAACTACAATTACTTGAATGCAAACCAGATATAATTGTTGCTCCTTCAACTGTTTTGAATAAAATTTTGGAAAATCATGATTCAGTAAGCCTAAATAATTTGGAACAAATTATTGCTGTTGCTGAAGTTTTCGACGATTTAACAAAAAATACGTTAAAAAACCAATTTCCCCAAGTTCAATTATCCGAAGTGTATCAAGCCACGGAAGGGTTATTGGCGTATACCTGCAGATTGGGAAATATGCATTTCAATTCGAATCAAATTCACGCTGAATTTGAAGATTTACCACTGGCAAATGATCGTGAAACATTGCCAAAAGATGTTTTAAGAAAGCAATTAATCATCACCGATTTTACCCGAAAAGCGCAACCATTAATTCGTTATAGAATGGGTGATATTGTTCAAATAAGAATTAATATTTGTCCTTGTGGAAACACCAATACTTGGATACATAAAATAGAAGGCAGACAAGAGGATTGTCTTCAATTTAACAATAGAGTAGGGAATTTAATCTACTTGTTTCCAGACAGTGTGCGCCAATGGATAATTCAGTCAAGTCAGAATGTGATAGATTTTTATGTAACTCAGTTGGATAACAAAACAGTTCAAATCCAACTAAATATTATGGAATCCGAATTTGAAATGGTCAAACAATTTATTCAACACAAATTTGATGATTTTAATCTGGTCAATGGGCTTGAATCTATAACATTAATTTTTGAAAATAGTGAAATATATCATCCATTAAACAGTAAAAATAGTCGAGTAATAAACAAAACAAGAAATGGGATTTAACATACAAACTATAGGCATATATTTACCGTCTAACAAAATTGGTTATCAAGAAAAGAATGGACCGGATAAACAAATATTTGAGAAAAATGGGGGTGCAAAAATTCGGTATTGGGCGAGTAATTCAAACGAAACCAATTCATATATGGGTTCAGAAGCATTAAAGACGGCATTAAAAGACGCAAATATGGCATACAGCGAGCTTGATTTGTTAATTAATGGCTCGGCAACATTTGATTATCCAATACCGCACAGAAGCTGTTTAACACAAGAATTAATGGATCCGTTGGCATTGATTCCAAGTATAGATGTTGGATCCACCTGTTTGGGCTTTATTAGTAGTTGTATAGTTGCAAACGGTCTATTAAGTCAAGGATACAATTCCATTGCAATAATAAACAGTGAAAAAAGCAGCAATAGTTTAAATCCAAATCACTTAGAAAGTTATTTGTTGTTTGGAGATGGAGCAACCGCCACCATAATTAATGGGTTTGGACCGAGTCAACTCTTAGCCAATCACATAATTAATTATCCGGCAGGTGCCAGAAACACCATTGTTCATGCAGGTGGAAATGTACATTTGGGTTATATCCCCACTGAAAAGGAAAATTATTATTTTCAAATGTCAGGCATTTCATTGTTAAAACAAGCCAAAATTTTGTTCCCCAATTTTGTGTCTGAATTGTTTAATAAAGCCAAACTACAATGGAAAGACATTGATTTAGTGATTCCCCATCAAGCATCTAAAATAGGTTTGGAATTGTTTCAAAAAATGTTCCAAATCACTGAAGAAAAATGGGTTGTGAACATTGATTCTGTAGGGAATTTATTGTCTGCGAGTATACCCATGGCATTACAAGAAGTAATAACATCTGGGCGGCTCAAAAGAGGACAAACAATCTTAATTATTGGGACAGGTGCAGGTTTCTCTATGGGTGGCTTAATTCTGAAATATTGAGTTAAAAGCCATTCATTTAGCTCTTAAGATGTAATTATTTAGTCATGAATGGTTAATCTTAAACAATTTGGAATAAATCATTATACAATTGGATTATATTTGTTGTTTAATCGTCATGAAAAAAATAATTACTTCATTTATTTTTAGTTTGTGTTATTACGGAATTTCGCAAGCCCAATTTTTCAGCTGTTATTCGAATCAATTTCAATTGGAAATTAATTCCAAAAAAGACACCATTTTTACTTGCGACAAGACGTTTCAATTAACCACAACTTCAACCAATAATCCAACCATTCGTTGGTCAGATGGTACCGTTGGAAGTACTACAAATGTTTATTGGACTGGATCTTACTATGCCTATGCATACGATAGTGTGGGTTGTGTTGACACTACCAAGTCTGTTTATGTAGTTTTAAATAACAATTACATTCAAGCATACAGCGGAGACAACCTAAATCCTTACAAAATATGTGCTAGTTCTTACGGAACCTTAACTGTTTATGCGAATAGTCAAGCCACTTGGAATACAGGTGAAACTTCATCTTCTATAACAGTATCCAAAGCGGGCAAATATTTTGCGACAATGAAATCAGATCAAGGTTGTATAGATACTTCAGAAATTTTTGAGGTAAAACTGATTACTCCTGACTCTTTAAAAATTGAAATTACAAGTGGTGATTCTATATTTTGTAAAGGCGATTCAGCAATGATTTCTATTGTTAAGCCAAAATCTGGCAGTTATTATTCTTGGTCACCTTATTACTGGGAATCGGGTAGTAAACCGGTGGTGAAAGTTTCTGGCGCATATCAAGTTTATACAAAGGATTCTGCTACAGGTTGCGCATCAGCGTCTAACGTGATTAATATTTCCGTAAAACAACCCACCTTGGTGTACCTATGTATGGTTACAATTGATTCAGCTACAGGTAAAAACAAATTAATTTGGAATCACAATTCAAAAAATGGGATTGTAAGCTATAATTTATTCAGGGAATCTACTGTATTAGGTAAGTATACATTATTTGGTTCTGTGAGCAATAAAAACGAATTTATAGATTCATTTGTAAATCCAAAACAACGTCCTTATTCTTATTATCTTGCTGCAGTTGATTCATGTGGTAATAGCGCCGAAGAATCGTTGTATTACATTCAAACAACATTGCATTTGTCTGCCAACTTGGGTGTAAGCGGAGAGAATAACTTAAATTGGACAAATTATGGTGGAAGTTTCCCTACAAATTCTTATGTTATATACAGAAGCAATAAAGGCGGTAAATTTGTAGCGATAGATTCAGTTTCTTTGAGTGTAAATGCATATTCCGATTTGACTCCACCGTCTGGCACAAATCAGTATTATATTAAGGTAAAAGGGGATGGCAGTTATATTTGTGATACACAATCAACCCAATCATTAAGTATCGTTTCAAATTTTGTGGCTTTTGGAGTTTTGTCATCAGACAATGTTGAATATTCAGACTTAACTGTATACCCAGTTCCGGCAAAAGATGAGTTGACAATTCTTACAAGCAATATTTTACCTAAAACTGCACAAATATCAGATGTAACCGGCAAGGTATTGGCTCAAGTTGATGTCAATCAGTGGAATAAAACAATAAATATTGGTAATTTGGTTTCTGGTGTTTATCTACTTCAATTAGATGGTTTTAAAACTTTAAAATTCATTAAAGAGTAAAATAAATAAGTATTGCACAAACGGCAACGGTTATAGACCTTCCTTTTGGAATGTAACATATAATCCGTTGCCGTTTTTTATTGTTTGTTTTAAATCCACAAATTTCAAGATTTGTAACACAATAAAAACAGGGATGGTAGTCAATACCCCCAAAACATTGTGAAGGATTTTTGAAGATCCTAGCAACATAGTGGTAATAGACCACATTTCATGGCCAATTCTACCGTAAAATCCATACGTTTCGCGCATATATATGGGTTCGAGCTTTGCAGATTTGGCATAATTTAAAATCTCATCCTTTGTGAAAATTTGGGTTCTGTTTTGGCCTTTTTCAGCATGATGGAATTTTTCAAACATTGATTTATAGAGCGGAATTTCTATTTTAAAATTAATGGGCACATAAACATGTAAAACACCATTTTCATTTAAACAATCCCGAAATGTCTCAAACGATTCAGTCACATTGTCAACACACGGTAAAACAGCAAAACAATAGATTCTATCAAATTGAAGGTTTAATGGAGCATCTTCGCCTAGAAGGTGAAAACGAAAAGAGCCACGACCTGTTTTTTTAGTAAACGTTGTTAAAAAATCTAACCATTGTTTGTTTCTATCTGTTCCAACTACGGTATGTTTTGTGTTAAACAATTCATACAACGAAAATTGGCCATCACCACAGCCAACATCCCACACGGTTTCATGATTGTTTGGATTGTTTTTTTTGATTTCGCGATAGATGTGGGCATTCCGAATATAAAACAACCTTTGAAGCCAATGTATTAAATATACGCTTTTGGGATAAGCTTTCAAGAAAGAAGGTATGTCATGATCAAATGCTTTTTTTACTAACTCCATACTTTAAGATTCAAAGATAGCTCAAAAAAAATGTTCAATAGGTTTTAGATAAAATGAAGTTTTTTTATTTAAAATCTTGTTTTTTTGGTGAAAATCAGTAATTTGCGTAAAACTATAATTAATAATATGAAAAAAACATTACTCTCTTTATTCGTTTTTGCTCTTTCTAGCATCTCATTTGCCCAAGCAATTAACCCTTCTAGCTTTGTTTCAAATTATAATTCTTACAAGGGGAAATCAGTTGTATTAAATGATGTAGATGGCACCGTTTCGGCAATTCCACATACGTCCACCAAAGCAAGCAATGAGGTTGCGGTGAATACACAAACTACAGTTGCACCTTCCCCAGGTAAAAAAAGCAGTTTCATGAAAGGACCTAAGAAATCAAAAAAAACAACCAATAATTTAAATTCAGCTAACTGTGAACTCAAAGCAGGTTTTAAAACTGTAGAATTCACTTTTTCTAAAGGGCAGAATTGCGGTTGTTTTATCATTGCCGATGAATTAATTCCTGCTTTTAACAGCATTAAAAGTTCTGGGAAGAAAATGTCGGTGACTGTTTCTGTTGATTTAAAAACCAACTACAATCAGATTATAGACATCTCTCAAATTTAATTCTTGATACATTTCCCTATTTCGACAATTTTGTTCGTAATTTGAGGGGATGTTTTTCGCTCTGAGTAAAATTCTAGGGTTTTTAATTAAGCCCTTATTTTGGATTGTTCTTTTTTCTATAATTGGATTGTTTAGATTAAAGAAAGCACCATCGCCAAAATCAAGTTCATTTTTTAGAAAATGTTTTTTCTTTTTGTATTTAAAGCCTGAAAAAGCATTTACCGTTTCATTGGTAATGTTGTTTTTGTTTGGAAACAATGTGCTGGTGAATGAATTGTATCTTATGTGGGAGCCAAAACCACCCAAACAAAGATTATATCACAATGTATCATTTCCACGCATTGCGGTTGTTTTAGGTGGTTATGGTAATTATGATATCCAAAATGATTATTTCAGATTGTCGGAACCTGGAGATCGTTTTATGGTTGGTCTTCAAGGCATTCTCCTTAAAAAGTTTGATAAAATTATTTTGTCTGGTGGATCTTCATCTTTGTTAAATAAAACCTATTTTGAAGCTGAAGAAGCGGCTAAATACTTGAATCAGTTGGGCATTGATAGTACACATTACATTGTAGACATTCAATCTAGAAGTACCTTCGAAAATGCGGTGTACACTAAAAAAATATTAGACAGCTTAAAAATTTCACAACCTATTTTACTCATTACTTCGGCGGCTCATATGTATCGTTCTGAAAGATGTTATTCCAAATTAGGTATAAACTATATTTCTTACCCAGCTCATTTTGTAGCGTTTTCTAGAAATTATTCCATATCTAGCTTTATAATACCTTCTACAGGTGCTATGGTTAAACTTGAATCATTATTCCATGAGTGGGTCGGTATTTTGGCCTATAAGCTGTCAGGTAAAATTTGAAAATTCACAGTTAAAATTGCAAATAAGAAAAAGGTAGTGAGCCCATTAAATGAAATTGGTAAGCAATAAATAAGATTATTAAAAATAGAATTAGAGGAAGTATCCAATGTGTTTTTCCTACAAATGCATATACGTTGTTGTAAATTTTGCTGAAACCAAATTGCACAATAATTACAAGTAATAAGCTAACCGCAACCCAAGGGTAAAGATTAAACCATTGAGGAAATAAATTGAAATCATGGGAACTAAAAATTCTAAATACCATTTCATTTCCATGGGTTATAGATTCTGCCTTAAAATAAATTCCGCTGATGGTTAAGAATGTAAATGTTAACAGTATAGAAAGGGGTTTGTAAATGAACTTCGGGGTGATTTTTCTCCAAGTTATTCGCCAGTTACTCGATATCACATCCCACATTAAAGCAGCAGCATGTAATATCCCCCAAAACCAAAAATGAACTGCTGTTCCGTGCCAAAATCCACTCACTGCAAACACGATAAATACAGAAATTAATGTCCCTAACTTTTGCAATGAACGCAACTGATACGATAAAGGAAAATACAAATTTTGGTTAAACCATTTTGAAAGTGATATGTGCCAGCGCTTCCAATATTCAGTAATGTTTTGTGATAGAAAAGGAAAATTAAAATTCTCAATTATTTCAAATCCCAATAACATAGATAAACCCACGGCAATATCCGTATACCCACTAAAATCAAGGTATAAAGAAAATGTTTGTCCGACTGATGCTAGACTCAATTCTAATGGGGTAAAGAAAGTATAACTTTCAAACACCCTGTCTACGAAGTTAATGGATATATAATTGCCCAAAATGAACTTTTTGACCACGCCTAAAGTGATTAAAAATAGTCCTTTAGAAATATACGATGTAGGGATTTGTATCTTGGGTGTGTTAATGCGTGTTAAAAATGTATCGGCATTGCCAATTGGACCAGACAATATTATCGGAAAGAAACTGGCATAATTCCAATAGTTAACAATATTTCTCTCAGGGGTTTCTATGTTTTCATAATATACGTCAAAGACATAGCCCAATGATCTAAACGCGTAAAATGAAACACTTGCAAATTGAATAAACTTTGGTACATGAAAGAAAGAAGAAGGATTATAAAAGTCAAACCAATCTGCAAAATGATTGAAAAATAAAATGATTGAAACATTCAATAAAATACTTATTGTCAATAATTTGGACTTTAAATTGTCATTCTGAGTTTGGTGAATCCTCTTGGCTAAAACAAAGTCTATAAAACTTACAGCCAACAATAAAAACACTCCAAATCCGGATAATTTCCAAAAGAAAAACAACGAGCCAATTAGAAGAATGGCATTTCGGAATTTTAAATTGATTTCATTAAATAGGAGAAACAGCAAATAAAGTAAAATCCAAAATTCAAAAAAATGTATCGAATTAAATGCCATTATTCTACTTTTAATTTTTGACCCTTTTTTATGGTATTTCCTCTTAAATTATTTAGCTTTTTAAGCGAATCCACCGACATCTGATATTTTTTAGATATGCTATACAATGTTTCTCCATTTTTCACCGTGTGAGATTTTAATTTACGTGAATTTTCCTTTTGCTTTTGTTTTATGGTCTTGTTTTTTACAACCACAGAAGGAGTGGAGTGAACAATTATTTTAGGCGATTGCTCTACTTGTGTATATATTTTTAAAACCTTGCCTCGTTTTAAGCCGTATGATCTAAGTTTATTCCACTTTTTTATCTGTATTGTAGAAACTCCATATTTATCGGCAATTGTCCATACGGTTTCACCAGAACGCACTTTATGATTTACCCAATGGTAATCTACAATTGGTTTTATTTTTGGCTTGGTGGTATCAATTTGAACGTATTGGGTATCGGCATACGGAACAATGATTTGGTAACTACTGTCGTATTTATCGAAAAGTCTTTTATGTGTTTGGTTGAAAGCTTGATAAATGAGTGAACCTTTCAAATCGTAACCCGCTTTTGATAAATGAACACCGTCTTTGTTTGCAAGACTGTATGATTTCCACAACCGCATTGATTTATACCCTCCGGCAACCCTGTACCAATCGTAGAAGGCCACTTTTTCAGATTTGGCAACTTCCGAAACTATAACAGAGAAATTGGCACAAGTGGCTAAACTATATCCCCCTCTATAAATGTCTTGACTATTTGAAAGAATAATTAATGCGTTTGGAGCAAATTCTTTAAACAATTCAATAAGTGAAATAAGGTTTTCTGTGAAAACTACTTTATCTAAACCTTTTTGGTAAAAATCATTGGCGCCAACATCCAAAATTATGGCATCTGGTTTTATCAATTGTAAGTGATCTGGCAATTTGTTCTCACGCATAATGGCGTAGTGTCCAGCGCCATTAATTCCAACACTTGTATACATTACACCAGTATTGTTTTCAGATTCAATACTTAAGCCATAAATTTCGAATTCCTCTTGCAGGCTATCGTTTTTAACTAGTTCAAATAAATAATCGTTGTACCCAGATCGCAAAAAAACAGTCAATTCATCCGACAATGAATCTTTTGATTCTTTAAATACATCAATATTTACAGTTTCACCATTGGTGATTAAACGCAAATCAAAGGAGTTTTCACTGCGTTTACATAAAATTTTCAACTTTGTAAACTCAGGTTGAATGATGCCTTGTTTAAAAATAAATTTAAATTGAGCGTCTTTGTCAAACGTTTTTGAGCTTACACCTGAAACACCAAGTGGTAATTCTGGACTCTTCTCCACATTTTTGGCATACAACCATTTACCAGTGTGATAACTTCTATAATCTGCAGCAGTATGGGTTTTGGCTGTGGTATATGGAAATACAATGCCTCTGCCAGCATAACCAAATGTATTGCCCATTAACATCCGTGTTTGATTTGTGAAAATATCGGCCTGAACATGGGAGTCTCCAATATGCAAAATATTGATTCTTCTTTTTGATGCGGCATTTAGTTTTAAGAAAAATGGACGCAATAGCGATTTGTTGTGTGCTTGAATTACATTCGATTGCGAATCAATCCACGGTATTTGGGAATATTCAACAGACTTTTCCCACCTTATTTGCTGTCCGGGCAACAAATTAATTAACAATAAAAAACCAATCAATGCTGATAATCTCATTGCTTTTTGTCCTTTCCAATTTGATATGCTGAATAAGCGGTAGAAAGTTCTTTAGTTACAATTTTAGCAAATTTCTTTTGACCACTTGTAGTAAGGTGGCCATCTAAACTCGCTAAGCCTTTTTCTTTCCAAGCAAGAATGCCCCCTTCTCTTTGCATTAAAGTGTAAAAATCGAAATATGCCACCCCATTTTTTAATGAAAGTTCCTTCATCCATTCATTCAAAATACTTGCTGAGCTATAAGTGTGTAATTCGTCTCCGGATTTATAACCCATGTCTCCGGGTCCTATCACCAAAAGCGAAACATTTGGACAATTTTTCTTATATTTACTCAACATCCCTTGAAAAATGCGCTCAAACCAATGTTTACTTCCTTTGTCCGATTTCAAATAAGGCACTACATTGTTGCCATAGTGAAAAATCACAAGAGAGGTTTGATCAATTTTGGATCTTTCATTGAGCAGTGTGCTCGGAATATTGCTTAGTCCATCTCCTGAATGACCCCTAATTCCAAAATTATCCAATTGAACTCCTTTGGGTTCACCTTCTAAATAAAAGCCATAAGCCACTATATTTTTGCCTTTAACACGTATTTCAATATTGCCTGTTTCAGGAGTATTGCTAAGTGTGTAAATGGATTGGTCAGAGATTTTTTTTATAGAAATTGGGGCATTCCAATCGGTGGCAGATGATTTTTTCCACTGCAGATTACTTCCTGAATCACAGCGCATGAGAAATAAAAGGGATTGATATTTAAGCGATTTGGATACATTGATTTTGAGTGTATTGAATTTTGTTTCTGAATTGTCTTTGGGAATAAAAGCCAACCCACTCACATCGAAATACTTGCCTTTCTTTTTGTCTTTAAAGCAGTTTAGCTTCTTCCAATCAGATTGTTCACCGAGGGTAAGTTTGGTGTAAGTTGCTGGATTGCTAACAGGAACAAAACCAATTCCGTTGCCTCCAAATTGTTCCTGAAACAAGGCCCTAATTTCGCTGGTTATTCGGTCTCCTTCAATTTGAGAATCCCCATAATACCAAATTCTAAAACGTTTTTTTTCACTTTCTGTTAAGGTCTCAAAAAACGAAGCAAGCATATTGTCTTTCTCATTTTGGAAGGATAATAATTCAATGTCTTTTATGAGTTTTGAAATTTCCTCTTTTTCTTTTTTTGTAAGTGGAATTTTAGAAACTAGTTTATTTTCTGGGGACTTTGATTTGGTTACTTCGACACCCAATGCCTTCTCTTTATGGCCAAATAATTGTTTTTGGGATGTTACAATATCCGATATCCCAATAAATGACAGTCCATTTTCGGTTAATTTTTTTGCAATTTTCGCATTGGAATTTAAATAAATCAAAAAACACAATCCCAATGTCAGGATGATTGTAAAAAAATAGGCTTGTGTATTTTTTGTTGAATTCAAGCGTTTGTCTTAGTTTCAATTAAAGCAATCATATCTCCAACGTTTTTCATGGCAATTAATTCTTTTAATTTGAATTTTACATTAAAAAAATCCTCAACCTTGGCAATCATAGACAAATGAGTTAATGAATCCCAACGTTCTACCTTTTCAGCGTTTAAATCATCTGTAATTTCGATGTTGTCAAGAGAAAACACTTCCAAAAAAATAGGCTCCAGTTCTTTTTTTATTTGTTCTTTATCCATGTTTTTTAATTAATCTAACTTTACAAGCGGATGACAACAAATTTAACTTCAAAATTTCTTCGTTACATTTTGTAACATTCACATTAAATCCCATGTCTGTATATAAGGACAGTGCAGCTTGGTTGCTTTGCAGTAATTGTATTTCTGTATTATAATCCAAGTGGTCATTTAACACAGATAACATTAGTTTTCTCATTAATCCCTTGCTTCTAAATTCTAATTTTGTGTAAAGATGTTCTAATTGTAAGGTGTTTTTTTTTCGGGGGATGGTTATTTCGCTTACCATTTTCAGCTTTTCTATGGATTCGGCAAACTGTTTTGGAATCATAAAGTTTAAAAGTTGCGATTTTAAAACATCTGAAGAGATTTCATTTCTACCTTCAATCCAACTGCAAAGTCCACTTGCAGGTTTTCCATTTAGGTATAAAATGGACCAATGTTGATAACACCAAGGTTGGTCTTCAATTTCTTCCTCAAAAATAGATTTTAAAATACCCGTAAAATCTGATTCTGTTAAATCAAAAATAGCGGAGTAACTAAAAATATCGCTTCCAGATTTTTCAGATTCAATGATGCAAGATGTTATGAATTCAAAATCTGAAACGGTGGCTTTTTTTATTTCGATTGTATCCATTCCTTGAGGGCGTTTTTATCGATTTTGCCGTTTGCATTTAAAGGAAATTCATTGATAAAGTGAATTTTACTTGGACGCATATACCAAGGTAATTTTTGATTCAAAGATTGTTCTATATCCGATAAATGAACATCTTTAATTGTTTTAATAATTAAATGAATGCTATTTTCTAAAACAATGGCTTTGTTTGCAATCGTTGGAAAATCATTTGAAGCGGCATATTCAATTTCACTTAATTCTACACGATAACCTTGAATTTTTACTTGATCGTCTTTTCTACCATGACAATAATAAAGTCCATCCTCAAAAGAAGCCGTATCGCCACTTCTATAATATCTTTCTTCACCAACTTGAATAAAGGCGTTAATCATTTGTGAATTGGGTTTTAAATATCCTGAAGTTACTTGACTTCCACCCAATAACAATTCATCTTCTTCATCTAAATACAAACGAGTATGTTTCATTGGGTGACCTATGGAAAAAATACCTTGTTTGTGAAATTCATTGTTGGTACTGTCTATAGAATATACCTTAAATCTAGTGCAATATATGGTGGCTTCTGTGGGGCCATAGACATTGTCAATTTGACTAAATGGTGCACATGTCCGCCAAATGTTAAATTGTTTCTCCTTAAAGGCTTCTCCACAAAATTGGGTGTATCTTAATTCATTTAGTTCAATGTCGTTTTGATAGGGTTCCAACATTTCAACAGCCGATGGAACCATTAAAGCAAAACTTATTTTGTTGCTCTCTAAAGTATCATAAAGTGCCAGGGGTTTAACCAATGATTTACTTAGGGTATAAAAAGATGCCCCTAAACTTAATGGAATCATAAAGCTCATTACCGACAAGTCAAAAGTCAAATCAAACATTTGCAGAAATCGATCTTTTTCCGATAATTTATATCCTAATTCAAAAAATCCCTCATAAAACGAATCTAAATTTAAAATGGAAATAGGGACGCCTTTTGGTTTTCCCGTTGTACCAGATGTAAATAGAACATAGGCCTCTGCTGTTGTTTGAACTTCTGTTAATGTCCAGTCGTTAGATGGAGTATCTTCAGAAATTTCAATCAGATTTAAGGCTTGTATTTGTGGACTTGGCACACCAATGATGTGCGTTAAATCGGCTAAATCGCAAATGTCTTGTAACCTTTGGATGGGATAATTTGGATTTAACGGCACATAAGCTTTGCCAAACATCCAGCAAGCAATTATGTGACAATAGGTATCAAAATCGTCGTTTAATACAACACCTATGCGTTTGGAGGGAACAGACTGAATATTGGAAGCAAAAACCGAAATTCGATTTTTTAAATCTTGGTAGGTATAGTCTTTAGAATCAATTTGACAACAAACACGGTTGGAATGTTGAATATTGTGAAATATTTTTAATAAATACGTTGCGGTCATTGTGCTAATTTCTCAGCAATGAGTTGATTGGTGATTTTAGGATCGGCCTTGCCTTTTGAGCGTTTCATAACCTCTCCAACGAACATTCCAAGTAGTCCTTGTTTTCCCGATTTATATTCGAGCACTTTCTCAGGAAATGCACTTAAAACCTCATCGATAATTTCATTTAGAAAACTTAAATCTGAGTTTGTTGCAAGATTTAATTCTTCTACCAATTCTTTTGGATGTTTTGAGGGATTGGCAATTAAAGCAGGAAAAAGTTTCTGATTGGCGATGGTATGATTTATCACTCCAGAATCTATCAAAGCAATAATTTCTGCAATTTGATGTGGATTCAGACTAAACTGTTCAATAGACAATGCATTTTCGTTCAAATATCCACGTATAGTAACCATAACCCAATTACAAATGGCCTTATAATTATTTGAATGTTTGGTTATTTGCTCAAAGTACAATGCACTCATTTTGTCATCAACTAGAACCGAAGAATCATAATCATTGAGTCCATAGTTATTGGTGAATCTATCAAAAAGAATTGCGGGTAATTCGGGCATTTTAGAACGAATATTTTGTATATATGCGTCTGTAACGATGATAGGGGGGAGGTCTGGTTCAGGAAAATATCGGTAGTCGTTAATGGCTTCTTTTTTTCTCATAGAAAAAGTGGTACCCTCTAATCCATTGAAACCTCGGGTTTCGCCTTCAACTTTATTTCCTGATTCAATTACATTTATTTGGCGTGCAATTTCAAAATCTATGGCTCGTTTAACATTGGAAATAGAGTTCATGTTTTTTACTTCTACTTTGGTTCCATAAACGGAAGTTCCTTTAGGCATTACAGAAATATTGGCATCACAACGCAAACTGCCTTCTTCCATATTTCCATCGCATATTTCCAAGTAACGAACTAGTCTTCTAATTTCAGTTACAAAAGCGTAGGCTTCATCACCTGTTTTAATGTCGGGCTCCGTAACCACTTCAATAAGAGGTGTTCCAGCACGGTTATAATCTACAAGTGTATCGTATAAATCTTGGTCGTGCATACTTTTACCCGTATCTTCTTCCATGTGAATCCGTGTTAACCGAATTTTACTCTTCACACCATCTTTGGTTTGGATGGGAACAAAACCATTTGTACATAGAGGAGTGTTAAACTGAGTAATTTGATATCCTTTAGGTAAATCGGCATAAAAATAATTTTTCCGAGAATATTGATTAATTCTAGTAATATCACAATTTAAAGCCAACCCCATCATGGTCGCCATTTCAACGGCTTTCGCATTGTGTTTTGGCAACGTACCTGGATGGCCTAAGCTAACAGGACTAACCAAAGTATTGGGTAGGGCTCCATACTCCGTTGAGTCTGAGGAGAAAGCTTTAGATTTTGTTTGTAATTGTATATGAATTTCTAAACCAATAACCGCTTCAAATTCTGTCATATTTCTTTTTTAAAAGATGAATTGCAAAGATAGAATAAAGGGTTTGTATTCGCATAGAATTCTCTCCTGCTTTATTGTACCTTTGCACCAAGGCAGTTCGTTCTATCAATCCGTGCAAACGGGTAGGAAAGTCCGGGCAACAAAGGGCAGTGCACTTCCTAACAGGAAGGTGACCGAAGGGTTAACAGATAGTGTCACAGAAACTAAACCGCCTCGTAGAGGTAAGGGTGAAACAGTGGGGTAAGAGCCCACTCATTTCAATGTGAATTGAAGTTGGGATAAACCTTGCACGTTGAAAGACCAAATAAATCCGGATCAAAGGGCGGCCCGCTCAATTGCTTGCAAGCCGGAAGGGTAGGTCGATTGAGATACATTGTGAAGTGTATCCTAGATTAATGATAGAAGACACGGCAAAACTGTGTTTACAGAACCCGGCTTATAGAACTGCCTTTTTATTTCTTTTTGCAAGTGATTGAAATACAATTCTCTAAAATAAAATTGCGAAATTCATAACAATTTGTTCATGTTTTTTATGAAATTTATTTGTAGACAATAGTAAAATGATTAAATTTGCACCACTGAAAATCAAATCAGTTTTAAATGCGAGAATAGCTCAGTTGGTAGAGCATCACCTTGCCAAGGTGAGGGTCGCGAGTTCGAGTCTCGTTTCTCGCTCCAAACAAAAGCCCCGGAAACGGGGCTTTTCTATTTTAAGAAATGCCATTATTAGTTCAATTCTATGGCAAAAACATTTTAACCCTGAAAATTGGATAGACAATATATTACTCCGCCAATTCCCTTTGAAGTCAAACGTTTCACTCCCTTTATTTCGGTCACCATATCTTTGAGATAAGCTTTACTCTCCAAAGTGCTGATTCATTTGGACTTTGAGGCCTCAAAAAGAAGTCCTATTGCATCATCTTGGTTTATGTTAGTATTTGTAATCTAAGAGCCAAAATCAATAATATTAATTACGAAAATATCATTTATTACATCGACAAAATAAACTCCAACTTTGCCGATGAGATTCATCATACCTGAATTAAAGTCAGAATTACGCAGCAGTTCGGAATAATTTGAGGAATACCTAATTTATCGGACTTGGGATTCATCGCTTTAAAAATGATCATTTTCAAAAGATTCAAAGCCTAAAAAGAGCAAAAAAAAGCCCCCCGCTGAATAGCGGGGGGCTTTTAAAAGGGATATTACATTGCGTTTTTGTATCGCTTTGTTTTCTTGCCATTTCCGCTGGAAGGCAATTTGTTGTTCTTTTTTGTTCCATTACCTACTGGTGAACCAACGCGTATCATGGCACATCTGAAACCTAGGTAAGAGGTAGAATAGTCTTGATCTAAGAATCTTCTAGTTCCTGGCGTAGCGAAATACACACGATCTGTCCAGTTGCCTCCTTTAATTACACGGGCTTTATCGTTAATTAAAGTAGTTGCACCATATTCATAGATTAAATCAGCATCTTGAATGCCTTTTTGCACATCTTTGAAACCAATATTGTCAGCAGTTGAGTAGTTTCTACGTCCGCCTTCTTTAATTTTAGTTTCAACAACATCTTTGTATATCAATCTACCTAATTCGTCTTTGTCTTGAATACCATTTGTTCCATTAGGATCCAATGCAATGGTTTCGAATTTGTTACCACGGAATGGCATAAATGCATCCATATCTTCTAATGACAACGGTCTGTAAACATCCATTACCCATTCAGAAACGTTGCCATTCATGTTATACAAACCGTAAGCATTTGGATAGTATGAAAATACTGGAGTGGTGATTATACCTGCATCATTTAGGTTACCACCTGCCAAACCGGCATTATCCCCTTTTGCACGCATCACATTCAAACGAATTTTACCACGGTCCTTTTCTTTTCCATTTTTAATACGAATGGTATAATCGTTCCATGAGTACACTTTGTTTTGTTCCACATTGTCAAATTGGGTTTCACCAATATTCGCTTGACAAGCATATTCCCATTCAGCTTCGGTTGGTAATCTGTAGTCAGGCAATAGGACTCCATCTTCCATGGTTACTTTATAGCGTTTTTGGTCCTTTTTCTTTGATTTAGAATAATCTTTTAAAGGTTTTTGTCCCAACATATTGGTTTTAGACGGCTTGCTGCTCACGATTTGTCCGGAAGCATCTACACCACTAAATAAACCTTCATCTTGTCCTGCCAAATATGCTTTGGTGTTGAAATTATGAAAAGGATCTTGTTGTAATGCACCATTGGCAACATCAAAACGAATGATTTTTTTCTTGTCTAAAATCATTTCATTTACCCTATCGGTTCTCCATTTTGCAAATTCTGTTGCTTGGTGCCAGTTAACACCAACTACAGGATAATCTTTGTAAGCAGGGTGTCTAAAATAATATTCAACAAAAGGCTCATTGAATCCCAATTTACTTCTCCAGCAATTGGTATCAGGAAGGGCTTTGGTGTATACCAACTCATCAACACCTAAGGTTGCACCGGCATACTGCATGCTATTTGAACGACCAACACCCACATTGGCATTGAAAACACGAGCCAACCAATAAACATATTCTCTATATTGTTTATTGCTAACTTCAGTTTCATCCATATAGAATGAATGAATGGTAACTGTTCTTTCGATGTTGTTGTTTTCGTATTGTAAATCCGTTTCTTTGTTACCCATTGTAAAGGCGCCGCCTTCAATGAGAACCAAACCTGGACCTGTTTCTTGACCTCTGTATTTAGGATTGGCAAAACCACCCCATTTAGGACTGTTGTATGCCTGTCCAGTAGTCAAACTTGTTTTGTCTTTCGGAGCACAAGCCGAAAACAATGTAGCAACCACAGTTGCAACGATGATTGAGTTCGATTTCATTTTTGTCATCTTTGTCATTGTTGTGTATTTAATAACGACTGTTTTTGCTTAATATTTGCAAACATAGTATTTTTTTGTGAAATGCAAAAGATTCCTACCACTAGGACTCTATATTCTTGTAATATGTATGGGTTAAAATTCAGGACATTTAAGTGGCTTGAAAGGTTTAGAACCTGGAGGCACACACCAATCTATGGTAGCACTAACTTCATGACTGGCAGGGATAGCACTTCTACCATCACTAACAGTGAAATCATAGCTGTAACCAAATTTAAAACGGTCTTTTCTAAATCCAACCAACATAATAATTGCGTCTGACGTTTTGTAATTTCCAAAAGTTTGACGGAACCACAAACCAGTAACCAATGGACCTTTATTTGCATAAAATCCAAGATTTAACTGTGTGAAATTACGCTGTGACATGAATAAAAAGTTTGGCGAAATGGTATTCTCTTCATATCTTGATTTTGACAATTTAAATACTCCACCACCATGTGCTGTATATCTAATCGGTAGAGTTTCATCAGGATTCTGATAGAAGCTCCAATTAGGCTGGTTGATGTTGTGTGCAGCAAAACCCAAGTAAAATTTAGAATTGTATATTATCCAACCTGCATTAAAATTAGGATAAGAAATGTTCAATGATGGCTTTTGCTCACCAGTAGGTAGTGCGAACCCTTGAGTTGGTAAAATTTGATCTCCAAATTTTAGTCTATTCCAATCCAATGATTTAAAAACCAAAGAACCTTGAAGACCAAAGCGCATAAATGCTCTGTTATTTCCTCTACCAAGAGGCAATAAATAACTATACACACCACTAATAGAAGTAGAAGTTAACAATCCAGAACCTGCGATGTCATGAAATACCATGGCACCAATACCACCTCCAACTTGTGGAATATGTTGATCCCAAGATGCGCAGATCGAGCGGAAAGTACCGGGTAAACTTGGCCATTGGTTTCGATAGTTTAATGCCATACGCCCAGCTGCACCAGTCTGACAAACAGCCGATCCAGCCAATGCTGGGTTGGTGTAAACAGGGGCTGCGTAAAATTGCGTAAGTTCAGGATCTTGTGCATTCAAACGTGCGCTTACACAATAAAACAATCCCAAAATAACTAATTGTAGTGATCTTCTCATATTCAAGGTTAGGTACTTTAGTGACAAATGTACGAATAAAACGAATTAAAATAAAAAAAAATGTATCGTCTATTTTTTATCTGTTCACTGTTATAGACAAAATCACTTTTAAAAATGTTGCCTTCATTGGTCAAAACGATAGTCTGGTCGAAATTATTGTGCTAACACGCAATAATTTTAAAGAAATAACATGAATTCTAAATCCTCGAACATTTTAAATTGTCACTTTTACATCAAAACATAATTAAATTAAAAGGAAATTGAATTTCAAACGTTAAATTTACATATTAAATTATGAAATATATCAAAACCGTTTTTGTTAGATGTCTTATTTCTATATGTTTTTTCAACTTGCCATTAAAGGCCCAAGAGGCATTTTTATCTTCTGGTGAGTGGGTTAAACTTTCATTTCCGAGCTCGGGTATTTATAAAATTACCTATTCCGATTTAACAAACTATGGTTTTGATGTTTCTAATCTAAATCCCAAGAACATTCACCTTTACAGTGTTCAAGGAACAGAAATACCCGTAAAAAATGGAAACATAAAATCTTCTGCCGATGAGTTGTCTATATATATAGAAGGTGAAGCAGATGGAAAATTCGATGCCAATGATTATATAATCATTTACAAAAAAGGCACACAAGGAGTTCATTTTAACGGGAATAGATTTGCACATTTCATCAATCAATACTCCAATACCAGTTTTGCGATTTTGGGTTATAACGGACTTGCTGGTAAAAGAATGAGTGTGAATGTTAAGCCCAATTTAACATCCCCCAAAAGCATACAAACCAATTGGAATGTGCGCTACCACGATTCTAATCTGGTAAATCCCTTGCACATGGGTCGCATGTGGCTTGGTGAAAAGTTAGGTAATGAGTCCCTATTACGCAGTTTTCAAGAAAAAAATATAAATGCGAGTGATACAGGTACTTTTTACTATCGGGCTGCAGCTGCTCTTCAAGAAGATACCGGAAGTTTGATTGTTAAAATAAATCAAGTAAGTACCCGCGACAAACTAAGAGTGATTTATCCAAAAGATGAAGCCGCATTTACTTTTTTGCGGAGTTTGAAAATTCCCAATTTGAGTAGTACTACCAATATACAGTTTGTTTTAAACCGCAAAAACACCCAGTCTTCGGCTTATTTAGATTATTATGAACTTCAATATCCAAGTACCTTGGAATTTATGGGAAACCAGTTTTACATCAATTCTGCAGCCTTATATACCGGCAATTTAAATGGTGCTTGGTTTGATTTTTCACAATCGGATAACAGATATAGTTTTATCAATGTAACCAATGATACTGCTCCATCAATGTTGTATTCAGAAATAAATGCAGGTAAAACTCGATTTGCCGTTGCCGCAGACGAAAGCTTTACCCAGGCAATTGGTTTTATTAAGGATAATTTGCCAGCGCCAAATTTGGCCGAAAGGTTATCCAATAAAAACATTTTGGCCGCAGCAGATGATGCCAATCTCATTATTATAACTCACCCAGATTTTATTAATCAGGCAAATGAACTTGCAAAATATCGCAGAATGAATGACAAATTATCCGTGGCAGTTGTAACGCCCCAAGAAATATATAATGTCTTTTCTGGGGGACAACAAGATTTAATGGCCATGCGAAATTATTTGCGTTTTAAATATGAAAAAACCATTTCCACCCCAAATCAGTTAAAGTACGTTTTGTTGTTGGGTGCAGCATCTTACGATTTTAAAGATGTCATTCCAAATAATACCAATTTCATTCCTATTTATCATTCTACGGGGGAAATTTACCCTTCTGCTTTTTGTTTGGATGATTTTTTGGGATATTTTGAAATGGGAAAGGGAGATCCTGAAGTTGACAAAAACAAATTGACCGTTACCATTGGTCGTATTCCTGCTAGAAAGGCCTCAGATGCAAACGGGGTAATTGAAAAGTTAAAAATGTATGATAGTCCAACATCGTTGGGTGCATGGAGAAATAAATTGTCCTTTGTTTGCGACGATGTGGACGACAGTTGGGAGTCTGAATTTACCAATGAATCAGAAAAATACACAGATGATATCAAAAATAAACATCCCCACATTAAGTTCAATAAAATATATGCAGATGCCTACAAACAAGCAACAAATGGAAATAATGAAAAATATCCAGATGTCAGTAATTCAATTATTGATGCATTTGAAAAGGGAAGTTTATTAATTAATTATCAGGGTCATGGAGGTGAAAAGGGATGGGCTCAAGAATCAATATTTGATATTCCCATGGTAAACAAACTGACCAACAAAAAGAATATGCCTGTTTTATTCACCGCAACATGTGAATTTAGCCGGTACGACAATCCTGAATTGCAAAGTGCCGGTGAATTGTCTCTTTTAAATCCGAATGGAGGCGCAATCGCTTTAATGACTACCACCCGCTTGGTGTATGTTGCAGGAAATTCATTAATTAATGAAGCCTTTTGGACAAAATATGGTTTTCCTGCTCCGAATGAACCAATTCCAACATTGGGGGAGTTATATGCTAAAATGAAAAATAGGCCCAATCCAACATCAGAAGATAAAAAGTTTGCATTATTGGGTGATCCTTCTATGACGTTGGCCTTCCCAAAACATTTGATTTACGTTGATTCCATAAATGGGGAATCAATTATTGAATATAGAGACACGGTAAAAGCATTTTCTGTTGTTCGTTTAAAAGGACATATAAACGAGCGTTTGAAAGGCTTGATGACTGACTTTAACGGCAAAATGGAAGTTGAAATTTTGGATAAGCCCATTAAAAAAGTAACCCTTAACAATGATAAAGTGGGAGGGAATATTCCGTTTGAATTGGAAAACAGTATTATTTATAAAGGATCCGTTTCTGTAGTGGATGGCAAGTTCGAATTGATGTTTTCTGTTCCCAAAGATATTTCTTATGAATTTGGAGAAGGCAGAGCCATGTTTTATGCAGACAACGGAGTAACAGATGCGGCTGGTTCTTGGATTTTTAATATTGGGGGATCTCAAAGCATCAACGATATTGATTCGGTAGGTCCTACTGTAAAAGCCTACATGCAAGATACATTTTTTGTAAATGGAACCTCCATTTTGGAAAATGCAGCATTCGTTGGTTCGGTTTTCGATAAGAGTGGATTAAATGCAACCGGCTCTGGAATAGGCAGAGACATGATGCTTATTCTTGATCCAGGCACAGAAAATGAGAAAGTTTTTATGGTAAATGATTATTTTAATTACGATAAAAATTCTTTTCAAAAAGGGATGATAAAATTTGATTTTGCAAATTTAACCCCTGGTACTCACGACATTGAATGTAAGGTTTGGGACATTTACAATAATTCAGGATCGGATAGGGTTCAATTTGTAGTTGTTCCTGGCAGACATTTAGAATTATTGGAACACACGATTTTCCCGAATCCTGCGTTAATTACAGAGCCATTATCTTTAAAACTTAGACATAACTTGGCTGGAGAAGATTTAATTATAACCACTGAAATATTTGATGTAATGGGTAGACGTGTAACCAAAAGTGAAATTAATGAGTTGTTTGCCAATTCTCAATTCTCTATCCCTTTGTTTAATTCGGATACTGACAATATTCCTAGACTATTATCTGGCATTTACATATATAAAATTAAGGTTACCACGACAGACGGCTTGTCTGAAATTGTAGGTGGTAAGTTTATTTTGCGTTAATTTCAAAAAATAAAATTGGAAAATTCATTTACTGTTAAAAAAAATTATCATTCTAAAAAATCAAACCTTATTTTTGCCTCAATAACTATGTATAAATATCTTGTCATTGCGCTATATTTTTCGCTTTCAGGTACCTTGAAAGCCCAGCAAACCTATCTTTCACCTTCAGAACTTGCCGGACAATTGAACACGGTAACCACAATGGTACCGTTTTTAACCATATCACCCGATAGTAGAAGTGCCAGCATGGGTGATGTTGGTGTAGCATTGTTCAATCCTGATGCCAACAGTACTGCTTGGAATGGTGCCAATTTGGTTTTTGCTGAAAAGAAAACGGGTTTTTCGCTGTCTTACGCACCTTGGTTGCGTCAATTGGTAGATGATGTTGGATTTTCATATCTGTCAGGTTACTCTAAAATCGGTAAAAAAGGAGTGGTTTCAGGCTCATTTAGATATTTTTCTTTGGGGAATATCAATTTTACTGACTATGAAGGGCAGCCAACAGGCAGTTTTAATCCCAATGAGTTTGCATTTGATATTGGATATTCCACCGCATTTTCAAATAAATTTGCCATGGGTGTAAACATTAGATACATTTATTCAAACATCGTTGGAAGCGGTGTTAGAGATTACACAGCAGGTACTTCTATTGCCGGTGATGTTAGCTTAATTTATAAAGACGAATTTAGAATTGCAGGAAAAAAACACAAGTTTAACTTCGGTATGAATATTCAAAATATTGGATCTAAAATGACATATTCTTCAAGAGAAAAAAGAGATTTTATTCCAACCAACCTAAAGTTGGGAGTGGGTTATAAATACGACATTGATGATCACAATAAAATACATGCTTACTTTGATTTAAATAAATTGTTGGTTCCTACACGTCCTTATTATCTTTCTAATTGGAATAATTCAGGTGATTCAATCAATGCATCTTCAGGTAAAGCAGTTATTATTGGTCAAGATCCAAATGTAAGTCCAATTCAAGGTATCGTTCAATCTTTTAATGACGCTCCAGGTGGATTTAAAGAAGAAATAAAAGAATGGACACCATCTGCAGGTATAGAATATATTTACGACAATGCATTTACAGTTAGATCAGGTGTTTTTTATGAAGCTGCAACCAAAGGTAATCGCAAATACATCACTGCTGGGTTTGGTTTAAAGTTTCAATCCCTAACCGTTGATGCGGCCTATTTGGTTCCATTGGTTTCAAGGCATCCTTTACAAAACCAAATGCGTTTTTCGCTGCTATTCGACATGGCATCATTAACTGATTCGGGTAAATAAATTATCCTTTTTCTCAAATTTTCAATTTCGAATTACATTCGAACAGCTTAACTTTGCCCAATATGGCTGATTCTAGAAAGCAGTTGCTTCAAAAAAGAGAAGAGTCTCTGTTAGGCGGAGGAGTTTCACGAATTGAATCTCAACACAAAAAGGGTAAACTTACAGCAAGAGAAAGACTTAGTATATTGCTGGATGAAAATTCTTTCCAAGAAATTGGGGCTTTTGTAATGCATAGAAGTTCCGATTTTGGAATGGATAAACAAAAGTTACTTGGAGATGGCGTTGTCACAGGGTTTGGAAAGATTAATGGTAGACTTGTATATGTATTTTCCCAAGATTTTACCGTTTTTGGGGGATCTTTATCTGAAACCCATGCTGAAAAAATTTGCAAAATAATGGATTTGGCACTCAAAAACGGCGCTCCATTAATTGGATTAAATGACTCTGGTGGAGCACGAATTCAAGAAGGAGTTGTTTCATTAGGCGGTTATGCTGATATATTTTATCGCAATGTTCAAAGTAGTGGAGTTATTCCACAAATTTCTGCCATTATGGGTCCATGCGCTGGCGGTGCAGTTTATTCTCCTGCACTCACTGATTTTATCTTCATGGTGGAAAATTCTAGTTACATGTTTGTAACGGGTCCCAACGTTGTAAAAACAGTTACCAACGAAGAGGTAAGTAGTGAAGATTTAGGAGGTGCATCTGTACACGGTTCAAAAAGTGGGGTGGCGCATTTTACTGAACAAAATGAAGTTACTTGTTTGCACAATATAAGAAAATTACTATCCTATGTTCCACAAAATTGTGAAGAACACACTTCAGGTATTGATTTTGATTATTCTAGTGATAAAAGTCAGAAGTTGGCTGAAATTATTCCGGCAAATCCCAATCAACCTTACGATATGAAGGAGGTAATTGAAAACGTTGTTGACGACAATAGTTTTATGGAGGTGCATAAGAATTTTGCTGAAAACATGGTAGTAGGGTTTGCACGTTTGGCTGGAAGAGGAATCGGTATAGTGGCAAATCAACCTGCATTTTTAGCTGGCGTCTTAGATGTTAATAGTTCGCAAAAGGCAGCTCGATTTGTGCGTTTTTGTGACGCATTCAATATTCCCTTATTGGTTTTTGAAGATGTTCCTGGTTTTTTACCTGGAACAGATCAAGAATGGAATGCCATTATCACCAATGGAGCTAAATTGTTGTATGCATTTAGTGAAGCCACCGTTCCCCGTATTACGGTAATCACACGCAAAGCCTATGGTGGAGCTTATGATGTAATGAATAGCAAACATATCGGTGCTGATTTAAATTATGCTTGGCCCTCAGCTGAAATTGCAGTGATGGGTGCCAAAGGTGCGGCAGAAATTATCTTTAAAAAAGACATTGATCAAGCCACCGATAAAATAGAAGCACTAAAGGAAAAAGAACAAGAATATTCTAATTTATTCGCAAATCCTTATAGAGCGGCTGAACGTGGTTTCATTGATGATGTGATAATGCCCGAAGAAACAAGAGATAAATTGATATTGGCCTTTGATATGTTGAAAAATAAGGTAGTTAACAATCCTCGAAAAAAGCACGGAAATATCCCACTTTAACAAGGAATTAAGTAAAATAACATTAATTTATACAAAAAAAGCATCAAAATCGATGTTTTTTTGTTTCTTTGCCAATCCTAAAAATATTGAATATGGACATAAAGGAAATACAAGCATTAATTAAATTCGTTTCTCAAAATTTAGTAGACGAAGTAGAGATAAACAGAAAGGATTTTAAACTTTTAATCAAGAAAAATCCCGCACAGTTTGTTTCAGCCCAAGTTTCTGCACCGGTTATGCAACAGGCTATGCAACAAGCACAGATGATTCAAGCTCCAATAGCGGATTCTTCAACAGCCTCAGCACCCGCTGTTGCGGTGGAGGCAGCACCAAAAGCTACAAATGTCATTGAAATCAAATCGCCTATGGTTGGTACTTTTTACCGCTCTTCAAATCCCGAGTCACCTTATTTTGTAAACGTGGGAGATGAAGTTAGTCCTGGAAAAACAGTGTGTATTATTGAAGCAATGAAATTGTTCAATGAAATTGAAAGCGAAGTAAAAGGTCGTATTGTGAAAGTATTGGTTGACAATGCTACTCCAGTGGAATACGATCAACCTTTATTTCTTGTGGAACCCAACTAAAAGCAATAACTATGTTTAAGAAATTGCTTATCGCGAATCGCGGTGAAATAGCATTACGCATTATTCGTACTTGTAAAGAAATGGGAATCCGCACAGTGGCTGTTTATTCTACCGCTGACAAAGAAAGTCTACATGTTCGATTTGCAGATGAAGCAGTATGTATTGGACCGCCTCACAGTAAAGATAGTTATCTAAATATTCCCAGAATTTTAGCGGCAGCAGAAGTTACAAATTCAGATGCAATTCATCCTGGATATGGATTTTTATCTGAGAATAGTAAATTTAGTGCATTGTGTCGCGATCATGGGTTAAAGTTCATTGGCGCAACACCAGATCAAATTGATCAAATGGGCGACAAAAGCAACGCAAAAGACACTATGAAGCGCGCTGGTGTTCCTACAATACCAGGCTCTGAAGGTTTATTAGAAAGTATTGACGAGGCTAAAAAAATTGCTGCGGAAATTGGTTATCCTGTTATTATGAAGGCCACAGCCGGTGGAGGAGGAAGAGGTATGCGGGTGGTTTGGCAAGAAGACGAAGTTGAAAATGCTTTCAATTCTGCCAAGCAAGAATCTGCAGCTGCTTTTGGCAACGACGGGCTTTATATAGAGAAATACATTGAAGATCCCCGCCACATAGAAATTCAAATTGCAGGAGATCAATACGGTAAAGTGTGTCATTTGAGTGAAAGAGATTGTTCTATTCAGCGTAGACATCAAAAACTTGTGGAAGAAACTCCATCTCCATTCATGACTCCAGAATTAAGAGAAAAAATGGGTGAGGCCGCAAAAGCTGCAGCACAAATAATTAATTATGAAGGAGTAGGAACGGTTGAATTTTTGGTGGATAAACACCGAAATTTCTATTTTATGGAAATGAATACCCGTATTCAGGTTGAACATCCTGTTACCGAAGAAGTTATCAATTATGACCTTGTAAAAGAACAGATACTTATTGCGGCAGGTGTGCCAATTAGTGGTAAAGATTACATCCCCAATAAAGCCGCTATAGAAGTTCGTATAAACGCAGAAGATATATATAATAATTTTAGGCCTAGCCCAGGTAAAATTCTAGTTTTGCATAAACCCGGTGGGCATGGTGTTCGTGTCGATTCTCATATTTATGCAGGTTACACAATCCCTCCATATTATGATTCAATGATTGCCAAACTTATTGTTTCAGCTCAAACCAGAGAGGAAGCCATCGTTAAAATGGAACGCGCTTTAAGTGAATTTGTAATAGAAGGAATTCATACAACCATTCCTTTTCATCAACAACTTATGAAGAATAAGGATTTCCGTGAAGGCAATTTTACAACCGCCTTTATGAATACCTTCGAAATTAAATAATTTTAATCTATCACAACAAAAAATCCATGTATTAATAGTACATGGATTTTTTAATTTAAACTCATTTTTGAGTTCTAAAAATGGATCAGTGTAATTGGTTTTATTTAAATTTTACACCTGAAGCTAAAAATTTAGTTTCAATAATCATACTTTTCGAGGAATCTTCTGATGTCGTTGTATCCTTATAAAAAGCACCTATCGCATATAAATCTTTGCGCTTGATTGTTTTTGGCACAGTAAAGGCGTCATTAAAGTCGACTGTGATGCTTGAATCCTCCGTTTCATAAGCGAACCAACATCCTTCAGATTGACATACATCCATCACTTTCCCGTAGACAATATATTCAACTTTCTCCCCTTTTTCAAATTTTTTCAAAGCCTCTTGTATTGAAATTGCCTTTTGTGTATCCACAATTTTGCCAATTTGATTGTGATTTGAATTACAACTCAATAAAAAAGCCATAAATAGAATAGAATATGCTGCATGTTTCATAAAACAAAACTACTTAAAAAACTCAACTCTTTTTATTCTTAATTAAGCCTTTGTTTGGACTGTATTCATATAACAAATAGGGTTCACGTTGCTTTGAGAATTTTTGCAAATCCACCTGCCAACTTAGTCTTATTTCATTTGCATTTTTACCTTCCTCAATTTGCTTTTTTAGAAACTTGTTGCCGGCCAATAATGTAAAAAAAGGATTAAAGAAGGTCTTTTTATCTGGACATTCTTTGTATAGTAGAACCAACCATTCAATATATAATTTATTATACGAAACGATATAATCATTTGCGAAATCGGTTAACAATAATCCACGGCATTTTTCATTTAAATAGGGTGGATTAATGGCTTTCCCAACAATGTTTTTTGGCGTAAATTCATAGGAACCTATTTTTAACCAAGGTGCACCAAAACATTCAAAAGGTTTATCTGTGCCTCTACCCATGCTTACAATTGTGCCTTCTAATAAGCCTAACGTAGGATACAATATAATGGAAGGAGTTGTAGGTAAATTTGGAGATGGGGCAATGGGCAGTTCATATACCGTGTTGTGTGTGTAGTTTGAAACGGTAATTACCACTAAATCGATTTTTTTTGTGGTTTTTAGCCAGTTTTCACCTTTAATCATTAAAGCCAATTCGCCTAACGTCATGCCATGTACCAATGGAATAGGATGTATTCCAACCATGCTGCGGAATGTAGTATCCAAAACAGGACCGTCAATGTAGTGTCCATTGGGATTTGGACGGTCTAATACAACGATTTTTTTACCATATTCGGCACAGGCTTCCATAACATAATGCATGGTAGTAAGAAAGGTATAGTATCTTACACCGACGTCTTGAATATCAAAAATAACCACATCAATACCGGTCAAATCCTGTTTGGTTGGTTTTATGTGCTTGCCATATAAACTGACAATTGGCAAGCCGGTTTTGGCGTCTTTTTCATTTTTGATTTTACCGCCATTTTCTACGTTTCCTCTAAATCCATGTTCGGCTGCAAAAATCTTAACAATTTGATATTTTAAAGCAATCAACGTATCTACCAAATGAGAAGATCCAATAACAGAAGTTTGGTTGGCAACCACGGCTATCTTTTTATTTTTGATAATATGGTGGTAACGATTAATTTGTTCTGCACCGCATATAATTTGGGCATTTAAAGAATTTCCTTCTAAAATAAACAGACAAATGCACAGCAACAAAGTTTGAGTTGTATTTTTGATATTCATTTTGAATTGGAAATTTTTCATAGCGAAGCGATTTATTACAAAGGAACAACAAAGAAAATCAAAAAACGTCTTTTTATTGTCTATTTTATCTGTGGCCTTGAGTGTAGCCGTGATGAATATTTCATTGGCTACTTTAAAAGGCTTTAGTGATGAAATACGCCAAAAAATTCGAGATATTAATGGTGATTTTATCATCGATTCGGGTGAAAATATAGAAGAAGGTGACCCAATTTTAATTGACAATCAAACTGTAGCATCTTTAAATGGATTAAATAAAATTGCCGGTGTAGACAAAGTAGTTAAATCGTCTGCAAAAGCCTGCATTTTAAAATCGGAAGATGAAATGGAAGGGCTTATTGCAAAAGGCGTTTCTCATAAATCAATAACAGATGTATTGAAGAATTTTGGAACGAATCCAATCCCCCAAAACGAAAAAAAGTGGTGCGTAATTTCAAAAACAACCTCAAAAAGATTGAATTTGGCTGTTGGAGACGATTTAACCATCGTCATTTTTAAGCAAACTGATTCTTTACAAAACATACCCAAAGCGCGTAGGTTAAAAGTTTCGGCATTGTTTGAAACTGGAATTGATAAAATTGACCAAAATACGGTTTTTGTTGAGCATGAATTTTTAGCTCAGTTTTTGCCTCCGTCAAAGCAATTTTCAAATATTGAAATTTGGTTAAAGCCAAATGCCGATAAGGTGAAAGTGAGGAAGAAATTGTTACTGTCTTTGCCCAATTCTTCGGTTCGATTGAATTCCATTGAAGATTATAATCGGCAGATATTCGATTGGTTGTCAATTTTGAATACCAATATAGTAGTAATACTTACACTGATGGCGTTGGTTGCCATCACTACTATGTGCACTACATTATTGATTTTAGTAATTGAACGCACATCGTTTATTGGCTTAATGTTGGCAATGGGTACTAAAATGAAGGATCTTCAAAAAGTGTTTATTTATCAGGCAATAATTATTACCTCAATTGGTGTGGTTTTAGGAAATTTGATCACACTTGTTGTAGCCACTGGTCAAAATTATTTTCATTGGATTTCTTTAAATCAAGAGATCTATTTCATTAAACATGTTACTCTGAAAGTCACCTTCATGCAAATCTTTTTGGTGGATGTTGGGGCCATTATTTTGATATTCGGATGTTTGTTTTTACCTGTGCGCTATGTTCGTAAAACCAATATAATTAAGGCAATTACATTTAAGTAATTTGTAAAGAGGTTTTAAACAAATAGGACGTTTCGACTCCGAAAGCATTAGAGACGTTCAAGGACCTATTTGAAAGGGATTACAATGATCTATTTCAACGGTAACTCAACAACCAATTTGGAAAATAGAACAAGGATAGTTGAAGTTCTCAGACCTAAGTTAAAAAGACGAAAGTATAGGAAATCCTTACTAATAAATAAATCAAAGTGTTGGCAATTTAGATAATGGCAAATACTACCTCAAAAAGGGTTTCCTAAAAAAATGCCCTCTTAAACAATGTAAGAGGGCATTTTTGTATTTAATTCAAATAAATTAAGCGTCAATTTTTGCGTATTTCGCATTTGCTTCAATAAACTCTCTTCGGGGAGGTACTTCATCCCCCATAAGCATACTGAAAATGCGATCTGCTTCAGCGGCGCTGTCTAAAGTAACCCGTTTTAATGTACGTCTGCTTGGGTTCATTGTTGTTTCCCACAATTGCTCTGCATTCATTTCACCTAAACCTTTATATCGCTGTATATTCACTGAATCTTCTTTTCCTTTCCCTGCCAACTCTTTAATAGCCACATCGCGTTGAGGGTCACTCCAGCAATATCTAGAATCTTTTCCCTTTTTAACCAAATACAATGGGGGAGTGGCTATGTATAGGTATCCGCTTTCAACTAGTTTCTTCATGTATCTAAAGAACAACGTTAGGATTAGGGTTCGTATGTGGCTACCGTCCACATCAGCATCCGTCATAATAACGATTTTATGATACCGAAGGTTGTCTAAAATGAGTTCTTTTTCGCCCTCAGCGTTGGTCCCAATATGCACGCCCAATGCGGTAAACATATTTCGAACCTCTTCATTGTCATAAATTTTGTGTTCTACGGCTTTTTCAACATTCAATATTTTACCACGTAAGGGCAAAATAGCTTGAAATTCCCTGTCTCTACCTTGTTTAGCCGTTCCACCAGCAGAATCTCCCTCAACAAGAAATATTTCGCACGCTGCGGGGTCTGTTTTTGAACAATCGGATAGTTTACCTGGCAATCCCATGCCAGACATAGCGCCTTTGCGTTGCACCATATCGCGGGCTTTTCTGGCTGCTGCACGGGCTTGAGCAGCTAAAATTACTTTATCTACAATGATTTTTGCTTCTTTGGGATGTTCTTGGAGGTAATTATCCAACATTTCGCCAACCGCCATATCTACGGCTCCCATCACTTCATTATTTCCTAATTTGGTTTTGGTTTGACCTTCAAATTGTGGTTCTTGAACTTTAACTGAAATCACACCCGTTAGACCTTCTCTAAAATCGTCACCAGCTATTTCAATTTTTACTTTTTCAAGCATTTTTTGTTTTTCAGCATAAGACTTTAATGTTCTTGTTAAAGCCCTTCTAAATCCAGCAACGTGCGTACCACCTTCAATGGTATTGATGTTATTTACGTAAGAATGCAAGTTTTCAGCGTATCCGGTATTGTATTGAAAAGCAATTTCAATTGGAAATCCGTATTTGTCGCTTTCACAATATATGGCTTCCGGAATCAATTTTTCCCTTGTGCCGTCTATATATCCCACAAACTCTTTTAATCCACCTTCACTATAGAATTTTTCTGTACGGAAGCTTCCGTCCTCTAGCGTTTCACGTTCGTCAATAAGCGTTAGGCTAATTCCTTTATTCAGGTAACCCAACTCACGCAATCTATTTTGTAATGTTTCGAAATTATAAACCTGCGTTTCTTTAAAGATTGTGACATCGGGTTTAAAGGTAACTTCTGTTCCTCTAATGTCTGTTGTACCAACTTCTTTAACTGGATATTGAGGTTTTCCTATATTATATTCTTGTTGAAAAATCTTACCTTCTCTAAAAACCCGTACCAAAAGATATTCAGACAAAGCATTTACACAACTTACCCCAACACCGTGCAATCCGCCTGATACCTTGTAGGTGTCTTTATCGAATTTTCCACCGGCGTGTAAAACGGTCATAACCACTTCCAACGCACTTCTGTTTTCTTTTTGGTGGATGTCTGTCGGAATACCGCGACCGTCGTCAATAACACGAATTGAATTATCTGGTAAAATTGTAACTACAATATTTTTACAATGGCCGGCCAAGGCTTCATCTATGCTGTTATCTACAACTTCATAAACAAGGTGATGTAATCCTTTTGGACCAATATCACCAATATACATTGCTGGACGCTTTCTTACTGCTTCTAGCCCTTCGAGAACCTGAATGTTTTCGGCTCCGTAATTTCCTTTATCACTATCACTCATTATATCTATTATAAGTTTAAATTAACTTGGTAAAGTTACGAAATACCAACTGCCTATGGATAGAATAAGGTGGCTACTTTTCCACAAAAAAGCAACGATTTTAATTCAGCGTTAAGGAATTATTGTGTTATCTATTTCGCCGATTGCTCTAAGATATTCAACCACCGATTTTAAGTATTTAGAATGTTGTTCTATGCGTTTAATTTTGGCACTGAGGTATCTATTTTCGCGGGTATTTAACAAAAAAATGGAACCGTCTCCATTATCGAATTTATCTCGTTCCATGTTGTATAAATCGCGATATCCATTTTCTACATTTATTAACATCAAATAAACTTTTCGATAAACTTCAGATTGCCTTTTTAATGCTTCAGTTTTTAACTGAATCTCATGTTTTTTGAAAGAATACGAGTAACTGTATTGTTTGAATTTCGCATTGGTTTTAAGATATTGTCCTCTTTCTGTCCTTAAAAACAACGGGCTTGCAAAGGTTATACCAAGCCGATTATTGCTAAAATCTACATTTCCATAATCAAAACCAGGGTTTAACGTTTGAATTTTCAAATTCAAAGAGGGTAGGGTCGCATATTTTTTTAACCGCACTTCTAAAGCCAATTGGTTCATTTCTAACTCATAATATTTCAAATCTGGTATGGCCAAAATTTGATCGGCTGTAAATTTGATGGCTTGTTGAAAAAGACTGTCCAATATACTTAAACCCGCATCTGAAGGGATAATATTGGGTTTAATGGTGATGGGAATGAATAACTCTTTTTTATCTTTTGTGCTCTCACCAAGCCATAAATGCTTACTCATGTTTAAGCGTTGTTTAAATGTATTGGCGGACCATTCATTTTCGGAAGTACGGAACAACTCTAACTGAATGTGGTTTTCAAGTGTGTCCATGCCATTACATCCCCCAGCAATAAACAAACTCCTCAATGCTTCTTGTCTTTGTGAAGATAAATTCACCCCGTAATCATAAGCCTCTTTTTGGCTGTAAGCAATAAACCAATCGATATAATCATGCCAAATATCACTGGCAATATCTAATTGGGTCACACGTTTTTCTAAAATACTTTGTTGCGCGAAAATCTTTGATTGCTGATATTGTGTTCTTCTAGAATCTGTTATTAAACCTTTTAGTAAATCTATATTTATTCCAACGTACGACAGTCCACTTCCCTCTGTTTTCCATTCTGGATTTATGTTTTCGCCTGTATTTTTTTCAAAACCAATTTCTGGAGTAATTGGAGATGCGGTGGGCATTTTCAATTCAAAAGATTGTAACTCATAATAATTTTTATCGAGGTAATTTTTTGAAAATTGATCTACTGAAATTTTCGGGTCAAACTGACCCTTTTTTTCTAGAACGGTATATTTACCAATACTTTCAGATAATTTGGCTTTTGACAAAACAGGATGAGCCAATTTAACCCTGTTTATAATATCTGTTATTTTTAATTCCTTTTCGGCATTGAAGGCACTGTCAAAGCGGGAAATTCCAGTGGTAAAAGTCTGGCAATAAACTGTAGTTAACGGGATGAAAAAACAGAAGAAAAATATTATAAAAAGACTACGGTTTCTCATTTTTAGATTGCGACTGCTTTGGGGCTGTTCTGTTATTATGGTAAAAATCAGGTGGAAATCCGCTTAATTTTCTCCACAATTCATACCAAACAGGAACCCGTTTTAGTAACATGAATCCTCTTGCTCCAACGCCGATTTTTAATTGATTTGGCCACTGTTTGTCTTTGCTGTCCATTTTTACCAATATTCTGTATTTTCCATTGGCTTGCAATGCGTTATCAATGGCATAAATGACTCCTGGAAAAGTGCCGTAAGAAAATTCTGGCCAACCTGAAAATACCATTGTAGGCCATCCATCAAAAATAAATTGTACAGGTGCCCCTTTTTCAATAAGTGGCATATCCACTGGACTAATGAATAATTCAACAGCCAAATTGATATTTGAAGGAACAATGGTACAAATGGCTTGACCTTCTTTTACTGCAATTCCTACACCGTTTGACAAGGTCTGAGAAACCAAACCAGTTTGAGGGGCCCTAATGATATAAAAACCGTTACGGATTTGATAGTTGGAATACAAATTCCTTAATTTAGACACTTCACTTTCAGTATCCATTTGTGCGGATATCGCACTAAAACGATCACTTTCCGCTTTTGATAATTTTTCGCCATACTCAACTGAAATGTTTTCTAATTCTATTCGGGCATTTTCAATGTCGTTTTTAGCGATGTCAACTTTAGCCTTTTGAACGGTAAGTTTTGCATACGATTCCTGATATTTTACGCGTCTGTTTTCTATGTCTAATGGACTTTTAATTTGTTTTATACCGAGAATACTGTCGCGTTCTAACTGTTGTCTGGCAATATTTAAACCAGTTTGAGCAGCTTGTAGATCGGCAACTTCCGAATTGTATTTTAAATGTGTTTGACTGTATTTAACTTTTGCCTTTTCAATGGCAAAATCTCTGTTTTTTTCAAGCTGAGTAATTTGCTTATTAATAGCATCAACCTTAGAGGTATAACTCAAGATTGAATTTTCTTTTGCCGTAATTTGTGTAGAAGTTTGTCCAATTAAACCCGGATCTAAATACTCGCTTTTAATCTCAGAAAGAACAGCGATTGTATCTCCTTCATCAACCAAATCACCGTCTTTTACATACCATTTATCGATTTTACCAGCAATTATTGTTTGAATTTCTTGTGGTCTTTCATCGGGCCTTAGGGTTGTAACAATTCCAGTAGATTGAATATTTTGATTCCAAGGTAAAAACATGAATAAAAAGGCAAAAATCGAAACAACAATCATGATTTTTCCAAACTTTTTACCCGCCCATTTGCTGTCGTTTAAATATTCTTGGTTAATCATCAGTTTCCGATATTAAATTTAATTTTTCAATTGATACACCACAATCATATAAATTTTCTACCGTTAAAATAAGTTTTTCAATGGCATCTAACAAGGTAATAATCAATATTTCAGATGCCAAAAATTGGCCTAAACTAATACGTTGTTCTAACAAAAGAAAACTGCCAATTACCAACATAAACGCCGTAAATAAAACTTTGGTAAGTATTCCCAACCATGCCTGACGATATAAAATCCCAAAATGGGCATTTCGAGATTTCGCATATTCATTTACGTATTCATCAATTTGATCGACATATACTTCTTTATTGCCAGCATGTGCCATTTTTGTGATGGCATTGAATGTTTTAAATTTTAAATTACTTTCGCACCGGCTTGTTTCAAAACCCCGTTTCCAAGTATATTTTAGCACAAGATATACAACTAAAGTTACAATTATTCCAAAAACTAAGAAAAATGGATGGTAAACAGCCAGTAGTAACAATCCAAAAACGGCTTGCAATAACTTTCCAGTAAAATCTATTAATAATTTGGATAAACTTTTTTGCAGGGTTACGATATCCATAAAATAACTCGTTCTCTGAGTGATTGTTTCGCTAACGACATTTTTAAAGGAAAGTATTTTTTCTTTAAAAATCATAGAAAATCGAATAAATAGTTTTCTTTGAATGCTATCTATGATGCTCAATTGGGCCAATCTCGTTAGCCCAGCCAACAAAACGCAAAGCGTTATTAACAGCGACAAAAAAAACCAACTGGTATTTAAACGACCTGCCATTACGTAACCAATAATAGTTTGTATTCCCAGTGGAATAGTTAAACTAATAAGTCCAGAAAAAACAGCATAGACATACAAGAATTTTATATTTCTTTTTTCGGCATTTACGATGCCAAAAATCAGGGCCAACGGTTTTTGAGGATTTGAACTATTCGGATTTTCCGTATTCATGGTTCTATTTAAATTACAAAAATAGCGGTATTTTGTTTACTTTCCGCGCCCCTGAATCATAATCAAAACAGTGGTGAACATGATTTTAATATCCAATGCCAAAGACATGTTTTCCAAATACAAAATATCATATTTCATTCGGTCTATCATTTCATTTACATCTTCGGCATAGCCATATTTAATTTGACCCCAACTTGTAATTCCTGGCTTTACCCTGTGTAATCGTTTGTAAATAGGTGCTTTAGAGACAATTTGGTTGATGAAAAATTGTCTTTCAGGTCTAGGTCCAACCAAACTCATTTGACCCAATAGCACATTCACAAATTGCGGAATTTCATCTAATCTGGTCTTTCTAAGTATAATACCTACAGAAGTTCTTCTGTCATCTTCGTCGCTACTTAATCGCGGTCCTGACTTCTCTGCATCGACGAACATACTCCTAAATTTGATGATTTTGAATATTTCTCCTTTGTATCCTATTCGATCTTGCTTGAAAAATATTGGACCATTGGAGTTCATTTTTACTAAAATGGCGATGATAAAAAAAACTGGAGACAGCACAATCAGGGCCAAAAGTGAAAAGAACATGTCCATTCCCCGTTTGATAAATTTCTGCCAATAGGGCATAACCTCAAAATCTACTTCAGCCAACATTGTACCCAAAATATTGTTCATTTTTACCATTCCCATTACCAAATTGTATTCGTTAGGCAGCATTTTTAAATGAATTTCTTCATTTTGAATTTTGTCAATAATTAAAGGTACATATTCTGAATCTTGGGGGTCATTACAAATAATTAAATCCTCAATTTGGTGGGATTTAATTATCTCATCTAACTGATCCCAACTGCCTAAAATAGGCACTGGCAATGCATCCACTTTCTGAACAATTTGTACAAAGCCAACAACATTAAATCCCTCATGAATTTTAGCATTTTCTAACTCCTGAAACAATGTTAAACCTGTATTTCCTGTGCCAATGAGCAATGTATTGTACCCCCATTTTCTGGATCTGATTTGACTGATTGTATGTGTGGCATTAATTAACCGAAAAATGAGAGTAGTTATAAAATGGAATCCAAACAGAATAGCCAATGAAATGTAATAGTCTTGGTAATTGGAAACACTGTCATCCAAAATAAAAACAAAAAACAAAAACAGTACACCGAAAATACTTGTACCTAAAGTATTTTCGAGTTCTTTCAACCTAGATCTGCGCAAAATATGCTGGTAATATCCTGTTAAAGCGTACAAGAATATCCAGAATGTAGGTATTATAATTAATCCAGCATACAGTTTAATATCCTGATTTATAGGAATAGTATAACCATGTTTTAATGCTTCAATATAGTTTTTTCGAAACAAAAATAACGCCAACCAACTTATTGTTGCAGCCACCCAATCAGCCGAAATATGCCAAAATAATCTGCGATATACTCTGCTCATTCTTTCAAATAACTTAAACGTATATTGTCGAATAAAATTTGATGGTTGCCATTAAATGTTGTTTCTTTATCCGCACTGAAATAGACATCATATTGTGTACTTGCCGGTTGGCCTTGGATTTCATAAACCAAATTCGAATAAATTCTTTTCCATATGCCCTTGGTAGGATTAACAGTCATATATGGAACGTATTGTTCCCCACCATCATAAAATCTTTTCAGTGCCAGCGTGACTGGAATCTCCGTTTTGATGTCAAATTCCATAAATACTTCACGTCCATCCCAAGGCAACGATTTAATCCTTTCAAAATAACCCAAATCCATAAATTTCAATGAATCAATTGGTTTGAACTCAGCGGAAAATGTTTTAGACAAACCAGAATATCTCCCAAATAAATCAAAAGAACTACTTACAATTGAAGTTTTGTCTCCATCGTTTAACCTAATGGGGACCAAAGTGGAATTCCCTGTTTCAAAGTCTTCTTGCCAAACAATGGTTGTGTTCGTACGGTAAGTAAATGTCGGAATTACTTTAACGGTTTCCTTGCGTTTGAATTGAACTTTCATTTGCAATAAATTCAAAACGCGGTAGGGTACATTGTTTTGACTATTTCCGTTGTTTTTTACAAAAGCTTGAATTTGAATGGAATCAAAACCTTCGGCATCAATTGGGACTTTACAAGGCAATGGAAACGTTCCAACTGTTTTGTTATTGTGATAAATTTGAATGGACGTTATGTGATGAACCCCATTGCCTTCTATACTTGTTGCATCAACCAATACACTGTCAATTTCTAGGTATGCGGGAACATAAGAATCGTCTTCCGAACAGGAATTCAATAATACACCCATAATAAAAGGTGTAATGATTAGAAAAATGGATTTTATTCCCCGTTTCATTGTGGCAAAAGTAATTGATTAACGAGTGAATCAAAAATTCAATGTTTCAGAATATAAATTCTGTCTAGAATATTACATTCAGAAATTTCTAAACGGTTTGATACCTACGTTTTACCTTTTCACATATAACTTCACACAAATCAGCTACCGATTGAAGGTGTGATAAATTAGTTAATGGAGTAAGTTTTTTATCGATGTTCTCTAGGAAATTGCGAAATTCCATTTTTCTTGCATCATAAGGCATAATGCTCCGTTCTAAGGTTATAATTTCTGATGGATCGGTGCTTTGGTGTGCAATGGCGCTTATGTCTAAGCTCAGTTGATCGTTTCTAGATGCCAAACGAGATTCCGTTAACTGGTTTTGGCTAAAATCTACATGGAACAATTTTTCATGCTGATAGATTTTAAGAGAATGTATTGATTCTGGTATGGCTCTGCCCAAAGAAACGTGACAAATAGCGTCATTGTCGAATTCAATGTGTATATTCAATAAATCGGTGTGTTCGCCAAAAAGAAACATAGGTCTAGCCGAAATATGTCGGATTCCACAATCCATTAATCGGCAGATTAGATCCAATTCCTGCACCATTTGTTGAAATATCCATTGTTCAAAGTACCCAGGTTTTGGCGCTTGACAATGTTTTTCAAGTTTAATGAATCTTGGTTTCTTTACAAATTGCTGTGCAGTCGTAAAAATCGGTAAACCAAAAAGAGTATTGCTGAATTGAAAGGTGGTTTGACTTTCAATTCGCAATTTTTCAAGTTGTTCCGTTTCAAAAAGTGACCAATTTCTAAATCCTTCAACAAAAATATGCTTGCCGAATTTAATCATTTGTGAAACAACACCTAAATCTATGTTTTCTGCTTTTTCACCTATTATGAAGATGTCTCCGCGCTGAATGATTTCTATAGATTTAATAAAATCGCCAAACATATCATAATTCATTGAGTCGTCTGGATCAAAATAACCAGAAATTTCAACATTCTTGGTCTCTGCAATGATCGATGCAAAGTCATCAACAGATTTACTGGATCCAAGAACGATTATTTTTTTCATATCTATATGTTTGTCTATTTTTGCGACTTTACAAAAGTTCATCTAATCCCCAACATAAAAAAAAATCATTCTTAACAACCTGTTTAAATTATAAAATGCAAGACAATCCAGTTCATGTAGGGAAAAGAAATAAGCTAGTCAATGAGTTGCGTAATAAAGGCATAGTCGATTTATCGGTTTTAGCTGCCATTTCGTCGGTTCCTAGACATTGGTTTTTCCCCAAAGATTTTGAGCAATTTTCTTACAGAGATGCCGCTTTTCCTATAGGATTTGAACAAACAATTTCCCAACCATTTACCGTTGCTTTTCAAACTCAACTATTAGAAATTCAACCAAATAGTAAGATTTTAGAAATCGGAACTGGCAGTGGTTATCAAGCCGCTGTACTCATGAAAATGGGGGTTGAATTGTACAGTATTGAATACATAAAAGATTTACTCAATTTAGCCTTGCCCGTGTTAAAGAAATTTGGAGACAATATAAAACTCATTCATGGCGATGGGAGTCAAGGTGTTTCAAAATACGCACCCTACGATGGCATAATTGTAACGGCGGGAGCACCCGCACTTCCTGAAATTTTGATTTCTCAACTAAAAATTGGAGGGAAGCTCGTTATTCCTATCGGTGAAAAGGAAAATGAACAGCAAATGATGCGGTTCACCCGAATATCAGAAAGTTCCGTAAAAAAGGAAAGTTTTGGAGAGTGTAAATTTGTTCCCTTAATTGGGAAAAATGGATGGAATTCTTAAGAATGCATCAAGGTCTCGATTTCTTCCACTTCAATTGGGAAATCTTCCATGAAATCAATATTTCCGGAATGAGCAATGAGTAAATCATTTTCAATTCTTATGCCTATTCCTTCTTGTGGGATGTAAATTCCTGGTTCAATGGTTAATACAGACCGATCCGGTATGGGTTCAAAACGATGCATTACGTCGTGGACATCTAATCCCAAATGATGTGAGGTACCGTGCATGAAATATTTTAGATAACTACGTGGATTATCTTTTATTTCTTGGGATGTAAATAGCCCCAATTTTACCAATTCCTCATTTGCGAATTTTGCAACTTCGCCATGGTAATTAGGTAAGATTAACCCTGGCTTTAAAATCGATTTAGCAAAACGGTGGATGGCCAATACACTGTTATACACATCTTTCTGTCGTTGGCTAAATTTGCCATTAACCGGAATACAGCGTGTTAAATCGCCATTGTAATTTGCATATTCCGCACCAAAATCCATCAACAATAAATCACCATCTTGACACTGCTTGTTATTGTCTATATAATGTAAGGTTGTTGCATTTTTGCCGGTGGCAATGATTGGGTCAAATGCAAATCCCTTACTTCTATTTCGAATAAACTCATGGATGATTTCAGCCTCAATTTCATATTCCCATACACCAGGTTTTACGAATTTCAAAGCCCGCATTAATCCCTTTTTTGTGATTGAAATGGCTTCTTTTAATAGTTCAATTTCTATGTCTTCTTTAGACATTCTCAATCTGGCCATAGTGCTCGCCAATCTGGAATATCTGTGCAATGGATAACGGTGTTTAACTTCATTGCAAAAATCCAAATTACTATATGAAACTCGACTTAAAAATCGGTCGTTTTCGTTTAAATTCAAACCAATGCCTTCCGCCATTAAAAAAATAGCATGCATGGTATTCCAAAATTCATGAAACCAAAATACAGATTGAATCCCTGATGTTTCTAAAACCTGTTCAGGATTCAATTTGGCACCATCCCACACGGCAATTTGTTCGTTGGTCTCTTTTACAAATACAACTTCACGAAATTGAGGATTAGGACAATCTGGAAATAAAACCAAAATGGTATCTTCTTGGTCTATACCAGTTAAATAAAACA
Source organism: Chitinophaga pinensis (assembly GCA_945860565.1). Lineage (GTDB taxonomy): Bacteria > Bacteroidota > Bacteroidia > NS11-12g > UBA955 > VMCP01. Next base: position 2,352 of record CAMAQS010000007.1, on the reverse strand, counting down.
AATCACTTTGTTGTCTGAAAGAAAAAAAGGCATCTCCATTTCTGGGTGTTTCGTGATTGCTATGGAATAAAGCCATGGTTCCCGATGCCAATTGTGCCGAAAGTTTACTTCTGTTACGTATGAAAAGGTCTTTGTTTATGTTATTGTATTTCATAAAATTGTAATATTAATTTATTTACGAAGATACTTCTTACACACAAAATAAAAATAATATCACGCGATAATTCGTTTGACTTCTTTGATGTTTTTTTGTAATTGATTGGTATTGTTCGCTTTGAGTAAATAGTTAAGCGCGTTACATTCATAGATGAATAGGTTGATTTCATTTAAGTTGTAAATTCGTTTAGAATAATTGTATTTTCAATGTACAACAATTTTACTTTTGGTGTTGTCTAACAAACAAATAGAAACTACTATGTTAAAACATTTACGAATAGTTTTATTATTACTGTTTCTTGGGAAATTTTTACCAAGTTACTCAGACCACATGATGGGGGCAGATATGTCTTACCAATGTCTGGGAAGTGGAAAATATAAAATTACTTCTAAAGTTTACCGCGATTGTAGGGGTATTTCTTTTAATAGCCCAACTTTTGGTGCTTACGCAGGTACCAGTGGGGGCAATGGTTGTGGCAATGTTAGTGTATCTGGATTGACTCGCACGAACATTCGCGACGTAACCACTCGGTGTTCGTCCTCTTCAAATCCATGTAATCCCAAAAATACCTATGGAACAGGTAAAGGGGTAGAAGAACATACATATGAGATAACCGTAGATTTTACAAAATCACCGTTGAGTCAGTTTGTGAATAAAAGTTCCTGTTGTGAGGTAACTTTTTATATTGGTCAGTGTTGCCGTAACGGTGCCATTACAACAGGTGCATCCAATGCGAATTTTTACACTACCTGTATGATTAACATCTGCAACATTCAAAAGACCACCAAAAAGTGTAACACTTCACCGCAGCTTTCAAATGAGCCTATTGGTTTCTTGTGTTGTAACACCCCTTGGTATTATAACAATGGTGCGGTAGATACGGTGGATTTTGATTCAATTTCATATAAGTTACTTAAAGGATTACAAGGATTGCCAAATAGTGCTGTAAGTTATAGCTCACCCTATTCTGAACAATGGCCAATGACCCCGTTTTGTATTCCTCCAACTACCATTAAATGCGATCCTAAGCCAAATTTAATCCCACCCCGCGGATTCTTTTTTGACGAAGGCAACGGTGATATCATTACTACACCTACTAAATGTGACGAGGTTCCCATCTTGGTAATCGAACAAACAGAGTGGCGCCAAGACAGTGCTACCGGCAACTGGATAGTTATTGGTAAAACCCGACGCGACATGCAGATGTGGGTTTTAGACGAGTGTGGATACAATAAACCTCCCATTATCAATGGGCCATTTAGCTGGACCATCTGCGAGGGAGATAAAATATGTAAAAAGATAAAAATCACGGATGAGACCTTTACCCCATACCAAACAGTGCCAGACACTGTATTGGGCTCATGGAATGGTGGTATCCCAGGTGCTACATTTACGGTGGTGGATCCCACAAAACGAGAAAAAGAATATGAATTCTGCTGGCAAACCAAACGCGGTCAAGCCTCAGAAGTATCATACTCATTTACTGTAAAAGCTACTGACCAGCACTGTACGCCTCCAATGATATCCATCCGAAGCTTCAAGGTGAAAGTAAATCCAATGGCCGAGGATATCCGCAAATACGATACTCTTAAATGTGGACGTTTTGCGATGACAGCCAAATTGGCTGCCAATTTTAGAGGAACAGCCACCTATCAATGGAGTGTTCGCGATAGTACAGGAAAAAAAGAATATTTCTTTAGCTCCAAAAAATCAGATACAATGAACTATTATGTAGGTGGCAAATACATCATCCTACATACAGTAAACAATTCGTTTAACTGTCCTACCATATATAGTGATACCATCATCTTACCAGATCCACCAAAAGTAATCTTGGCCACGGTAGATACATTTGCATGTTATGGTACAGATTTGGATTTGAAAGCAAAAATAGTAAGTGGTGTGCCGAACTATAGCTACTATTGGACCCGCTGGACGCTAGATACAGCATCCAAAGCATTCAAAAACGAATACCATATAGCAGGCGATACAAACAGCAACTTGGTAATTAAAAATGTAAACAGAGACAGTGTAGTGAGAATCAAAGTAAAAGATGGCAACGGATGTACATTCTACGATACAGCAATCATTTACAAGAAGCCATTGCCATTGGTAGACTTGGGAGCAGACAAACGCATTTGTACCTACGAAAAACAATTGTTTGATGCCCAAAATGCAGACACAGTAAAATACTT
>CAMAQS010000006.1 GCA_945860565.1 Chitinophaga pinensis | reverse complement strand
CTTACTCCGTATTTTCAACTTAACACTAAAGTTCGTTCGAAAACGGCTAAATTGATTTTATCGTGTTTTCTTACTGCAATAATCGTGATTTTTATGCCTTCTTCGAAAATTCCTAAACGAAAAATCGACCAAGTGCAAACAATTGTCTTGGATGCTGGACACGGGGGCAATGATCCCGGTTGTAATGGAGCAGGAGAAGTATGGGAAAAAGAGATCACTTTAGCTGTAGTATTAAAGGTAGGTAAATATATAAAGGACAGTATTCCAGAAATGCGGGTTTTATACACCCGACAAACGGATAAATCTCTAAAATTATGGGAGCGACCTAATTTTGCCAATCGCAATGAAGCAGACTTATTTATTTCTGTTCATTGTAATGCCAATCCAAATGTAAAGGCAGCAGGCAGCGAAACCTATTTTATGGGTTTACATAAGAATCAAGGCAATTTAGATGTAGCCAAACGGGAAAATTCAGCGATCGTGTTTGAATCAGATTATAAGGACAATCAGCGATATGGTGGATTTGATCCAAATTCGGCAGAAGGACACATTATATTCTCTTTGGTGCAAAATGCATTTTTAACTCAGAGTTTAAGATTGTCTACGATGATAGAAGAAGAAACTGGAAAAATTAGCCAAATTAGAAGCAGGGGAGTAAAGCAAGCCGGATTTTTGGTTTTATGGCAAACATCCATGCCTTCAATTTTAATTGAAACAGGTTTTTTAACCAATAACAACGACAGACAATATTTAAACACCGACGAAGGAAAAACAGCTGTGGCTTTAGGCATCTTCAGAGCCATTAAAAACTACAAAAATTCTGTCGAGAAAAAGCACTAAACAGTCGTTTCAACAAGCAAAATCCGTCATACTTATGTCAATTATTTTTGAGCTAATGTATTAAATAATTGATTAATAATGTTTTAATAATAGCTCAACATATTTTTTTTACAACTTTTTTATGCTTGTATGCAACCTTTTTAGCATATTGCGTCTTAAGAAAAACTTAATACACAGGTATATCTATGAAATCAACAACTACAATGTTTAAAAAGGTCCTGATTTTCGGGGCGATGGTATTGGGCTATGTCCAAGGCAATCGCGTAGAAGCTCAGACACCTTGTACAGCTGCAGCCGCTTATGGTTGTGGTAATCAGTACGGCTATTGCGGAGACTTGGATGCGGTAGTAGTGAAAAACAAAGCGGGTACCGTTTTGGCTTCCTACAATTCGTTGAAATGTAACACTGCAAGTAACTACTTGGGAATCTTAAATCAGGGCGCTGCCTTTGATTTAACTGCGGGCGAGGAAATCGTCATTGAACTAACAGGTACCGAATGGGCTGGGTATTATACTCGTCCTGGTGTTTGGATGGACACAGACTTAAACAAGTCGTTTTCGGCTGCTGAGGTTGTGATTGATCCACAATCTTACCAAATTGGTGCCAGCGCTACTACATTCAATGTAAAAGTACCATGTTTCACAACAAGTGGTTCTTCTTACATGCGTTTCCGTGGTGGTTGGAATGCTTACACATTAACCAAAAACAATGGTTGTGGAAGCGCCGCTACTTATGGTAACGTATTTGACTTAGAAGTTAACTATAAGGTAGGATCTATTCCAGTTGCCAACTTTATCGTTCCTACTGGTCCAAACTGGGAAGGTTCTAACGTAACTTTCGTTGCTACAAATCCAAATGCCGGTGCAAACTACAAATGGACTTTTGACAAAGCAAATTCTATTATTGTGGATAATCTGACTAAAGGTACAGCTAAATGGAATACTGGCGGCAAATACGACGTGAAAATGTTGGTAGACTATTGCGGTATTGCAGATTCTATTACCAAACAAGTTACAATCACGGCTCCTACTCAAGCTCCAATTGCTGATTTTATTGCAGACAATAATGAGGTTGAATTAGGATATGATGTACAATTGTTTGATTTATCTACTTATGGTCCTACTTCATGGGCATGGGAAATTTACTCACCAACAGGCATAGGAGATGATGTTTCAAGTAATCAAAATCCAAAATTCAGCTTGGTTGAAGCTGGATGGCACAAAGTATGTTTAACAGCTGGTAACAGTGTAGGTAACAGTACTACGGTTTGTAAAAATCGTTACATTGAGTGTTTACCAACACTTGACAACTATTTAGGTCCACAAAAAGTTGCAACCACTAGATATGGTCGTTTATTTGACCACGCAGGTCCAACTGGTAACTATGCCAATAACCGTAAAACGTCTATTGACTATTTCCAAATTTTACCTTGTGGTGCCAAAGAAATTCGTATTACTTTCAAAGAATTGGCTTTTGCTGATGCCAATGACAAATTGAGAATCTATGATTCCGATCAGGCTGATCCAAGTAAATTGGTTACTCCAGCAGATGGTATCAACGGTAACAATCAAATTTTGTGGGATACTGCAACCATCGTTCTTAAGAATGGTGCTGGTTATATCACTTTCGAAACCAATGGTGCAGGTGTAGACAAAGGGTTTATCATGAACTGGGAGTCTGATTTGGAAACTCCAACCGCTCCTGAAGCAAATTGGACAACTGAATTCAATCCAGTTGGAACCGGTGTAACCTTCTTGTGTGAGAACAAAACTGTCAATACCAAAGGCGTTCCAATTTATATTTGGGAAGTTGATGGAAATCCAGAAAGTTATGTTGAAAATTTATCTACTGCTATATATACTACAGGTACATATAATATTTGTTTGATTGCTCAAACTTGTACTGGTATCGATACAGCATGTAAAAATATCACTGTTTTCGATCCTACATCAGCTGGTATCGTTGACTTTTCTGCAAACAACCTTCGTCCAGTAATTGGAGAAGATGTTACCTTCACTACAAAATCTGATTATGCGGATGTATTTGAATGGAGCATTTTCCCAACAACATTTAAATATGTGAATGGAACAAGCAACAAAAGCCAAAACCCACAAATTGAGTTTACTCAAGGTGGAGCTTATACATTTACCTTAAGTGCTTACAATGGTACTGCTGGTAGAACGTTGACCGAGAAAAAGGTAATCAAAAATAAATACATCGTTTGTGTTGATTATTGTATTCCTTTAACCAATATGGTTAGTAAGGATATTGCAATCACTACTGTTAAAGTTACAGATGCTAAAGGAACTATCCTTGCAAACAATGTAACTGAAGGTGGAGAGTCATATTCTGATTATACAGATGGTTTCCCAATGAAGATGACCTACGGTGCTTCTTATGAAGTGTACATCGCACGTAAAACCAATTCAAACGATATCAACTACAAAGTATGGGTTGACTGGAATATTGATGGTGACTACGATGATGCTGGCGAAGAAGTAATTTCTACTGGTACTGTAAATTCTATGAGTGTAACCGGTACTATTACGGTTCCTGCTTTGAGCAAAAGTTTTGAAGGCAAAACTAGAATGCGTGTAGGTGCTTCTTATGGTACTTTCTCTAACAGCCCATGTGGTGTAAACCAAGTAGGTGAGTTTGAAGATTATGCAATTCAATTGTCTAATGACAACATGGCTCCACAAATTACCTTAGTAGGTAGCGACACTGTTCGTGTTGAACGTACAGCTAACTCTGGTGCTTGTTATGCCGAAGTTGTAAAAACTACTTATGTTGCCTTTGATGTAACTGAAGGTGACTTGACTAACAGTGTAATGTTGACTTCAGATTTGGATTGTTCAGTAGCAGGTGTTTATAACATCGACTTCAACTTGACAGACGCTTCTGGCAATAAAGCTGCCACAAAATCTCGTACAATTATTGTTGTATTAGATAGAACTGGTCCAGTATTGAGCTTACAAGGAAATGATACTGTTAACGTTGAACAGTGTGGAACGTTTACTGATGCAGGTGCAATTGCAAATGATGCGGTTGATGGTGACTTAACTTCTGCAGTAAAAGTTGCAGGTATGGTTGACGCTTCTAAAGTGGGAGATTATACCCTTGTTTATTCTGTAAAAGATGCTCAAGGTAACAGCTCTACAACAACTCGTTTAGTAAAAGTTCGCGATACTCAAAAACCTGGTATTTACCGTTTAGGTAAGCGTATTACTAACGGTATGGTTATCAATGTTCAATTGAACAGTGCTTTTGTTGACGATATTTATGCTTTGGATATATGTAACGGAAATATCTTCCTTGCTAAAACTCCTGGTTATAATGGCGTTGTAAACAACCAAAGCCGTGCTACATACCCTATCGTTTATACTTCTGCTGATCCATCAATGAACAAAGCAGATGAAGATGGTTTCATCATTAATTATATAGTAGATGATTTCATCGCACCAAATATTGAATTGAATACCAATGATACAATTCTTCACGATGTGAACGAGCCTTATAGCTCACGTAGCGTAACTGTTACTGATAACTATTATGGCCCTACACAAGTAAGTTCTGTAAAATCTGGTAAAGTAGATCCATATACATTAGGTACTTATGTTGAGACTTTCACTGCATCTGATGCAAGCGGTAATAAAACTACAAAGAGACGTTATGTTAAAGTTGTGGATCGTTTGGCTCCACAGTTAACTGCTCCTCCAGTATCAACTTGTGTTGGTGTTCCTTTCTGGGCTCTTAGTGGTTTGATTGTAAAAGACAACTACTATTCAGCAAGTGATTTAGAAAAGTTGATTAAAGTAGTAAACCACAATGTCAACGTTTATGCAGTAGGTGTATACTACGTCAACTTATCTGTAACTGATCCTAGCGGTAATGAAGCAGCAATAGTTTCTCGTACAGTTTATGTACAGTATCCTCCAAATTGTCAGAATACTTACTTGAGCAACGAAACATTGAAGTTGTCTGATTTAGTAGGATTGAATCCTAACCCAACTACGGGTAAAGTAAACATTAGCTATAACTTGAATAACAACCAACCTTTGAACATCGAAGTGGTTAATTCAGTAGGTGCTACCGTTAAAACTCTAACTGTTAAAGGTGGAATGGGTACTGAAGAAATGGATATGACATACTTAGGTACTGGTATCTATTTTGTAAGAATGACTAACAATGGCCAAACAGCTGTTAAGAAGTTAGTTGTGAGAGATTAATATTTAGTTGATTTCAAATATTAAAAGGTCTCGGCTTAATTGCCGGGACCTTTTTTTTTGACTTTGTTTTTCCGTCGAGATTCTACACGGATTTCGATTTTATTCAGTAATTTTGAAGACAATGTCGGTATTTAAAGATCTATCCAAAGAATTTAAAGTGGGTGCGCTTACAACCTTGGCCATTACCATTCTCATTTTGGGATATAACTTTATGCGAGGAAAAGATAATCCTTTTACACGTGGACAAGAATTTGTGGTATTCTATGATAGTACGCAAGGTTTGGGTATTGGAACCAGTGTCGTGTTTAACGGTTTACGCGTTGGACAATTAACGAGTTTGGACATTACACCCGATGGTAAAAGTATTCAAGCAATTTTTGAATTGGCGTCTTCTTTGGAAATTCCCAAAGATACCAAAATGAAAATTGAGTCTGAAATTCTTGGAGGTAGAAAGGTTAGATTGGTTTTAGGACGCTCTTCTGAATATGCTGTTGATGGCGATACCCTTCAAGCACTCTATTCAAGTGATCAATTCTCGGCTATCAATGAGAAAATTATGCCTCTCGCTTCAAAAGTTGATTCTTTGATTACTACAATGAATCAATTTTTTAATAGTGCTGGATTAAATCAAGCATTGGTTGAGTTGCCCTTGGCAATTAATAGTATTACTCGTTTATTGAATGAAAGCAATAAGCTCATACAAAATAATGCAAATGCAGTAAATCAAACCCTTACCAATGTTTCGTCTTTTTCAACTCAGTTGGAAAACTACAATCGAAGTATCGCAGTGACTCTAAAGAATCTTGAAAAATTTTCAAATGGATTTAATGAAATAGACTTGCCTTCAACAATGAAACAACTCGATAGTTTGAGTAAAGGTGGAAATAGAATAATTGCAGAAATCAATAAAGGCAAAGGCACTGTAGGGAAATTAATCTATGATGAGCAATTTTATACGGCCTTGTTGGAAACAACTACTCAATTGAATAAGGTCTTATTGGATTTGAAAAAATACCCTGAGAAATACATTCCAATTCCTGGAACCAAATCCCAAAGGAAAAAAGCAAAGGAATTGTCTTTAAAAGATCCGGCTATTTGGTAGCTTTCTTATATTCCAACCACTCATATATACAAACTACCCAAATAATGTACAAGAAGTTGTAAAAAAAGTCTTCTAAAGGAATAGTCCCTATCCTTATGGCAGAATTTTCTAAATTATTGTAAATCAATACCGGTTTACTGGTTAAAATCCCGTTCACAATACCCATAGGGATCAAACTGATAAGAAATGTTAGAAATACATGCGCACTGTGTTTGAGCGATTGTTTGAAATAGAATATCCTCAGTATTACAAGTGTAGCCAGTAACAATAAAAATGTGACTGTGGTGTATAAGCGGTCGTGAAAGGTGATTAATGCAATAACACATATTAACATTACAACATAGTAACCTATCTGCGGAATGAAATTATATTTTGGAAAGTATATTTTCAAGCATTCATAAATGAACAATAGGGCATAGGGTACCACCAAAAAGAATCCATATTCTTCAATCGGTAATTGGGCAAAGTAAGTACCAAGCAAATAAGGCGGATTGAATTTCCAAATTCCTACAGTTGTAAACCAAATATCCCATAAAAGGTACGCAAAAGAAACAATGGCAATACTTGGGAATAGGGATTTGTATTTCTTGTAGAAAGCAACTTTTTTATCGAATGAAAGGAACAATGGACCGGCGATGGTTGCCAAATCTAATACTACATAGGTCCATTTCATTCACGCCAAATTAAGCCATCTGAGACGAGTAACCAAATTCCAATGCATAGTCTTTTAATTTTTCTCTTAAAATTCTGCGCGCAATGAATATTCTGGTTTTAACTGTTCCAATAGGAATGTTTAACTCTTCAGATATCTCGTGATATTTGAATCCATCTGCATTTAACTTAAATGTAATCTTCAAATCCATTGGTAAGTTTTCTACGGCCTCATTTAAATCTCTGCGGATAAATTTCAACTCAGCGTCGTTGTCTACTCTATGACTTGGAATGTCTAAGAAAAAAGTGTTTTCTGTGCTATCTAAAAATGTATTGCGTTTTTGATCGCGACGGTAATTGTTGATGAAAGAGTTCTTAAGGATGGTGTATAACCAACCTCTTAAATTTGTACCAGCTTGGAACTTGTCTTTGTATCGATACGCTTTTAGGATGGTGTCTTGTACCAAATCTTTAGTATCATCCATGTCGTGGGTGAGCGATAATGCATAATTTCTTAGCGGGGCTAATTCTTGCTCCATCATTTGGTCGAAGTTCATTTGTGTAATGTTCATAGCGAATCGTTAAACAAATATCACACTACTTTTTGAATAATGCAATTTATTTTGTTTAATAAAGCAATTTCAATAATCAAACAAAAAGTATAACAAAATAGAAAGCAATACATTAAATTATTGATTTGTAGTGTTATAAACTTTTTTACGAAGATTTTATTTGTTTAGCTTGTGGTGTATTTCGTTGAACAAAAGCATTTAAGAATCGTGGAAAGGATGTTTTTAAACGTTGAACATTTTGGGGGATGTTTTTTCAATTATATTGTTTACATAAACCCCGAGGCCTGCAAAATCTAGATTAGGTGGGTTTATTTCACCAAACATCCACTCATTCTCCATTTATTTCGTATGGGTAGTTTCACCGGTAGATTGTACTAAAATCAGTACTTAAATCAATCTGCAAATTATGGCAGCACGATTCTCTCTTTCTTGAAAACAACTTTTGGTACTGAGAATTGTCAAGATATCGGAGGGTCTTTCAAATATGCTTTTATAGGGTGTTGAAATGATTTTTTAACTCATTACAAATGGTTTGCTGCCAATATTCCGATGAATTCATTGCTTTAATTTTAGTATTGCAACCACAATTGATTGCAAGATGGATACTTTGATTTGTTTAATTTTGTCATGTTTCCTTGAATCTCTATCTGTAATCTTGTTGATTTTATGAGCCTATTAAAATCCCTCAAAAAGTAAATACCAAGAAAGGCTTCTTTTTTCAAGGGACGTTTATTCGTACAAAAAAAAGGCCACCCCTTAGGATGGCCTTATATAAAATAGATTGCTTGTGTTATTAAACCAACACCACGACTTTATTTGACAAAACTTCTACCAATCCACCGTTGATATCGAATTTTACAGTTTCATTGGCAGATTGTACTTCAAGTATGCCTTTCACCAAACTGCTAATCATTGCAGCGTGATTTTCTTTTACTTGAAAACTACCGTCGGTACCTGGAAAAGTGATGATTTCAGCGGTACCTGTGAACAAGGTTTTATCGGGTGTTAAAATTTCTACTTGCATTCTTTAGAGATATTAGGCTGCTGACTCTTCGATTAATTTCTTACCTTTTTCAATGGCATCTTCAATGGTTCCAACTAAGTTGAATGCTGCCTCTGGATATTGGTCTACTTCACCATCCATAATCATATTGAATCCTTTGATGGTATCTTTAATGTCAACAAGAACTCCTTTTAAACCGGTAAATTGTTCGGCAACGTGGAAAGGTTGTGACAAGAAACGTTGAACACGACGTGCTCTGTGAACCACCAATTTGTCTTCTTCACTCAATTCATCCATACCCAAAATGGCAATGATGTCTTGAAGCTCTTTATATCTTTGTAATAATTGTTTTACTTTTTGAGCACAACCGTAGTGTTCTGCACCTAAAACATCTGGAGTTAAGATACGGCTAGTTGAATCCAAAGGATCCACAGCTGGGTAAATTCCCAATTCAGAAATTTTACGGTTTAATACTGTAGTTGCATCTAAGTGGGCAAATGTTGTAGCCGGCGCTGGATCTGTTAAATCATCCGCAGGTACATAAACGGCTTGAACTGAAGTGATAGAACCACGTGTAGTAGAAGTGATACGCTCTTGCATAGAACCCATTTCTGTAGCCAATGTTGGTTGATATCCTACAGCACTTGGCATACGTCCCAACAAAGCCGATACCTCAGAACCTGCTTGTGTAAAACGGAATATATTGTCAATAAAGAAAAGAATATCTTTACCAGCACCTTCACCATCTCCATCACGGAAATATTCAGCAACTGTTAATCCACTCAAAGCCACACGAGCACGTGCTCCTGGAGGCTCGTTCATTTGGCCAAATACCAAGGTTGCTTGACTTTTCACCAATTCATCCATGTCTACTTTGTTCAAATCCCAACCGCCATTTTCCATGCTGTGTTTGAATTCTTCGCCATAACGAATAACGCCAGACTCAATCATCTCACGCAACAAATCGTTTCCTTCACGGGTACGTTCACCTACTCCAGCAAATACGGACATACCACTATATGCTTTTGCGATGTTGTTGATGAGTTCCATAATCAATACGGTTTTACCCACACCAGCACCACCGAATAATCCAATTTTACCCCCTTTTGCATACGGTTCAAGTAAATCAATTACTTTAATACCTGTATACAAAGGTTCAGTGTTTGTACTTAAGTTTTCAAATGTAGGAGCCGATGCGTGAATTGGACGTCCGTTTTGGTTGTCCAATGCTTTCATACCATCAATGGCTTCACCTACTACGTTTAACAATCTACCGCGAATGGCTTCGCCAGTTGGCATGGTTATAGCAGACTCTTTGTCTACCACTTCTATACCACGACGCAATCCCTCGGTACCGTCCATCGCAATGGTACGAACCATGTTTTCGCCTAAGTGTTGTTGAACTTCTAATACTACCTTTTGACCGTTTTCTTTAGTAACCACAAGGGCATTGTAGATTTGTGGAAGGTGTGATCCTACTTCGTTGAAGCTTACATCTACAACTGGACCAATGATTTGAGAAATTTTACCAATATTCGCCATCTTGAATTTTCAGGGTGCAAATATAGTTATTATAATTGTAGAAGTCGTTATAATTAATGCAATTTTTGATAATATTTGACACTATATTCTTCACTTTTTGTTTACACACCTTTATCGTACCTTCGCACCTCCATTATGGATCGCAATACAATTATTGGTTTTTCACTTATTTTTTTAATCCTTACAGGATACTACTGGTACACAGCGCCTACTCCAGAGCAACAAGCCCAAATCCGCAAAACGCAAGATAGCCTTGCCAAAGTCGATGCGGAAAAAGCCAAACTGAAGTCGGCAATCGTTGAATCCCCCAAAATCGCGGACTCTTCCGTTGTTGCGGCTAAAATTGATTCACTAGCCCAAAATGTGACCAAAGAATTGGCCCAGTATACCCAAGGAACTGAAAAATCGTCGTTTATTACAAACAAAGACCTGACGCTTACCTTCTCTAACAAAGGCGGTACCATTCAATCTGTTAAATTAAACCAATTTAAAAGAGCCGACTCAACAGACCTAATTCTATTAGAAAAAGACAAACATCAAATGAATTGGTCTTGGAACGACCGCGACGGTAAAATTCTTAATTCCAAAGATTTCTTTTGGGAAGTTGCTGCGCAAACCGACAGCTCTATCAAATTTGCTGTGCGCCTGTCACCAACCTCTTATATAGAACAAACCTACACCCTTAAGTCTAGCCAATATGTTGTAGGTTATTCTGTGAATATTGTAGGGATGGACAACTACATTCGCCGTGGTAATTCCGATTTTAAACTGAATTGGGATGCCGTCCTTCAAAAACAAGAAAAGGACATGAAGTGGGATTTGCAAAATTCTGCCATCGTCTATAAAATGCCAAATGAAGAACCAGTTAGTGTTACTTCAACGGAAGAAACTTCTGAGACACTCAAGAATAAAATCAATTGGGTAGGCTTTAAACAACAGTATTTCTCCGCCGTTTTAGCAAGCCAGTCAGACATTTTGAGCGATGCAAAAATCTCCATGAGTCTCCACGATGAAAGAGATTCCCACAACATAAAAAAAATGTCCGCTCAGTTGTTTTCAGAATACAAAGGTGAACCAACTAAAAACCTAAACTTTAGCTTTTACTTTGGACCAAACCACTATAAAACATTAGAAAATACCAATATAGGAGTTGCAAATGCCGAACTAGAACGCATCATTCCAATGGGTTGGGGTATTTTTGGCTGGGTAAATAGAGGAGTTGTAATTCCTGTTTTTGCCATGTTAGGCAATGTAATCGGTGAAATGGGTATCATCATTATGATGCTGACTTTCATCATCAAAATGTTCTTGTTGCCTTTGGTTTATAAATCCTACATTTCAACTGCTAAAATGCGTATCCTTAAGCCTGAAATCGATGAAATTAAGGAGAAACACGGCAGCGACATGCAAAAAGTACAAGCAGATAACATGGCTCTTTATAAAAAAGCGGGTGTAAGTCCGCTGTCCGGCTGTGTTCCGATGTTGTTACAATTGCCCATTTTGTTTGCCATGTTTCAGTTTTTTCCAGTGGCATTTGAACTGCGACAAAAATCATTCCTATGGTCTCACGATTTAAGTCGTTATGATTCTATCTTAGATTTTGGATTTACCATTCCATTTTTTGGTGATCATTTGAGTTTGTTTACCCTGTTAATGACCGTTTCAACCCTTATTTATACCCATTTAAACAATCAGATTTCTGGTGTTACAGGACAAATGAAGTGGATTGGATACTTTATGCCAATCATCTTTTTGGGTGTATTGAACGATTATGCTTCCGGTTTAACTTGGTATTATTTTGTGAGTAACATGATTACTTTTGGTCAGCAATACGTTATCCGTAAAATGGTGGACGATAAAAAATTGCATGCCCAAATTAGCGAAAGCCGCAAAAAGCCTGTGGTGAAATCCAACTTTCAAAAGAGGATGGAAGCTGCCATGAAAGCCAGTCAGCAGAAAACCAAAAAACGCTAAGAAATACGTTGGTAATACTTTCCCGGTAATACCTGCAATATTCCTTTTAATTCCAATTCCAATAGCCCGAGTGTTAGCCTATGCAATGGCATATCACTGTAATTTAGCAGTTCGTCGATGTGCAGTTTTTTGCCCGTTAAGATGTGCAATAGGTTTTTTTCATCTTCATTTAGATTGGGGAACAATTCAATTTGTTTTGTAGGAACTTCTTTTAAAGCATGACTCCATTTCATACAGCGAATGAGGTCCATTCCGTCTTCAATTAAATGAGCAATGTTTCGTTTAATCAGCGCATTGCATCCATTTTCTGGGCTTTTGTAGGGATGTGAGGGGATGGCAAATACCTCTCGGTCGTAACTGTGTGCAATGTGCGCCGTGGCCATACTTCCACCAGTTAATTTACTTTCAACCACAATCAAAGCATCACTCATTCCTGCCACAATTCGATTTCTGCGGGGAAACAAATCAGGGTGCAACGCAGTTTTAATGGGCATTTCGCTGATGATGCTTCCATTTTTATGCAACATTTCTTCTACTGTTTGCCGATGATTGCTCGGGTAAATTTGGTCCAAGCCGTGGGCCATAACGCCAATGGTTTCCAATCCGTTTTGAAGAGCGGATTTATGTGCTTGAATATCTATACCATAAGCCATGCCACTGATAATCTGAATTCCACAGGTTTGCAATTGTTCCACTATTTGTTGCACCATTTGTAAACTCTGTACCGATGGCTTCCGCGTTCCCACAATAGATACTGTCCGTGGATGATTCAACTGGGCATTGCCTTTTACATAAATCAATACCGGACTATCAATGAGTTGTTTTAAACGAATGGGGTAGTCTGCACTGCTAAATGGAATAATATTGATATTGTGTTTTTCGCAATATTCTATTTCTGTTTCTGCGCGCAAAAACAATGATTCCGAAACCTGTTTAATCAAAGATATATGCGTTGGACCAAGTCCATCTATATTCAAAAGTTCATGCTCTTTGGCTTGAAATACAGCTTCGGCAGAGCCAAACCGATGTATCATCGATTTCGCTAAAATGGGACCAATGCCCTTTAAAAATGTAAGTGATATAAGTCTATTAAGTTCAAGATTGGAAGTCATTACTTCCAAAGATACTTAATCGTTTAGTTTTAACACAGCCATGAAGGCGCTTTGGGGAATGTCCACATTACCAACAGAACGCATCTTCTTTTTACCTTCTTTTTGCTTTTCTAATAATTTGCGTTTACGACTAATGTCACCACCATAACATTTGGCAGTCACGTCTTTACGAAGGGCAGAGATGGTTTCACGGGCAATGACTTTTGCTCCAATTGCTGCTTGAATTGCAATTTCGAACTGTTGTTTTGGAATCAAATCTTTGAGTTTTTTGCAAATCTTTTTCCCTAAATCGAACGCATTGTCCTTATGAATGATGGCACTCAAGGCATCCACTTGTTTTGCATTCAACAAAATATCCATTTTTACCAACTTGCTTTCTTTGTATCCAATAGGGTGGTAATCAAAACTCGCATACCCTTTTGAAATGGTCTTCAAACGATCATAAAAGTCAAATACAATTTCAGCCAAAGGCATATCAAACGACAACTCAACACGATCAGAGGTCAGGTAAACTTGGTTTTTTAGAATTCCACGTTTATCTAAACACAAACTCATTACAGGACCAACCCAATCTGACTTGGTGATGATGGTGGCACTGATATAAGGTTCTTCTACGTAGTCTATTTTGTCTGGAGAAGGCAAATCGCTCGGATTGTTAACAGGCAATGTTTCCCCTTTGGTGGTATAACAAATATAACTCACGTTCGGTACAGTAGTAATAACCGTCATACCAAACTCTCTTTCCAAACGTTCTTGAATGATTTCTAAGTGTAACATCCCCAAGAAACCACAACGGAAACCAAAGCCCAATGCAGCAGAACTTTCAGGTTCAAAAACAATGCTGGCATCGTTGAGTTGTAGTTTGCCCATGGCTTCCCGCAATTCTTCAAAATCTTCGGTGTCTACTGGGTAAATCCCTGCAAATACCATCGGTTTTACGTCTTCAAATCCGTTAATAGCAACGGTCGCTGCATTTTTAAAGTCGGTAATGGTATCACCAACTTTCACTTCTTTGGCATCTTTAATGCCTGAAATGATATATCCTACGTTTCCTGCTCCAACGTAATCACGGGGCAGTAAATTTAATTTTAGAACACCTGTTTCATCGGCAATATAATCCATGCCAGTGTTCATGAACTTAACATGCTGTCCTTTACTAATAGAGCCATCCATCACACGGTAATAGGCAATAATTCCGCGGAAAGGATTGAATACAGAATCAAAAATCAATGCTTTTGTAGGTGCATTTGGATCGCCTTTTGGCGCTGGAATACGATCTATAATGGCTGCTAAAATATCAAAAACCCCAACTCCAGTTTTTCCACTGGCATGGATGATTTCTTCACGTTCACAACCCAACAATTCCACAATTTCGTCTTTTACTTCCTCGGGCATGGCTCCGGGTAAATCTATTTTATTGAGAACAGGAATAATGGTTAACCCATGTTCCAATGCCATAAATAGATTTGAAATGGTTTGAGCTTCAATACCTTGAGCAGCATCTACAATCAAAAGAGCACCTTCACATGCTGCAATAGAACGACTCACCTCGTAGCTAAAATCTACGTGACCAGGAGTATCAATCAGGTTTAATATGTATTTTTGGTTGTTTAGCTCATAATCCATCTGAATGGCATGGCTTTTAATGGTAATTCCACGCTCGCGCTCCAAATCCATATCGTCCAATAACTGCGCTTGCATGTGCCGTTTATCAATGGTTTTGGTGTATTCCAAAAGACGATCGGCCAATGTGCTTTTCCCGTGATCGATGTGTGCAATGATGCAAAAGTTGCGGATGAATTCCATAATAACATGCAAATATACGCAATTTTAAAGGCTATTTTTAGGTTCCTGTTGAGAGATTCAGCCTATTTTCTCTCTTTGTTTTGGGGGATGTTTTGAAGTGGTCATAAAAACTTTTTCAACACTCAAGCCATTTCAAACTAGCAGAAATAGAGTTCTGATTTATTTTGCCTCAAGAACTAAATTCATTTCACTGTTTTGGAAAATACACCGTGTGCCTTGAATCAATGGATTCTCCAGCTTCATTTTTACCGGGTATCCATTTTGGTGCAGTTTTAATTATGCGGATGGCTTCGTATGTGTATTCTGGGCATTTTTTGTTCTCATCTAAAACCACAAAACCACTCGCGGTTCCGTCTGTTTTTACAGTGAACTTTATGATGGATTTCCCCTTAATTTTCGCAATTTTACAGCGTTGTGGCTCTACAAAATTCTTTTGTAAAAATTGATGCCAAGCCACTAGTCCACCTTGAAATTGTGGCGTAACGGGAGGATTTTCAAACGGATCTAATGGAGTAACATTTTCTACCATGGGTTGTTCGTCACCAGACATTTCATCTTCTAAAATGGGCAGTTCATTTATTCCTTCTTCTTTGTCACCTTCCACTACTCTTCGGTCAATAACCTTTAAATTTATCCCTGATTTCAGTGTTTTAACCCGAGGATTCAATTTGCGCAATACCGATACCGTAATGTTGTATTTATTGGCAATACTTAAAAAACTTTCTCCCGATTCAACTTTATGATACCTTTCAATTCCACCAATTAAGCTGGTGTCTCCGTTGCCATTTACTCCCTTTATGACCGTCCCTCTTGGAATGACCATCAATCCCATTCCGGGTTTTAAGACCTTCACACCAGGATTCAATTTTCGCAACATCGAGACATTCATGCCATAATTTTTTGCGATACTCACAAAACTTTCTCCCTTTTTTACACCGTGTCTTTTAGTTGGAATTTTACTGATGTCAATTGAAGTGTCATCGCCGGATTGTGCAAATACCGGCTGGCCAAAAACCAAAAACAAAGCAATTAAAAGAATTCTCATACAACAAATTTAACGGTAAAATCGCAAAATCTATATGAAGCCTTTATAGTTTAAAAATAGTCCAACTGGCCAAATAGCCTTCTTCCCAGCGGTATTCAATGTCAAAATCTATGACAGTTTCCAACAAAAATTGCGCACGAATGCAGCCTTGTTCTCTCAATTCAAAAGGCAAAACGTAAAATCGATCTCTATAATCTACTTCCTTTTTTCCATAGGCCTTGTACATGGCTTCCTTGCAGGTCCAAATGGCAAGTAAACCTTCCAATCGGTCTCCTGAAAGTTCATCGAGCTCGCGCTCCGAGCAAAATTTAGTGGCTATTCTTTCTAGCTGAGGTCGTTTGGATTCCAAATCTACTCCAATGGAAAATTGCTCGTGCTCGCCCCACAGCAAATAATCACCGGCATGACTGTAGTTTATATGTATGTCGGTTGGCTCCAAAAAAGGCTTGCCGAATTCATCTTTTACGATAGTTTTTGAGGGATGTAGGTAGGTGTTGAAACCCGATATTAACTCACGTTCTTTTTCACGGCCTTTTTTGTGGGTGCTGAAAATGTCGTAATTTTGGACGGACAACGGAGTGGATTTCCACAGCCACAAAGAGGCTCCCGAATCTGAAGTCCACGATTTTACCACACCCATGAGCGCAAAAATAACGGTTTTACTGAAGAACACCTTTACCGGACATAAACAGTCGGTTTATTGCATGTGTTTGGATGGCAAAGGTGGTTTTTTCTCCGCCGGTTCTGATGGTTATATTGTACATTGGGAATCATCAGAATCCACCACCGGTGTGCTGTTTGCTCAAATACCAGAAGCTGTTTATTCCGTTTCTTACTTGCCCCATTCAAATACCATTTTAGCAGGAACACAATTTGGTCAGTTGTATTTTTTGCAAAAAAAAACATCCCCCAAAATGGTAAAAATTGCAACTCATGGCATATTTTGGATTTTAACGGTTCCCGGTGGCAATCTGTTTGTTCTTTTGGGGGATGGGCAATTGTGTGTCATGTCTCATGCCGGAGAAATTCGGAAAATGGTGCAACTTTCAATCAAATCCTTGCGTTACGCTGCGTTAACGGAGAAGGGCAATGTGTTGATTTGCGGCAGTGAAGGAGTAGTTTGGGAAATGGACACCGCATTAAACATCCTCCAAAAACAAAAAATCGATGATTCTAGCATATTTCGTGTGTTGGAATGGAACAAACAGTGTATTTATGCCGGACGTTCCGCAAAAATTGGGCAATGGAATTCCGAAAATGAAGTCAAAAAAGTGGTGGATGCCCATTGGTTTACCATTCATGCCTTGAGTGTTAGTCCTAACGGGAAATGGCTTGGAAGTGGCAGCATGGACAAAAGCATTAGGTTGTGGGACGAGCAATTCAACTTGTTGAAAGTGATAGACCTAGCAAAGATACAAGGGCATAAAAGCTCTGTGAATGAAATTTTGTGGCTCTCGGATACCGAATTTGTGTCTTGCAGCGACGATGCACACATTAAGTGTTGGAAAGTTGAAGTACAAGAGCCACAGAATTAAAATATTTTTGTATCGTGTTTTATAGGGTAGTATTAATGGTTCTATTTTTTAGCCTAGCCTTGAATGGTTGGGCCGAAAGAAATATTGTGCCCGATACTACTGCACCCGATTCTACTGAAATTGTGCTAATTGGAGGAAGGTATGTGTTTATGCAGTCGGGTTTTCCGGTTGAAAAACGCACCCTACAATACCAAAATTTAAATGGATTGGTAAACGATATTCAGTATGGAATAACCGACGAAATTACTCTTGCGGGTGGATTAGTTCTGCCATTTTACGCATATATCGCCCCGCAATATTCAGTGGAAGTAGCAAAAAATCAACGCATGATTGTGGGAGATGTATTGACATCTAGTTTGATTTCTGAGAACGACGTTTTTATAAGAGCCAATTTAATTTACGGAGGATATACCATTGGAAACATAGACAATCACGCAACTTTAGCCATGGGGTATTTGTCAACAAATCGCTTGCCGGAAGGGTCTTTGGTTTTTCAGTTTGGGGGATGCAAACGCTTGAGCGAGCGCATTTTTCTGTTAGGGGAAATGTGGTACTCATCGGGTAGGCAAAACATGCCGCAGGTAAATCAATGGGTATACGGCTCGGCGGGACAACGCCTGTTGGTAGACGAAAGCAATCCGCTCACCTCGCCATTTGTATTGAAGCCCAAAGATATTTTGGTGCCAAGAAATTCTATTTATGCAAACGTACAATTTCGCTTAATCAGCACTAAAAATTCCAATAAAAGTTGGTCTTTTGGCTTGATGTATTTCGGGAATTGGGGAGGTGAATATTTGGAACATGGTCCGTACGGAGAGGTTCGAAAAGTGAATAATTTGTACAATTTGCCCTTGCCCAGCATCAGTTTTATTCAACGAATTGGAGATTTTAGGCCTTCAAAATTGAAGAACCCACTGCGGAAATAAAATCCAATATCTGTGTATATTTGCGCCATGATTTTATCCGATAAGCGCATATTAGAGGAAATTGAAAAAGGCAGCATCATCATCGAGCCATACAACCGCCACGATTTAGGCAGCAACAGTTACGATGTGCATTTGGGTAAATATTTGGCCGTATACGAAAGCGAAGAGTTGGATGCCAAAAAACACAATACCATTCGGCATTTTGAAATAGGAGAGGAAGGATTTGTTCTGCAGCCCGATATGCTTTATTTGGGCGTTACATTGGAATATACAGAAACGCATGCCCATGTTCCATTTTTGGAGGGCAAAAGCAGCACAGGGCGCCTTGGCATCGACATTCACGCCACCGCAGGCAAAGGCGATGTTGGATTTTGCGGAAACTGGACCTTGGAAATATCGGTAAAAATGCCAGTGCGCGTTTATGCGGGCATGCCCATCGGACAATTAATCTATTTCCCTGTTGATGGCGAAATTTTGGTGCCTTACAACGCCAAAAAGAATGCAAAATACAGCGGCCAACCCAACCGTCCCGTAGAAAGCATGATGTGGAAAAACTCATTTTAATTAAAATTATTTGCAGTTTCTGCAAATAAAACCGGCACTTCGACTCCTTCGTCGCGGTCATTGAGCAATCAAAGAGAGTCGAAATGCAGTGACCTGCTTTGAGGTTATCCATTGAACAATTCTGAATTATCTGCACCATTTAAGGTCACTGCACACTACAGGTGGCTGAGGCACTCGAAGCCCCGGCTTCTTCTGCACAATCCCTGACCCCCAATTTAAATATTTCCAGAATATAAATCTCCCCTCTGCCCGCGGAGGGGTGTCAGCCGTAAAATTATACTTCAAACTGAAAAAAATTTATCTCGGCTGACGGGGAGGTCTTGCCAGTCTATGCAAAATTTATTTCGTAGGGACGCGATTAATCGCGACTCTACGAATGAAATTGTAATTCAATAACCTATAAATACCCATTATCTATCAAAAACTTCGCAACATCAAACTCGTCTTTGCCAATGGATGAATTCACCGTGAAAGTACGGTTGTCTTTAAATGTTGTAACCGTGTATTCATGCGATGTTGCTCCCCTAGCAATAGCCGTTGCTACGTCCGTCCCGTTGGGAAGACTTACCTGGTAATACGTAAAAATGGTTCCTTCTTTTGCTTCTATGCGCTTATTTATATTACCCACTTGCTTAAAATCCTGATTAATCAAGTTTCCAGAAATTTGAATCGTTCCAAAACGGTTGCGTTGCACCAACGGTGAATTGTTTTGACCTACATTCGGCTGAATTACCTGCGTGCGTCCATTCCCTTGCACTACCACCACAGTACTGCCGTCAAATGTCGGCTGTGGATTTTGTGCTACCAGTTTCTCTTCACCAGCAGGATTCAAAAACCCATCTTTAAAAAGCCCCTCTGTTGCAATCGTTTTTTCAAATGAACCTCCTAAGGTATTTGGGACATACGCTTTTCTACCTGAACCCACAAAAATGAACTCGAAATACGACAAATTCCGCACATTTGGCATTTCTTGATTGGACACAAAACGAGTCCAAATCGCTTCGGTACTATCCATGTTTTTTACCGTGCCTTTCATCACGGTACCCATAAAAGTAGATTCCACATTGTACAAACAAATCGGGTTCCCTTTATAGAACAAGGTATCCAAACTGACGATTGCTCTGTTCCTTTTAAGGGATTTTATTTTCGCCTCTTCGTGTTTTTTTAATTCTTTTTCTGTGTGTTGACTCATGCCTATGCGAGGCAAACCAAAAGCTAAAATCGATAAGGTCCAAAAAATAATTTTCATGTGCAATTTTTACAAATATAAATGATTCGTTTTTGGCGTACGCCATTAAATCGGTTCAATTTTGGCGATTTTTTGCGATATTTCGTAAACCGCAGGACAAATTATGGCGTTTTTTTCTAATAAATGCAAGTGAGTGTGCATTTTACGGTGATTGGTGTGCGGATATTCTCGGCAAGCTTTGGGACGATCGTCGTAAACAGAACAATAATTATCGGAACCCAAAAATGGGCAAGGGGTTGACTTTAGGCCATAGATGTCATCTTTATCACGAACTAGATATTCACTTACAAAAGCCGACGTTTTCATGCCCAATGCTTTGGAAAGTCGATCAATGTCTTTTTCAAAAAACATCGGACTTGTGGTTTTGCAGCAGTTGGCGCATTCGAGACAATCGATTTTTTCAAAAACAGTATCGTGCAAGCGCTCAAATTGTTGATCTAAATCTTTTGGGGGATTCGATTTTATGCGTTGAACGGCAGTGATGAACGCTTTTTTCCAAGGTTTAAACTTGTAAAATAATAGATCTGGCGATATCATCCTTCAATTAAATCATATTTTTCTAACAACTTCAGGAATACGGCAAAATCTTTGGGGTATTCTGCAACCACATTAATGGTATTTCCCGATAAATCTTGAAACGTCAATTCGCGCGCATGCAAGGCAAAACGAGAGATGAGAGCAGTGTCTTCGCCAGAAACTTTCCTTTTGATGGTGCTAAGGGTTGGAATGGTGCTTCGATATAAGGTATCACCCGCGATTTTCGCATTTTGTGAAGCCAAATGTACCCTTATTTGGTGCAATCGACCAGTACGTGGGATACAGGAAATCAAAGTGAAATGACGGTATTCTTTGATGGTATTGAAAGTAGTTTGGGCGGGTTTTCCAAAGACGCGGTCGATGCGAATTTTGCCTATAATTTCAGTGTTGATCGGCAAGTCCACTTCGAGATTGTCGAACTGAACCCTTCCATCGGCAATTGCGTGATATCGTTTGAAAATGGTTCTCTTTTCAAACTGAATGGCAATATGTCTAAATGTTTCTGCATTTTTCGCAATGAGTAACGCTCCTGATGTTTCACGGTCAATGCGGTGACATAAAATGCTGTCAGGCCAACGTTTGCGGCTCCATTCCATTACTGGCTCGGCGGTGTATTTACCGCGTTCTGGCAGTGAAGGCACAAAAGGAGGTTTGTTAATGACCACCCAGTCATCGGTTTCTTGTATGATTTGTATGACCTGTTTTTGGCTCATTTGTTCATTAAACTCAGGCGAATTCTCGTAAGAACTTGTTTTGTTTGACGAGGGAAATCCCCATCCATCATCCAAGAATAATAACTTGGTTCCTGCTGCAACACTTGTGTTAAAGGTTTGCCTTTGTGTTTTCCGAAATTAAAAACGGCTTCTTTTTTTTCATTATATACAAATCTCCCTGCAAGGTCAACAAAATGATTTTGGCCGCTAAACTCATGGAGTCCTTTCATTTCTTGGGGGATGTCTGAATATTTCTCTATTTGAGCTTTAATAATTGCCCATGTAGCCAGGGCGTCGGCCTCGGCAGAATGTGCGTTTTCGAGAGTTTGATCGCAGTAAAACTTGTATGCCGCCGATAAGTTTCGGGGTTCTTTTACGTGGAAAATGCGTTGTGCATCTACAAATTTCCGATTGTCGATGTCAAATTCAACCCCTGCACGGTAGAATTCTTCTACCAACAATGGAAAATCAAATTTGTTAGAATTGAATCCACCAAAATCACACTGCTGTAAAAACTGATAAATTTCTGGTGCCAGTTGCTTAAAACTTGGTTTATCGGCCACATCGGCATCATAAATTCCATGAATTTCACTCACTACTTTTGGAATGGGGATGGTGGGATTTATGCGGTAGGTGCGCAGTTCTTCGTCCGCATTGGGATAGACTTTGAGCATGCAAATTTCAACAATTCTGTCGTGGGTGATGTTTAGTCCAGTGGTTTCTAAGTCAAAGACTACCAAAGGTCTGGTTAGATTTAATTTCATGCTTCAGGGTCTAAAATATCGGGTCGTAAATTTTTTGTTCTTTCAATGGATTGGTCAAAGCGCCATTCTGCAATTTTTGCGTGGTTTCCACTCAGTAAAATCTCGGGAACTTTCATAGATTGAAATTCTTCTGGACGAGTATACAGGGGAGGTGCCAATAAGTTATCTTGAAATGAATCATTTAATGCAGATTCTTCATTGCCCAAAACGCCGGGCAGTAATCGTACAATGGAGTCTGTTATGGCAGCGGCCACAATTTCGCCACCACTGAGTACAAAATCGCCCATTGATATTTCCATTGTAACATATTTTTCACGAATACGGTGGTCTATTCCTTTATAATGACCACAAATCAAGATAATATTCTCAAGGGTAGACAGGTGATTTGCTTTAGCTTGAGAATAGGTTTGTCCATCGGGACTTGTATATATGATGTGTTGATAGGTTCTTTCTTTTATGAGGGATTCCAAACAGGCTGCCAGTGGTTCGGGCATGAGCACCATACCAGCGCCACCACCAAAAGGATAATCGTCTATTTGTTTGTATTTTCCGATGCCATAATCGTGCAGGTTGTGCACTACAATGGTTGCGAGTCCTTTTTCGACAGCTCTTTTGGGGATACTGTGTTGCAGTGGACTATGCAATAATTCGGGAACGGCAGATATGATGTCAATCCTCATGATTTTCTGGATCTATGATGCCATCTGGTAAATCCATGGTCAAAGTTCGGGAATTTTCATTCACATCGCGAATCCATGTTTCAACATAGGGAATCAAGAAGTCACGATTTTCACTAGAAACGGTTATCATGAGTTGGCCGGGATAAGCTTCTATGGATGTGATTTTGCCAATGGATTCATTTTGAGCATTGAAAATGGTAAATCCAACGAAAGAAAAATCGTTGGTTTCTTCAACGAAATCGGCTTCAATGGCGACTTCACAATGAACCAATTCTTGGGCAAAGGTTTCGTTGTTAACGGTGTGTAGCGTTAATATTTCTTGGGTAGAATTTTGTTCTTCAATTAAAAAGGGGACACCAATTCCGTCGATAATGACAAAAAGGGTATCCCCAATTTCTGGGATGAGGTCTTCATCATCCCAACGAACTATAACATTGCCTTTGTATCCGTGTTTGGAAACAATTTTCCCAATCAAATGGAGTTTGGGTGGCAAAAGATTCATTGATTATTCAGCTGAAGTTTCTTCAGAAGGAGCCTCTTCGGTGGTAGCTTCTTCGGTAGTAGCTTCTGAATCTACGTTTCCTTCTTCAGTGCTTTCTTCTGTTGTTTCTTCTACTGCAGGTGCGTTTGCTGCTTCTTCAGCCGCTGCTTTAGCGATGATTTTAGCTGCAATATCGTCTTTACGTTTTACTTCTGCTTTGAAAGCATCGGCACGTTTTTGAGCATCTGCTGCTGACAATCCGTCGCGTTTTGCTTGGATTAAACCTTCTTTTTCAGCGGCCCAAGCTGCAAATTTTTGGTCTGCTTGTTCTTGGGTAATGGCGCCTTTAAGTACACCTACTTGTAAGTGTTTCTTGTAGTTGGCTCCTTTGTAGGAAAGAATTGCTTTTACGGTGTCTGTTGGTTCAGCACCAGCTAAAAGCCATTGGGTCGCTTTAGCGACGTCTAAGTGAATCGTTGCAGGGTTGCTTACGGGATTGTAGGTTCCAATTTTTTCAATGAAACGGCCATCTCTTGGAGCACGCGCATCTGCCACTACGATATGATAAAAAGCTCTTCTCTTTCTACCATGTCTCTGTAATCTAATTTTTGTTGCCATTTTGTCTTTTTTTTATATACACCCCATCTCGTGGAATGCCCCGATTCTCCAAACGGGGTTGCAAATATACAATAAATATCTGAATTTTAGAATATTATGGTATCAAAAATGTTCATTCATAAACGAATAAACATCCCCCGAAACCAAAAAATAAAATTTCATATGTGGGCAATATGCCCTTCTTGGTTAAAGTTTTAGGCCAACTCTGAAAAATCCAACAGACGTTAAACCAGCTTCTGCAAAAAATCCACTTCCCTCAACCCCCAAAACACCACCGCCGTAAAATGTGGTAACATAATCGGATTCCAAATAGCTATCGTAATTCTCGTCGGTTACATTTAAAAAACCAGGACCCAGTATTGCTTTAACATAAAAATTAGAATTGTCGGTCATTGGGAAGTTGTATTGAATGGTTAAACCCGTTCCGAAGTGGTAACAATCTACTTGGTTTTCTTCTTCGAACAATGTACCGCTCCATGTGCTATAGGTTTGGTATTTTAGAGTTTGAAAACCATACGACAAGCCAAATTCAATTCCCAATTCTAGGTTCGGATTTGCAGTTACGGGTTTAGAAATAGCCATCATTAATCCCCATTTAGCTCCTTCTTCTACCATAACTCCATTAATGGGAACATCGGTTAATGAATAATCAGTTTCATCTAATATAGCAGATACAATTGTGGCACGGATAGGAAAACCCATGGTGAATTTCCCATTACCCCCACTTTTTTGTTGTTGAATGGGTGCCTGTTTCGAGCTTCCTGCATCGCTAGAGGATCCAGCCCATTGTGCTGTGCTATATTGTGAGATAAAAGCACATGCAATGATCGCTACTGTTTTTTTCATAAATCGTAAATTATAAAAATTACTTTTTACTTGGGGTGTCTTCAAAGAATTGTTCCACATTCATTCTCCAAACACTGTATGTATTTGTCAAGCTACCTCTTGAACTGATGAAATAAATCGAATTTCCATCGGGTGACCAAACTGCAGAAGCATCTGTTCCTGGGTGAAAAGTCAATTGGGTTTCACGTGTTCCATCTATTTTAAACATGAAGATGTCTAAGTTTGTTGGTCTAGCCACAGATTTTGGAGTTGAACCGGTGCAAATAATGTATTTACCGTTAGGACTTACTTTAGGACTTGAAAAAGACCTGCGTGAATCAGTAATGTATTGCGTTTCAGCACCTGTTTCGATATCGATTTTCCAAATTTCAGTACGGAATGAGTTTTTAACCCTGCGGGTTACAAACATTTGTCTTGAATTGGTATTTGGCACAACCGAAGGGTTAAATCCTTCAGAATATTGTGTCATTAAACCAGATTTGAAATCTACGCTCCAAAGAGAATAATTTCCTGCTGATTCTTTAGAGTAGAATAAACGTCCCCCATCATCAGAAAATTCTGGATTTACTTCATCTTCATTTGCCGCAGCAATCTGTCTTACTGCAGATCCTTTTTCAACATCAATCATATAAATGTTGTTGTTTGCTGAACTACCTACACCAACACGGTCTGAAAACGCCAAGTAACGACCATCTTTAGAATAAGAAAAATCGAATACGTCATTTCTAAACGTACGCTGCACCGCTGCAGCTCCACCCTCAGTAGAACGAATGTATAAATTGTTTGAATTGTTGTTGCTTCCTAAAAAAGTGAAATTTTTACCGTCTGGGGAAAGGCTCAAGAATGTAGCCGTATTCCACATCAAAAATTCGGTGCGTTGTATGGTATTGCCATTTTGGATAGACTCAATATTTATCCTCGTTTCTGGACCCTTTACAATGTCACTTTCTTTGGTTAATTGTGTAAAGTTTACACCACCTTCTTCGGGAGCTGTAAGTGTGGTGAAAATATCGTTTGAGTAAACAACTCTTTGTCCTCCACATTGGATTAATCCAAATGTTACAACCGCAATGGCCGTTAAATTTAATATGGTTTTTGCTACTGGTCTCATAAATGGTTTTAAAGTTTGATTTTAATTTTCAAATGTACTTAAAAATTCGATTTATATCGAATTTAATACTATTTACGTCGCATTTTTGTCACTTTTAGTAACATTTATATCCAGTATCAAATACTTAGAATCAAACTGTTGGATTTTTATTCAATAAAATAATTGCAAAACCCCCAATTTTATACCAAACATAGAAATTAAAGTATTCGCATTTTGGCAAATTTCAATACCAACGTTTTCATTCCAATCTGTTCAAAATTTACTTGGGCTTTCCGACTGTCGCCCTGTCCTTCTATCATTACAACGATGCCTTTGCCAAATCGTTGATGTTGGACCGCATCTCCATTTTTCAATTCTGATATATCAGCGGCCACAAAATTTGGATCTTCGGGTGGCAATGGAACCGACGGTTTTTGTGTCGTGAAGATTCGGGTGTTTTGTGTCGGCTCACTTTTGAATACAACCGGATTGGGTGAATTTCCCTGAAATTGACTTGGTTTTTGCATGGATGATAAACTCATATCTAAATACGAAGATTCAATTTCCCCTAAAAAACGCGAGGGTTCGCAATGCAATAAATTTCCATGTTTAAAGCGACTTGTTGCAAAACTTAAATACAATTTTTGCTCGGCCCGGGTAATGGCCACATAAAATAGTCTACGTTCTTCTTCCAACTCATTGCGGTTCATCAACGCCATTTGTGAGGGAAATAAGTTCTCTTCCATTCCTACTATATGTACTACAGGAAATTCCAATCCTTTGGAAGCGTGAATGGTCATTAGGGAAACACAGTCTCTATTTGGGTCTTTTTCTTTGTCGTCGTCAGTGTAAAGCGCCACTTTTTCCAAGAAATTTGCCAATGTTTTTTCGTCTTCACTTTCGTCGTCTTCTACAAACTCTTGAATTGAATTTAGTAATTCTGTGGTATTTTCATATCGTGAAATGCCTTCTATGGATTTGTCTTCGTAAAGGGTTTTCATTAAACCTGTACTTTTGGAAACTTCTGTTGCCAATTCATACGCATTTTTAGTGGCTAACCCGCCTCTAAAGCCGACAATCATCATTGCAAAATGAGAGAGTTTTGAAGCAGCCGAAGAAATATCTGGAAATTCATTTGCACGGGATATCACTTCCCAAATCCCAATATTTTGAGTGGTTGCCAAATACGCCAATCTTGTTAAGGTGGTAGCGCCAATGCCGCGTGCGGGATAATTTATAATGCGTTTTAAGGCTTCTTCGTCGTTGGGATTAATAATGACCCTTAAATAGGCCAATAAATCCTTGATTTCTTTCCGCGAATAAAAACTAACGCCGCCATATATTTTGTAATCGATATTTTGGCGTCGCAAGGATTCTTCCATTGCCCTGCTTTGGGCATTTGTGCGGTATAAAATCGCAAATGCTTTGTTTGGAAGGTGCAAACTGTGTTTGTCTTCAAATATCAAGGATGCCACTTTGCGTCCTTCATCATTGTCGGATGGATTGCGGACGACTTTTATTTTGTCGCCATCTTCATTGGAAGTCCAAATATCCTTTTTTAGTTGGTTCTTATTGTGTCCTATTAAACTAGACGCTGCATTAACGATGTTTTTGGTGCTGCGGTAATTTTGTTCGAGTTTAAACACCGCTACATCAGGATAATCGCGTTCGTAATTCAGAATATTTTGAATATTGGCACCACGGAATGCGTAAATACTTTGGGCATCGTCACCCACCACGCAGATATTTTGATTTACTGCGGCCAATTTTTTGGTAATCATGTATTGCACCTGATTGGTGTCCTGATACTCATCGACCATGATGTATTTGAATTTATGTTGCCACTTGTTTAATACTTCTGGGTTTGTATCTAAAAGTTTGTACGTATTAACCAGAATGTCATCAAAATCCATTGCCCCAGCTTTAAAACAACGTTCGGTGTAGGTTTTAAAGATTTCACCAAAAAGTGGTCTGTTTGCGGCCTTATCTGAATTGGTTAATTCAGCGTTGTTGGCGTAAGCGGCTGCAGTAAGTAGGTTGTTTTTAGACAAACTGATACGACCCAAAACGAGATTGGCTTTGTAAACTTTGTCGTCTAAATTGAGTTCTTTTATGATGCTTTTAATTAGACTTTTACTGTCTTCGGTGTCGTAAATGGTAAATGTTTTTGGGTAGCCCAACTTGTCAGCCTCTTGTCTTAAAATACGGGCAAAGACACTGTGAAATGTTCCCATCCACACGTTTTTTGCTTCATTGCCTACCAGTTTTTCAATGCGGTTCCGCATTTCTTTGGCGGCTTTATTGGTGAATGTAAGCGACAATATGTTAAATGCGTCTGTTCCTTTATGAAGAATATGCGCAATGCGGAAGGTGAGTACACGGGTTTTGCCAGAGCCAGCACCGGCAATAATCATAACTGGTCCTTCGGTATGCAAAACGGCTGAACGCTGACTGGGATTGAGTTTTTCCAAAAACGGAGGGGTTTCATCAGACGAGTGTTGGTCGGGCCATTGCATCATCTTACAAATTTAATCCATCACACCAGCCACCAAGAAACGAAATATCAACATTATTTGCGAAAAGCGCAAAAATGGTAAAAACCTTTTGCGAAAATCGCTTATTACTTGTGTTTCGGTAGGGCAAAACTAAATGAAGATCCAGCACCTTCAGAGCTAATGACTTTTATTGTTTCGCCATGGGCTTCAATAATGTGTTTACATATACTTAAACCCAATCCACTTCCACCTGTTTCTCTGTTACGGTCTGCATCAACACGATAAAAACGCTCAAAAATGCGACCAATATGTTGGGTGGGAATTCCAATGCCATTGTCGGCAACTTCTACGATTATTTTTTCGCCTGTATCGTAAATGATGAAATGGGTACTGCCTTTTTGTTTGCCATATTTAATGGAGTTATAGCCTAAATTTACCAATACTTGACGTATTCTCGAACGGTCTCCCAAAACAATGGTGAAGTCTGTTTTTATTTGAACGGATAAACTTATTTCTTTCTGAGCCGCTTGAATTTCGATGTCCTCCATAACTTGATGAATCAATTCAAGCATGTTAAACGGATTTAAATCAATGCTTAAAAATCCACTTTCAAACTTTGTGATAGAATCCAAATCACTGACAATTTGTCCAAGCCGTGTGGCGTTTTTATCTGCTTTTTTAAGAAAGTTTTGACGGGTTTTCTGGTCCATTTCTGGCTCATCAAGCACGGTTTCTATATATCCTTGAATTGAAAAAAGAGGAGTTTTTAGCTCGTGTGCCACGTTGCCAATATAATCTCGGCGGTAATTCTCCAATTGTTGTAAGCGTTGTAATTCTTGTTTACGGGCAACGAACAATGTACGAAATGCTTCTTCAATGTCTTTGGCCGTAGGATCTCCAGGAGATTCGGTATAGTCTTTCTGTTCTGTGGTGATGAGTTTTTCCAAATTGCGCAATACGCGCTTTTTGCGCCTTCGCCAAATGAGTGATGACAAGCCTATCCCCCCCAAAAAAGTAAGCACAAAAGCAAATATGACAATGATGATTTCTTGTAGTGTTATGTTTTGTGTCATATTGTTTTTCAAATCTAAGACATTGGCATTAAGATATCAACCATTCTGTATGCTTTGTGAATTTTTCAACCCAGATAATTCATTGAAATTTCGTCATGAGTGCTTAAAGCTTAAAGAAATCGCACTTTGGACAGGGAAGCATATTTCATCGAAATGGAGACCGAAACAAAGTGAGTGAAACACCCAATTTTAAAGGGATTTGTGGTCGTAAAAGATTTTCTAGTGCATATTCTGGGTTGAAGTGTTCATTTTGGGTCTACAGATTTAAAAATAACTATCTTTGCGCCAGAATATGAGTGATATAAATCTATTTGATAAAATCGTTTCACACGCCAAAGAATACGGTTTTGTATTTCCAAGTAGCGACATCTATGGAGGGCTAGCTGCGGTATACGATTACGGTCAGAATGGGGTGGAATTGCGCAACAATTTGCGCCAATTTTGGTATTTATCCATGACCAGATTAAATCAAAACATTGTTGGTTTGGATTCGGCCATCTTTATGCATCCGAAGATATGGAAAGCAAGTGGTCACGTCGACGGATTTAACGACCCGATGATTGACAATAAAGACAGTAAGAAACGCTACAGAGCCGATGTGCTTATTGAAGACCATCAAGAAAAAATCCGCCAAAAAATAGCCAAGGAAATAGAGAAAGCCGCCAAACGATTTGGTGAAACTTTTGATGCTGAAATGTACCGAAATACCAATCCAAGAGTCGTTGAATATCAAGCGAAAATCGATGAAATGGATGGAATTCTAAAGGAAGGTTTAGAGTCTGGGAATTTAGAAATTATCAAAAAACTCATTGAAGACGAAGGCATTGTTTGTCCCATTAGCGGTTCAAAAAATTGGACCGATGTGCGTCAGTTTAACCTCATGTATTCTACCCAAATGAGTGCAGCCGATGGGGGAGAAGATGCCTTATATCTTCGTCCTGAAACAGCACAAGGAATTTTTGTGAATTATTTAAATGTTCAAAAAACAGGCCGTCTAAAACTGCCTTTTGGTATTGCTCAAACAGGTAAAGCGTTCCGAAATGAAATTGTGGCCCGTCAGTTTATCATGCGTATGAAGGAATTCGAACAAATGGAAATGCAGTTTTTCTGTAAACCGGGTACCGAATTGCAATGGTACGAATATTGGAAAGAAAAACGCATTGCTTGGCACAAAGCACTTGGCACTCCAGCCGAAAAATACCGCTTTCACGACCATGTGAAATTGGCCCATTACGCAAACGCTGCGGTAGACATTGAGTTTGATTTTCCTTTCGGATTTAAAGAAGTGGAAGGAATTCACTCACGGACAGATTTTGATTTGGGAAAACACGAAGAATTTAGTGGCAAAAAGTTGAGGTACTTCGATGCCGAAACCAATGAAAGTTATATTCCGTATGTCGTAGAAACGAGCATAGGCTTAGATCGACTCTTTTTACTCACCATGTGCCAGTCTTATCAAGAAGAACAAGTGGATGGAGATACCAGGGTGGTCTTAAGGCTTCATCCTGCCATTGCCCCCATAAAATGTGCCATTTTACCCCTTGTGAAAAAAGATGGACTTCCAGAATTGGCAGAACAGATATACAACGATTTACGTTGCGATTTCAACGTTTTTATTGAGGATAAAGACAGCATTGGAAAACGCTACAGAAGAATGGATGCCATTGGAACCCCTTTTTGTGTTACCATAGATCACGATAGTTTAAGTGATGGCATGGTAACGATTAGACATCGTGACACCATGATTCAAGAGCGGGTGAAAATAGAATCTCTAAGCGCCATTTTAGCAAAGGAAACAGGAATGAATCAACTACTTAAAAGTTTATAATCTTATATGAAAAATGCAATTGAACAACAAAATTTCGACGGTGAAAAAGTACTCGTTCGGGTAGATTTTAACGTCCCCCTAAACGAAAAATTTGAAATTACCGACGATTCTAGAATGACCGCCGTAGTACCTACCATTCAGAAGATTTTGAGTGATGGTGGATCGGTAATCCTTATGAGTCATTTAGGTAGACCCAAAGAAGGGCCTACAGAAAAGTATTCTTTAAAGCATATTTTGGCACATTTGTCGGAATTGTTGGGCACAGAAGTGCAATTTGCCGATGATTGTATCGGCGAATCTGCCGTTAATCTTGCGGCAAACTTAAAAGCAGGTGAAGTATTGCTTCTTGAAAATTTAAGGTTTTATAAAGAAGAAGAAAAAGGCGACAAAGAGTTTGCAAAGAAATTGGCATCACTTGGTACATTTTATATGAACGATGCTTTTGGAACTGCACATAGAGCACACGCCTCAACCGCCATTATTGCCGAATTTTTTCCGGATAAAAAGTCTTTTGGTTATGTAATGGGACAAGAAGTTGCAAATGCACAAAAAGTTGTTGGAAATCCGGAAAGACCTTTTACCGCCATCGTTGGAGGAGCAAAAGTTTCAGATAAAATTCTGATTGTAGAGAATTTATTGAATATAGCCGATCACATTATTATTGGTGGAGGGATGGCTTACACGTTTTTCAAAGCTCAAGGTGGTGAAATTGGAAACTCCTTGTGTGAAATGGAACGTTTGGATACATGCATTGAAATACTAGAAAGAGCAAAAGAAAAAGGAGTGTCAATTCATTTACCAGAAGACTCAGTTATTGCCGATGCCTTCGCCGCAGATGCCAACACTCAAAATGTAGCCAGTGGAAACATTCCATCAGGTTGGATGGGATTGGATATTGGAAAACAAGCGCAATCTGCTTTTTCAGAAGTTGTGGCAAACAGTAAAACCATTTTGTGGAATGGACCAATGGGGGTGTTCGAAATGGATGCATTTGCAAATGGCACCAAAACCATTGCAGAAGCAGTAGCAAAAGCCACTGATAACGGAAGTTTTAGCTTAATTGGTGGCGGAGATAGCGCTGCCGCAGTGCATAAATTTGGATTTGAAAATCAAGTAAGTTACGTGTCTACCGGTGGTGGAGCATTGCTTGAATATTTTGAAGGTAAAGTACTTCCCGGCATTGCAGCCATTACAGACGATTCAAGCGCTGTTTCTCAGTAGTACTAAACGCAGAACATTGTTTATAATATGCATGCATCACATCCCACATGGGGTGTGATGTTTGTATGTTGGCCAATAAAAAAGTTTTATCGGCAGTAACATGCGTTTGTAAACCAAGCATGGAAGGCGTATTTGCTTGAAAACTAAAACGTAAGAAACGAATTTCTATTGAGTTCGGGTCTTTTGTAACGGCTTTGTTCAAAAGGTCATGGGCAGAATTGGCCAATTTTATTTTTGTAGGCACCCACGAAGATTCCCTTGCTTCCAAAGCAACTGCGGTGGCATAATAAGCCAAAGACAATGCATCTTGGATATGGGGTTTTGTGCTCGACTTTAATGTTTGTATGTGTTTGGGGGATGTGAGAGCTGCACGGTATTCACTGCGAATAACCATGAAGTCTGGCTTGATGCTTAAAAATAACAATCCAAAAAGCAATGCTTTCATTTCAATAGGTAACAATAAAAAAGTAAGATAGTTTGGTGTTTATAACCATTTTTTACGACGGAAGAAATACAAAGTCCCTAAAGATGAAAGAATCATCAATAATACGGCCAAAGAAAATCCATATTTCCATTTATAGACTTCTATAAATTCAAAATTGGTACCGTAAATACTGGCAATTAAGGTTGGAGGCATGAAAATAACACTGGCAACCGTAAAAATCTTGATGATTTTATTTTGCTCAATATTTACAAGGCCCATAAATGTATTTTGCAAGTATTCAAGTCGCTGAAAGGTAAAATTGGCATGATCTATCAGCGAATTGATGTCTTTAATTACAATGCGCAGACGCTCATAATCTTCACCTTCAAATTCGCGGCTTTTTAAAATTGCTGAAAGTACCCTTTGTTTATCGACCGCATTCTGACGGATTTCCATGGTCATTTCTTGTACCCTAGAAATGCGTAAGATGAGTTCTTCGTCTGGATTTCCTCCAAAACCAACGACTTTCCACAATTCAGTTACTTGCCTAGATATGTTTTCCAACAAATCGGCGTCATTGTCAACTCCCACTTCCAACAAAGTGGCCATAATTTGTTTGCCGGAGTGAAAGAACCGTCCGCTGCCTTTTATTTTTTTTACCGTATCGGAAAAAGCCGTTAAATCGGAGTCTCGATAGGTAAACAAAATTTCATCTTGTAAGATAAAAGAAACGGCATTCGATAAAAAATGGTTGCCTTCTGTATTAAATTGAAGAAAGTTGCTGTTTGCAATGATTTCATCATCGGTTTCAAAATACCGCGAGGAACTTTCAATTTCGATTTGCTGTTGTCGACTTTGGAATTTGAATTCAAAATTTGCTTCTACATCGCTAATTTCAGCCGGAGTGGGATTCTGTAAATCAATCCATACTACACCCTCCATTGACTCTAGCTGAGCCAATGTCTGCACTTTGTGCACGCGGTTCTGTCGTTTGAAGTAAACGCGCATTGTTCAAATTATTACTTCGAGGTTCTGAATCCATGAAAATCGAGGTGCAAAGGTACAATTTATTTTAAAATCCCAATCATTGATTGCGGTTAAATCTTGTTTTTAACCGTCTAATTGTGTCACGTGCCAGACGTAAATAGATAAAAACAAACAAGGGCAATAGTACAATTATAACCTTATTGAAGCCAAAGGCCAAAGTGAATTCACCGTGCATGGCATGTTGCACAGCCCTGGTAATGCCACAACCTGGACAATCTCTGTCCATTAAAAGTTTACTGATACAAATGCTTTGTCCCGTATCAAAAAAGTTGGCCGGCAGTATCCAGAGAATAAACGGAACTATAAGAATAATTCCTGATTGAATATTCCGTCGGGTTTCTTTATTAGAAACTTTCATTTAAACAAATTTACAATAAAAAAGGCGCCAAATTGTAGTTTGACGCCTTTGTATTTTGGCAAAGTTTAGAAAAGTTTTAAGTCTAATCTAACTGCCTTAAATGATGCTTATAATGACCAAGGATCCCCAGTATTGGCTTCTAAATCACCTATAATCAACCGTATAAAGTCGATTACGAACCAAATTCCGCAACCTCCCAATGTGAGCAATTGGATTAACCCAATAAGATTGTAGCCTAAATAGAAACGGTGAATACCCCAGACACCTGTAAAAAAGCACAATATAATTGCAATCAAGATTTCATCGTCGTAATTGCCAGCGCCACTGTTTTTTGCCACTGCCTTTTTAACTTTGGCCGGTGCATATTTTGCGGCTGCTCTAACTGCCATTTTAGTGGCCACTTTTTGAGCAAATGTTTGTTTTGCGGCAATTGCTTTTTTGATTTCCGCTTTGGCTTCTGCTGTAGCTATAACTGCAGTGGTTTCAATGGCAGTGTTTTCAACTTTCAAAGAGCTTTCTGCTAAATCTTTAACAGTAGAATTTCCTTCAACTTTAGTTGTTGAATTCGGAGTTCCACATTCTTTATCACATTTTTTACCGGAACCAAATCCGCCGCCAAAACCATCGCGTTCACGTGTAATACCGCATGATGCAACCGCGATTGCTACCAATGCACTTAAAACAATTTTTAATTTCATGTTCCAATAATACAAAAAATACAATGACGGTTACAAAATTTGAAATTATTTTTACATTATGTAGATGCGGTGCAGCCTCTAGTTGGGCTAGAAAAGCCACAGGCATTATATTGTTAAACTACAGACTTTTCGAAGAAAAATTAAAGCCTACCGAAAATGCTTTTAATTTTTAATTCCAAAACGCCAAATAAGGCTTCACGGAATATTTTGGTGCTCATTTTGGAAGTGCCAGCAGTTCTGTCTGTAAATATTATGGGATGCTCCTTCAGAATAAAACCTTTGCGTTTTGTGCGGAATTTCATTTCAATTTGGAATGCATACCCTCTGAACTTAATATCGTCTATGCCAATACTTTCTAGTACTTTTCGTTTGTAACAAACAAATCCAGCAGTGGTATCAGCAATGTCTAATCCAGTTACAAACTGTACATATTTGCTGGCATAATAACTCATTAAAACCCTTCCCATTGGCCAGTTTACCACGTTTACAACACCACCATAATACCTAGAACCAACACATACATCGGCGCCATTCTCGCACACTTCTATAAGTTTTGGCAGTTGGTCTACTGGATGAGAAAAGTCGCAATCCATTTCACAGATATAATCATATTCACGGTCTAATGCCCAATGAAA
The DNA here is from genome assembly GCA_945860565.1 of Chitinophaga pinensis. Classification (GTDB taxonomy): domain Bacteria; phylum Bacteroidota; class Bacteroidia; order NS11-12g; family UBA955; genus VMCP01. Next base: position 18,937 of record CAMAQS010000006.1, on the reverse strand, counting down.
TCCAGCGATATATGCCGTGCCCAATCCGTTTTTTTCTTTTCTTTCGAGAATATATAAGGACTCAGGATAAGTGGCAAAGTGTTTTTTTACAACATCTCCAGTTCCGTCTGGTGAATTGTCATCCACCACCAATAAATCAATGTTTTTTTCTAACGCCATCACGGTGTGAATCATCCGTTCAATGTTTTCGATTTCATTGTAGGTTGGAATTATGACGAGGTACTTTGGCGTAGATGACATAAGAGATGGCAAAAATAGGTTTTTTTTGTCGCAAAAAATGAGGTGTATACGTCTGCATATTTGCATTATTCAACATGACATTCTCCTAATTTTCATTATTAAAAGTGTATTTTTGAGGGATAATGCACTCCCATAATTCGAAAAAAGCACTGTTTTTAGACCGCGATGGAGTTATTAATCACGATCCCGGTGACTACACCAAGTCGTTGGCAGAATTTGTGCTGTTGCCCACCATCCTCCAAAAAATGAAATTGTGGTTCGACGAAGGATACTTGCTATTCGTTATAACCAACCAAGGTGGACTCGCCAAACAACTTTATTCTGAAAATGAAGTGATGGCCATGCACCAATTTGTAAACGGGGAATGCATTTTTAGAGAATTTCACATTACCGAATTTTTTTATTGTCCCCACCATGAAGCTTATTCAGGCCGCTGTTTTTGCCGCAAACCGGGCAGTTTAATGATTGAAAAGGCGTTGCATAGATATCAATTAAACTCTGCCAATTGTTTAATGATTGGCGATAGGCAGCGCGACATAGATTGCGCCAACGCAGCTGGGGTAGACGGAGTTCTCATTGAAACCAATTCAGAGATTTTGACACCGGAAGAGTGGCGGAAAATGAAATTGTCTATATAAGGATGTGTAGGTCTTGAAAATTTAAGTATTGATTTTTGAGAGACAACTTTATGTCTTTAAGATGGATTTGAATTCTCAACATTTCATTGACTTTAATGGTCAAATTTTACGAAATCTCGAAAATTACTGCGATTTATAATGGTAAAATCGGAGTCATATGTCTTTCCAAAAGTAGTTGGCAATTTTGCCCCCAATGATTTCCACTTAAATTCAAAAGCATGCAATGAGCCGTCTTTTTCTTCAATGTAATCAATTTCTTGTTGTTGCTTGGTTCTCCAAAAATACATTTTAGCAAAAGTTTGATAGTAGCTATTTTGTTTTTTGCGCTCAGCCATTAAAAAATTCTCCCACAATGCTCCTTTGTCTGAACGTAATTCCAACGGAGAAAAGTTACCAATAATCATATTTCGAAGTCCATTATCATAGAAATAAACTTTGCGATTTTGTTTTATTTCATTCAGGAGATTGCGACTAAAACTGGGCAAACGGAATATTACAAAACTACGCTCTAATATATCTAAGTAATTTTGGATGGTTACTTTGTTGATCCCAACCAATTGGGCTAATTCATTGTAATTGACTTCACTTCCTACTTGAATTGCCAAAGCTTGCAATAGTTTTTCCAAAAAATCCGGTTTTCTTATTTCCGTAAATGCCAATAAGTCCCTATACAAATAACTGTTAACGATATTTTTTAATGTTTCTTTTTCTTCGCCTTGATTGTTTATTACCTCAGGATAAAAGCCATACAATAATCTATCTTCCAATTGTTGTTCAGCGTTTACATAGCCTAATTTGTTTTCAAATTCTTGCCAACTCAAAGGATACAGTTCGTATTCCCACTTTCTTCCGGTAAGTGGTTCATTAATTATATTGTTTAGTTCAAATGCTGATGATCCACTTACCAATAACTGCACCTGCGGAAATTGGTCTGTAATGATTTTTAAAGTTAAACCAATCGATGGAATCCGTTGAGCTTCATCTATAAAAATGTACGTGTACTTCCCGATAATACTTCGCAATTCTGAAGTAGTGGGATTGGTTAATAGGGCTCGTATAGAAGGGTCATCGGCATCTAAAAAAAGATGATCTACATCTTTTAAGATTGATTTTATCAACGTTGTTTTCCCAACTTGTCTCGCACCAATTAACACTATCGCTTTTCCTGGCTTTAGTTTTTTCTTCAAATTTTGCTCAATTGTTCTCAAAAACATCGCTACAAATATAACTAAAAGTCATTATAATGACCAAAAGTTATAACTATTGGTCATTACGATGGCGAAAAGTTAATAAATTAGAAATTTTGAAGTCCAAAGAATGTGGTCCGAGAAATACCGTGTTGCCACCCAAAACGTGTTGGTTTTTGGTTTTAAAGCAATCTCATGAATGGAGGTGCAAACATTCTATTTCACAATAATTGCTTTTGACACCACCGAAGAATTCTCTTTTTCTCCAATGGTCAGTTTAACTTCAAATTGTCCAAGGGTATTATATTGATGTTTAATGACATCTGTTCCGTTTGAAAATTCACTTTTCCCATCACCAAAATCCCAAAGGCATTCTGTATATCCACCATCAAAATTAGAACAATTGGAAAGGACAACGGAATCACCCACTGAAATGGTCGATTTATCCATGTTAAAACATGCGGAATATGTATGTTTTTTGCATCCCCAAAGGGAAAATACGAGTATCAAAAAAAGGAGATGTGCTCGATTCAATTTTAAATAGTGCATGGATTCAGTGTGTAGAAAAACGAATTTACTGTTTTTTCCATTACCACATATTACATCACTGAAATTTGCACAAACCAAAAATCTCAAATCCCACTTTCGCATAAAATGCACAGACATTTTATCTATAATCCCCTATAGTACCCATGAAATTCCCCTCCCCGGAGGGGTGTCGGCCGTTACGTATTGCGTTTAATTTGAATATATTAATTCACGGCCGACGGGGTGGGTTTTATTACTTATCACATTATTCATCTACAAAACGCGACTTCCACAAACAAGTTTAGTAAAATGCACAATCGACAAAAAAGCACAGGTAATATTGATTAGGACGAAACTGAATTGCTAAGATGCGCCAACAACGAATAAATGAGCTTTGGGCATCTAGTAACAAAATTAGAATTAATGTATATTCGTTTAAAAGCATGTTAACGGAGATTCTTTATTAACATCCATACCAAAATATGAAAATCAACTTCCTTTTTTTGACATTATTAGCGTTTTCGACCAATATTTTTGGACAAAAGAAAGACTTCCACAACCTGACTCAAACAGGAGTTGAAGGTATCGACAATAGCAATTTTATTTTGCAATCTCAACTTAACCGACTCGACAACAACGGTTTTGGATTTATGATGCCCGATAGTTTGAACGATTTAATAAACTGTCCCCAAATGGAACTATGGGCAACTCAATACTATATTCATGAAGCAAAATATTCAAAAACAGGAATAGAACTTAAGGATCTAAATGAAAAACCAATAGGCGTTAAAATTGAATTATGCGATTGGTGTGAGGCAGCGGTGGAAGGGACTATTTACACTACGGATAGCATTGGGAATCCCTTGACACTAAACCATTGAGGAAAATCAAAAACAGAACAAGTTGATTGTTCAAAATGTAAAAAATATTCAAATTACAAGAATATAGGAATTCGATATGCTCTTTGGTATAAAGCAAAAGGGAAATTTGGAGACGGTGTAAATGGTTTTAAATTGATTCCATACAGAACAATTGCAGTTGACAAAACCAAAATACCAATTGGAACTTTGATATTCATTCCAAATGCAGTTGGAATCGAAATTTTGTTACCCGATGGATCCAAATCAATTCACGATGGGTATTTTTTTGCAGCTGACGTTGGCGGAGATATTAAATTAAACCACATCGACGTTTTTACAGGACTGCTCAAAAGCAAAGGGTTTAGTTTTGTAAATTCGGATTCAAATAAAACATTTGTCGCTTATAAAGTTAAAAATAAATTCATCGAAGAAACATTGATAAAATTGCACAAATAATTGCGGTGAAAATGCTCGATTAATTCATTTCGCCTTGGGTTATTCTGCTAGAAAGGGTAAAAATGGACCCCATGAAATTCCCATCCGACGGAGGGGTGGCGGCCGTTACGCAAGATATTTCGCTCGAACATATTATGCCACGGCCGACGGGGTGGGTTGTTACTAGTTGTAAAAGTAAGAGCCGAAGAAACGAAATAATGTCTAAGCCGAATATTTATTGATAAAACCAACTTATTGAGCTGAACCGTTCCAAAAACAGTGTTATATTTACAATTCAACTTGCAGCGGTATCACAATAACCCCAATAACAAAAAATGAAAACTAAAATTGAGTTTCTGAAAAATTGGTCATCCTTATGGTGCTTCTTGATATTGGGTTTTTTCAACGGCAGTTTAACCGCGCAAATTGTATATACCGATATCCCGGACGCTACAACCAATGCAACGTATTCTTTAGATTTAAACAATGACACCATTGTTGATTTCGTCATTCATTACGGTGTTATTGATGGTGCAGGAATGGGTGTGATTTGTTCCCCGCAAAACAACAACGCTTATTCAGGAAATTTAATTGGTGGAGTCCATTTACCATGGGCATTGTCTGCGTCCTATAATATTTGTGATTCTCTAAAAACATGGTATGATACAAATAACCCTGGCACATTGGCTTTCGGAACAAACGGCGGTTACTGGGTAGGTGAAACCAATAAATATTTAGCCCTAAAGTTAATTGTGGGGGCAGACACCTACTATGGCTGGGTACGAATAGATGTGCTGGCAACATCCTCATCCTTTACAGTAAAAGATTACGCCTACGAAAGCGCCCCAAATACATGCATTCAGTCGGGACAAACCACTTTAGATGCTATTGAAAGTTCAAACAAGGATGTTTTTTCGATTTTTCCCAATCCTTTTGTATCCTCAACAACCATGCAGACAACAGGCAATCTTCAAAATGCAACCCTAACAGTTTTTAACGCATTTGGACAGACTTTAAAGCAGGTGAAAAACATTTCGGGGCATACAATTCCATTTTCCCGCGACAATCTTACAAGTGGCGTGTATTGCATTCGACTATCCGAAGGAAACAATGAAATTAAAGTGGCCAAGTTAATAATTATTGACTAATCCTAAAAACATCGGGACTGATGTCTCAAACCCCCAATTATAGAGTAAAGCCATCCAAAGAGAATAGACCATTTTCTTTATATTTGTAAAGCAACTACAATCATGGAAGGAAAAATCACTGGAATTGGCGGCGTCTTTTTTAAAAGCGACAACGCCCAAGAAACACGCGAATGGTACAACGAAATGCTCGGATTTGATGCCCAAGAATGGGGTAAATCATTTCCTTGGATTGATGCAAATGACAAGACCACCGAAGGACTTACCGTTTGGAATGTATTCAAAAGAAGCAGCGATTATTTTGGTGACAACAATCAGCCCTTTATGATAAATTACATCGTGCAAAACATGGATGCACTATTAATCCAATTAGAAAGTCAAGGAGTAATGCAAGTAAAACCCATGGAAGACTACGATTACGGAAAATTTGCATGGATTAACGACATCAACGGCAACCGAATTGAATTGTGGGAACCTAAATAATCCAAATTATGGCATGGTATTTGAACATTTCATCTAAACAACCGCCAAACATCCCCCAAAATGAATAAATTTGTATATATGAAACCTGGATTTTTTCTTGTCGCACTGTCTTTATTGTTTGTTAGCACCCTTTCGGCTCAAGAAACTGTGCCTTCCATAAAGGTAGAAACCATTGATGGTGAATCTGTTGATTTTCGCAGCATGGTCGATTCTGGTAAAATCACGGTAATCTCCTTTTGGGCCACTTGGTGCGGTCCCTGCATAAAAGAACTTCAAGCCATCGATGCCCATTATGAAGAATGGAGCAAAAAATACAACATGGAATTGGTGGCTGTGAGCATCGACGATGCCCGCAATGTTAAAAAAGTGAAACCAAAAGTATTGGGTGAAGGTTGGGCGTATACCATTGCCATAGACCAGAATCAAGATTTGGCGCGTGCAATGAACGTAAATAATCCTCCAATGACCTTTATTGTAGATTCAAAAGGTAAAATTGTTTATACACATCAAGGCTATACTCCTGGTGCTGAAGACGAGCTAGAAGAGCAACTTCGGGCTTTGTCTGGAAATTAATTTCTTTTCATTTACCACAGCGGACTGTTGGCTACCCTAGAAAATAAGTCCTAAATTCGCAGCATGGAAAAACCTTCGTTGCCCTCGGGTACAAGAGATTTTGGTGTAGAAACCATGCAAAAACGCAAATTCATTCTTTCAACAATGGAGCGCGTTTTCCAATTACATGGATTTGACGCCATCGAAACTCCAGCGTTGGAAAATCTTAAAACTTTACAAGGTAAATACGGCGATGAAGGCGATCAGTTGCTTTTTAAAGTCTTAAATTCAGGCGAATATTTGTCGAAAATAGATCCACAACTGCTTGCAAATGTGGATTATAAAGTCCTTACTCCTAAAATTGTAGACCGTGGATTGCGTTACGATTTAACTGTTCCTTTGGCCAGATTTGTAGTGATGAATCGCGACAAAATTCAATTTCCTTTCAAACGGTATCAAATGCAACCCGTTTGGAGAGCCGACCGTCCACAAAAAGGCCGGTATAGAGAATTTTGGCAGTGCGACATTGACGTGGTGGGTGCCAATTCCATTATATCAGAAGCGGAATTGGTTGAAATGTATTTAGAAGTTTTCAAGTCATTGGATTTAAAGGTTACTGTAAAGGTAAATCATAGGGGTATTTTAGATGCGTTTTTGCCAGTATTGGGTTCCAAAGAAAATTGGAGCTCATTCATGGTAGCCATTGATAAAGCCGATAAAATTGGTCAAGATGGGGTAGCGGCTGAATTGGAAAATAGAGGCTTAAGCCATTCCGTTCCACATTGGAATTGGCTATGGAATGTGGCGCAAAATGCAAATAATTCTGAACTTTTTGAAGCTTTGGCATCGTATGAGCCCATTCAAAATGACGCATTAATGTTGGGAATGAATGAGTTAAGGCAGCTTTTCTCGTTTTTGGGGGATGATGGAGGCGTACAATTGGATTTAACCCTTGCACGTGGATTGAGTTATTACACCGGCTGTGTATTTGAAGTGGTAACATCAGACGAACGCGTTCCTGAAGACTTTAAAATTGGCAGCATTGGAGGCGGTGGCCGCTATGATAATTTAACAGGAATGTTTGGTTTGAAAGATGTTTCAGGTGTGGGTGTTTCATTCGGGTTAGACCGCATTTACGACACCCTAGAAGCCGCCGGCATTTTTCCTTCATTTCAAAATACCACCACGGCTTTAATCTGTGCCATGGAAGATGAATACTTGCCAACGGCTACAGCCCTTTCGCGCCGGCTCAGAGAATTGGGCATCAGAAATGAAGTGTATCCCAGCGCCGCAAAGCTTAAAAAACAACTCGAATATGCCAATAAATTGAACTTTTCTTATGCCTATATCATTGGAAGAGATGAATTTATGATGCGTGGATATCAATGCAGAAATTTGAAATCCGGAGAGCAGAAATTTAGGTCAATAGAAAACGTAGTACATCCAGACAAATTTGATTTTAATGAATAAGCCCTATACTTTAAAACAAGCATTGCAAGCCATGCAACAGCCTGTTATACTTACCGATGAAACCCGTTTACACATGCAAAAAAGTGTGGACTTTTTAACTCAGTACATGGAGAATTCCCCAAATCCAGTATATGGTGTTAACACAGGTTTCGGATCATTGCAAAATGTGGTTATTTCAAATAAGGAGTTGTCCGCCTTACAAGAAAACTTGCTGATTACGCATGCTGCGGGGGTTGGACAACGGGTTAAACCGTCCATCGTGAAGAAAATGATGTGGTTGAAATTACTCAATATGAGCAAAGGACATTCCGCCATTCGACCTGTTGTTTTTGAGAGGTTGGCTTTTATGTTTAATCAATCCGATAAGGTCGTTCCTGACGTAACGGATCAAGGCTCATTGGGTGCATCAGGAGATTTGGCTCCCTTGGCTCAAATGGCTTTACCAATTATTGGAAAAGGATATGTTTGGCAAGGAGAAAATCGCATCTCGGCTTTAGAATGGTTAAATAACAATGGATTGGAACCCATTACATTGGCGCCAAAAGAAGCACTGGCATTGATTAATGGCACGCAGTTTATGCTGGCCTATGCACTCGAGGCGTATGAGCAAATTACAGAAATCCAAGAAAAATTGGCCGAAATCAGCGGTGCCAGTATCGATGGATTTGATTGCCGTTTGGAGCCATTTCATGAAGCCATCCATAGGGTAAGGCCGCATATAGGACAAATTAAAGTGGCGCAAGATATTCGTGAAATACTTCATGATTCAGAAATTGCCAAATTGTCCAAATCACAAGTTCAAGACCCCTACAGTTTTCGCTGTATTCCACAGGTGCATGGCGCGAGTTTAGATGCCTTAGAATACTGTTTTAAAACATGGGAAGTTGAACTAAATTCCGTAACCGACAATCCAAATGTATTTGAAGAAGATGGGGTGGTGGTGAGCGGTGGCAATTTCCATGGTCAACCATTGGCATTAACGTTAGATTATGCCGCCATGGCCATTTCTGAATTGGCAAATATTTCGGAACGCCGCATTTATTTGTTGGTGAGTGGTCAGCGCAGATTGACCCCATATTTGGCGGCAGATGCAGGAGTGGATAGTGGTTATATGATAGCTCAATACACTGCGGCATCTTTGGTGAGTCAAAATAAACAGTATTGCACTCCGGCAAGCATCGACAGCATTGTGAGTAGCAACGGCCAAGAAGACCATGTTTCTATGGGTGCCAATGCGGCAACCAAATTGCACAAGGTAATGGAAAATACCAAAAATGTATTGGCCATAGAATGGTTGTGTGCAGTAGCGGCTTTGAATCAACGCAGTGCCAAATCTTCCATTCGAATTGACTACATGAAATCGATGTTTATGGAGAAATATCCGTTAGACCATCAAAAAATTCCGATGCAAGAACTTATAAATTCGTCGTACCGGTTTCTGTGGGGTTAACCTGCTGCTGCCTTTTGAATGACATCCCAAATTTCGGTTTTGCCGACTTGGGTATTGGCCGAACTTATTATAAACGGGGGCATCTCCTCCCACGTTTCTTCTAATTTTTCTTTTAGAAGTGCGATTTTTTCTTCTATTTCCTCTGCTTTGAGCTTGTCACTTTTAGTTCCAACCAAAACAATGGGTATTTCGTTTTCGCCAGCATCATTGATGAATTCAATGTCGATAATTTGTGGAGGAATGCGTAAATCCACCAAAATAAATAAACAGAATAAATTGGGCCTCATCTTTAGATAGTACTGGATCATTTTACTGAATTTCAGTCTATCGCCTTTAGAAACCTTGGCATAACCATATCCCGGTAAATCACAGATTTGAAGGGTTCCATTGATTAAATATAAGTTTAAGGTTTGGGTTTTCCCCGGTTTGGAGCTTGTTCGGGCCAATTCCTTGCGGTCTGTTAGCATGTTGATTAACGAAGATTTGCCTACATTACTCCTGCCAATAAATGCAAATTCAGGCCTTTGTGTCAAAGGCATGTCAATTGATTTTTCCCAACTCCCTAAATAATCTGCGTTTAAAATTTTCATATCAATATCTCAGTGAGATTGGAAAATGAATGGTGTATATTTGCAGCACTTTTATTTTGAGCGCTACCATTAAACCAAACCCAACCTCCGATAGTTCAAAGAAACAACAAGTTGAGGAAATGTTCGATAATATTTCGGGCAGATATGATTTTTTGAACCATTTTTTGTCTTTGGGTATCGATTATTCGTGGCGTAAACGAGTGCGCCGAATGATTGCAAAAAGCGGTGCTAAAACCATTTTAGATGTGGCTACAGGTACAGCGGATTTAGCAATTGAACTGAGTAAAATCCCCCATACCCAAATTACCGGCATAGATATCAGCCGCGGTATGTTAGACAAAGGCGACATTAAACTTGAAAAATTAAAACTAACCAACCGCATTCTGTTACAACAAGCAGATTCTGAAAATCTGCCTTTCGGAAATGATTCTTTTGATGCCATGACTGTTAGTTTTGGTGTGCGCAATTTCGAGAATTTAAAAGCGGGAATGACGGACATGTGCAGGGTGTTAAAACCCGGTGGGATTTTGGCTGTTTTGGAATTTTCTAAACCCACAAACCCCGTTTTTAGTGGCCTTTATTGGTTTTATTTCAAATACATTTTGCCTCCATTGGGCAAACTAGTGAGCAAAGATGCCACTGCGTATACCTATCTTCCACAAAGTGTTGCGGCATTTCCAGAGGGTCAAAATTTTGTGAAAATTGCAAAAGAATCCGGATTTTCTGACGTTACTTTTAAACCGTTAACTTTTGGTGTTTGTACCTTGTACCGTTGCGTAAAGTAATTTCCATATTGCTCATATTCTGCTTATGGCAGAGTCTGGACGCCACTCCGCGCGATCCCAATCGTTTATTTCGTAAACGTTTTTTTTGGGGGATAGCTTTTTCTGGTACCCAAGCGAAAATGAAAATGCAGCTAGATCAATCTTTCTGGCAGCGCAACGATTCTTTGTTGAATATTCGTCCGATGGCCCAAACTGGCGGCGGATTTGGTGGCAGTGTTGCCATGCGTATTGGCAGGCCTTGGGAGCTAAAAATGTTAACTATGTTGCAATTACACAATAGAAATATTGAATTTGATTGGGCCAAAACACCAGATCAAATCCTAAAGATAGAAACCATTTCCCTAGATATTCCTTTAACCATTAAGTACCGATCGGATATGCCAAATAATACCGGATTTTACGTTTTAGCAGGCGTTCGGTGGTCTCACGACTTTCAAAGCAATGAAAAATTGGTCATTGGTGTCAGTAAGCCCATTGTTGCCTTAAAGGAAGATACGTACTATTATGAATTTGGCGCAGGGTGGGAATTTAGAATGGAATATGTTGATGTATCAGTGGAACTCAAAATGTCAAATGGATTAAACAATGCGTTGGTGCGTGTTCCAGGCAGCTATTATTCGGGTTCTATGAGTGCCATTTTTCCTAGGCTTTTTTCCATCTCCTTAATGGCACAAAATTGAATTTTACCCTTCAACATAAAGATCCTTACTCAAAAGCAAGAGCTGGTCGTATAGAAACAGACCATGGAGTGATAGAAACTCCCATTTTTATGCCCGTGGGAACTGCTGCAACCGTAAAAGCGGTGCAACGCAAAGACCTTGAACAAGAGGTTAATGCAGATATCATTCTTGGAAATACCTATCACTTATATTTAAGACCTGGACTTGAAACCATGCAAGCCGCTGGTGGAATTCACGGATTTTCGCAGTGGAACAGACCTATTTTAACAGATTCTGGAGGTTATCAAGTCTATTCTTTGGCCAATAACCGCAAACTGAAAGAAGAAGGAGTTACGTTTAAAAGTCACGTGGATGGCTCTAAACATGAATTCACCCCCGAAAGAGTCATCGACATTCAACGAATTCTGGGTGCGGATATCATCATGGCATTTGACGAATGCACACCTTACCCTTGTGAATACGATTATGCCAAAAAAAGCATGCACCTTACCCATCGTTGGTTGGACCGCTGCATGACGCATTTTCACCAAACTGAACCCATTTACGGACACCATCAAGAACTTTTTCCAATAGTTCAAGGAAGTGTTTACCCCGATTTACGCAAACAAAGTGCCGAATACATTAGCCAACACAATGCCGGTGGATACGCCATTGGCGGACTGAGTGTTGGTGAACCACATGAAGACATGTATGCCATGACTGAATTGGTGTGCAATATTTTGCCCTACGACAAACCCCGTTACCTAATGGGTGTGGGCACCCCAGAAAATATTTTGGAATCCATTGCGTTGGGTATTGATATGTTTGATTGTGTTATGCCTACCAGAAATGGCCGCAATGGCATGATTTTTACCCGTGAAGGCATTGTAAATCTAAGAAATAAAAAATGGGAGAGGGAATTTCGTCCCATAGATACTTGGATTACCCCCGATTATTCGTTTGCATACATGCGTCACCTTTTTGCCGCAGGAGAAATGTTGGGACCCATGATGGCCAGTCTTCATAACTTAAAATTTTACCTTTGGTTGGTGCGTGAAGCACGCAAACAAATTCTTCAGAATGAATTTCATATCTGGAAAAACAGCATTCTAAAAACCACTAACCGAAGATTGTAATGTGGTCCAAATACTTCAATAAGTTAGACCGCTACATAGCCTCAAAATTCATCAAAACATTTTTGGTGACTATATTTTTGTTTGTTGTCATCATCATCATTTTTGATGTTGCCGAGAAGCTAGATAATTTTCTTAAGCGAAATGCGCCAGTGAGTGAAATTATTTCGGTGTATTATGTGAGTTTCATTCCCACACTCATCAATACATTTAGTCCTATTTTTATTTTCATTTCAGTACTCTATTTTACTTCCAAAATGGCTTCCCGTTCTGAAATCATTTCTATGTTGGCTGGGGGGATGTCTTTACTGCGAATTCTCCGTCCTTATATGATAGTCGGGGCGCTCATGGCCTATGGAAGTTACCTGCTGAATGCATGGTTGATTCCCATATCCGACAAAAAACGGGTAAAATTCGAAAATACCTACCTCAGAGATTATTGGTCCGAATCTAGAAATGCCATCTACCGCCAAATTAAACCCGGTGTGATTATGTATATGGAGTATTTCTCCAACCACGACAGTTCTGGCATAGGTGTCACCGTTGAAGAATACAAAGGCGTTGAGTTAAAAAGTACCTTGTTTGGACGGTTTATTCGGTGGGATAAACGCACTAAAACATGGAGACTTGAATTGGTTACCCAACGCGAATTTTTAGCCAACGGAAATCAAAAGGTCACCGTTCTTCCATATTTAGACACCAACATAGGATTTAATCCGGCCAATTTTTTCTTTAGAGTGGAAGACGTGCAAAGTTTGAATCAAAGTGAGTTAAGTAGTTTCATAAGCAAAGAAAAAGAACGCGGATCTCCCAATGTGAATGCACTGAATACCGAATTGTACCGCCGCTATGCTTCACCGTTTAGTACCTTTATTCTTATTGCCATTGGCGTGTCTGTGGCTGGGAAAAAAACAAGAGGTGGACTCGGAATTGCACTTGGAGTTGGAATTTTCGTAATTCTTTTCTTCTTATTTTTTAGTAAATATTTCATCAGCTTGGGTGCCACGGGCGTTGTAACACCTCAATTGGCCGTTTGGTTGCCAAACTTGCTTTTTGTGCCTGTGGCGTATATTTTTTATCGTTTTGCCCAGAAATAAGGCAAATATATTCACGGTTTAATCTACCCGCAAAACCAGTCCTTTTAAATAATGACCCTCTGGGTGAAAGATGTTAACTGGATGGTCTGGCCCTTGTGACAATCGATGCAAAATGCGGCAATTTCTTCCCGATTCTATGGCTGCGGCGGTTACTGTATTTAAAAATAAGGTTTCATCGATTACCTGAGAACACGAAAAAGTAAACAAGAGTCCCCCAGGTTTCACACGCTTTAATCCCAACATATTTAATCTTTTATAACCCATTGTCGCAGCGTGTTTTTTCTTTAAACTTTTGGCAAATGCAGGCGGATCCAATACGACAATATCATACAACTCATCCTGTAATTGCAGATATTCCATTACATCGGCGGTGATGGATTCATGTTTATCTTCAAGATGGTTTAATGCTGCATTGATGGTACACAAATCAGTGGCTGTTTTAGATATATCAACCGATATTACCTTGTTGGCACCACCGTGTAAAGCCGCAATACTAAATCCCCCCGTATAAGCAAATGTATTTAAAACCGATTTGCCCTGAGAATAATTTCGCAACAAGTGGCGATTTTCGCGCTGATCTATAAAAAATCCTGTCTTTTGTCCTATTTCCCAATTCACGTTAAACAACATGCCATTCTCACTCGAAACAATTTCCGCTTGATTACCTAAATAATAGGTGTCTTTAATCGACTCATCGTGCATTGAGGCTTTGCTCTTGCTGTAAATCGTCGAAATGTCCTCTCCATAAGCGTTTTGAATGGCTTGTGTTATGAGAGGTAAGGCTAAAAACATGCCATCGGAATGGGCTTGCATTACCGCAACCGAGCCGTAGACGTCCACAATGAGTCCAGGCAAACCATCGCCCTCACCGTGTATCAATCTAAACGTATTTGTGGTTTTGTGGGGATGTAGATTCAGGTCGTCCCGAACACCTTTGCACGCATTTAAACGGCGATTCCAAAATTCTTGGTCGATTTCTTCTTGGAAAAAGGTGATAATTCGGATCGTAATACTGCCTGTACTCACATGTCCAATGGCACAAAAATTCCCTTTACTGTCTTCAATTTCTATCAATTCGCCGGCACTGCATGGGTCCATACTTTCAATGGCACCTGAGAATATCCATGGGTGTTTGCGCTGAATGGCAATTTCTTTTCCTTTTTTTAATATCGCTTTTTTCACAATTGGTATGCAAATTTGCGTTAATTTCACAGAAAAATTGACTATGTCGCTAGAATTAGCAGAAATCATGCAAGCCATAGAAGAGGTGGCGCCAATAAGTCTTCAAGAAAATTACGACAATAGTGGCCTTATTGTAGGCAATTCCAAAATGCAAATATCTTCCGCATTGCTGTCGTTAGATTGCACCCCAGAGGTTGTTTTAGAAGCAATCGATAAGGGATGCAACTTGGTTATTTCTCACCATCCCATTGTGTTTTCAGGATTAAAACGATTCAATGGAAATACGTACGTAGATCGTGCCATCCAGTTGGCCATCAAACACGATGTGGCTTTGTATGCGTGTCATACCAACCTAGATTCCGTGCTACATCAGGGTGTAAACCATAAGATAGCCAGTAGATTGGCCCTCATTCCTCAGCGGGTATTATCCCCCCAAAAAAACACCTTGTTAAAGTTGTCTGTTACCGTTCCAACCGAATATAAAATGGCGGTAGAGAATGCCATTTTTAAAGCGGGTGCTGGACAAATTGGCAATTATAAGGATTGTGGATTTTCATGGTCTGGAGTTGGAAGTTATACTCCTCAAACCGGCGCGAATCCATTTGAAGGATCCGTAGATGAACCAAGTAGGGTAGAAGAACAAAAATTCGAAGTGGTTTTTCCATTTTATCTTAAAAGACAGGTGCTTGACGCAATGTTTTACGCACACCCTTATGAAGAAGTCGCGTATGAGTTGGTTGCACTAGAAAACGAAGTTTTAAGTGTTGGTTCAGGTTTAATTTGTCAATTCCGCGAACCCATGTCGCAACCCGAATTTTTAGCACACCTCAAGAAAAGCATGGATTTGGAGACGTTTAAATATACCCGATCAGACAAAATAACGATTCATAGAGTGGCCATTTGCGGCGGTTCAGGGGCGTTTTTAATTTCCAAAGCCAAGCAAGAAAAGTGCGATGCCTACATCACTTCCGATGTTAAATACCACGAGTATTTTGATGCTGAAAATGACATGTTATTGTGTGATATTGGACATTTTGAGTCTGAAAAATACACTGTTTCAATTTTCGCAGAGATTTTGTCAAAAAAATTCCCTAATTTTGCAACCATTTTTGCACATACCAACACCAACCCAGTACAATATTATAAATAAAAATGGACGTAACAGTTGAAAAAAAACTACAAGACCTTTGGAAACTCCAACAAATCGATAACAAATTAGACACCTTACGCGCAGTTCTTGGTGAATTGCCAATGGAAGTGTCAGATTTGGAAGACGATATTGCAGGTTTAGAGACAAGAGTCGCACATATCCAACAAGAGATTAGCTTGTACAATGCTGAAATTAGCAGTAAAAAGAATGCAATCAAAGACTTTCAACGTGCCATTGAAAAATACGACGACCAGCTGAATAACATCAAAAACAGCCGTGAGTATGAAGCCATTGACAAAGAAAAAGAGATTGCAGGATTAGAAATCTTGTCTGCTGAGAAAAAAATCCGCGACTTTTCTAAACAAATTGAAGGCAAACAAGAAGTTTTAGACCTTACTCAAGCTTCTTTAGACCGCAGAAAAGCCGATTTAGAATTCAAGCAAGCTGAATTGTCTGAAATCGAAAAAGAAAACGAAGAGGAAATCACTAAATTGAAGAAAGAACGCGAAACAGCGCTAAAACGAGTTGACGAACGTTTGTCTCGTGCTTACCACAGAATTCGTGAAAATATGAAAAATAGTGTTGCGGTTGCACCTATCGTTCGTGGTTCTTGCGGTGGTTGCTTTAGTAAAATTCCACCACAACGTCACTCAGACATCCGCGCACACATCAAAATTACCGATTGTGAGCATTGCGGTAGAATTTTAGTGGATCAAACCATCAGCGGAATTTCTGCATTCGATGAAATCAAAGAAGACAAGCCAACACGCCGTAAAATGCGTTTGACTACGGCCAAATAAACCAAAATATTAAACCATTAAAAAAGCCCCGATATCTATCGGGGCTTTTTTAATGTGATTTTTTAGCATTCCGCCAATTAAAAATGGTATTCAAATTCCACTTTTAGCCAAATGGAATTACTTTCGAATTGGCTGAAAGCGCAAATAATATGCACATTTAGCCAAATGAAATTTAATTAAGTTATTGAATGTTATCTAATTGTATTTTTTGAGGTAGGTTTAAAATTATGTAAATTTAGGATAGGTGCACCTTGTTCGAACTCGTCTAAAATTGGGCTAAATTAAATAGAGTTAATCAGAGGTCGACCTACCCGCTTTTTTCTCTTGTCCGACAATTTAATATTGCTCTCTCTCATTCGGAAAGTCCGTCGATTTGACATCCTGAATGTATTGCCCAACCGCGTCTTTGATGTCGTCGTACAAATTTAAATACCGACGTAAAAATCTTGGATTGAATTGTTTGTTAATGCCCAACATATCGTGTAAAACCAATACTTGTCCGTCTACACCGTTACCAGCACCAATGCCAATGACAGGAATACTTACCGTTTCGGCAACTTTTTTGGCCAAATGTGCTGGAATCTTTTCCAAAACCAAAGCAAAACAGCCTGCGGCTTCCAACATTTTACTGTCGTTAATGAGTTTATTTGCTTCGTCTTCTTCCGTAGCCCGCACCGTATACGTCCCGAATTTGTATATGCTTTGTGGCGTTAATCCCAAATGTCCCATTACTGGAACACCCGCTGTAAGAATTCGTTTTATGCTTTCCAAAATCTCTTCACCGCCTTCCATTTTAATGGCGTGCGCACCCGATTCTTTCATAATGCGAATGGTGCTATTTAGCGCCTCCTTGCTATTTCCTTGATAACTTCCAAAGGGCAGATCAACCACCACCAACGCACGCACCACACCTCTCACCACGCTGCTTGCATGGTAAATCATTTGGTCTAAAGTGATGGGCAAAGTGGTTTCGTGTCCCGCCATGACATTCGAAGCACTGTCCCCCACCAAAATAACGTCAATCCCTGCATCGTCAATGATTTTTGCTGTTGAAAAATCGTAAGCGGTAAGCATTGAAATCTTTTCGCCACGCGCTTTCATTTCACTTAAAACGTGCGTAGTAATTTTCCTAATTTCTCTATGAACTGACATGTATGGTGTTTATTTGAATGCAATAATTGCAAATATTTCGCAATAAAGAACCATTTTTGTCAAAAAAAGCTCATGGTTTCTGCATTATTTCAATTTCCATGGCCTTTTAAGTACCTTCGCAGTTGAATGAAGGGGAATCGATTTCTAATTACGGGTTTATTTGTTTTTTTTGGGGGATGGCTGACGTATTGTGAAAATGAAGTGGACATCAATGCAGATTGGAAGGAGACCATGGTGGTTTATGGTTTGTTAGATCCCAACGACACCATTCAATATATAAAAGTGAACAAAGCCTTTCTAAATAACAATACCAGTGCTTTGGTGGCAGCGCAAAATTCCGATAGTTTGTATTTAAAAAACGTTGAAGTAAACCTCATTCGCCTAAATACCGGAGAGGTTATTCCTTTACAAAAAACTAACAATGTAATAAAAAATCCGGGTTTATTTGCCTCCGATGTGAATTACCTTTACACCACAAAAAATGCCATTGCCGAAAACGAACCGTATAAAGTAGAAGTTAAAAGCGGACTAACAGGAAACATTGCCAGTGCAGTTACATGGACCCTTAGAAAGGCCAGAATTGAAGCGCCTTTTAGAAGCAACACACCCATTTTTTCTTTGGCTGCAAATTATATTACCATTTCTTATGTGCCCGGCACAAATGCCTACGCCTTCGATATTAAAATGACTGCGCAAATTGAAGAATACAATGCTGCAGACACATCTTTCATAGGTACCAAAAATATTACTTGGAATGTCATTACCAATTACGCCATTTCGCAACCCGGGTTTAACCAACCCATGCAAACGGTTATTCATCAAATTGATAGATTGTCTTTTTTGCAGTTTTTAGCCAATAGTTTAACAGTTTCCAAAAACATTATTCGAAAGTTCAAAACGGTTGGAATTCAATATTATGGAGGAAGCCAAAATTTAATCGATTACATTTCCGTTAACGAACCTTCCATTGGAATTGTGCAAAAACAAGCGGAATATTCAAATATAGAAGGTGGATTTGGATTGTTTGGTAGCCGATGTAAACAAGAAGTAAACAAAGTGCCTCTAGAGCCAGCCAGTATTGGAATTTTACAAAGCAATCCAGCCACCAAAGAATTAAATTTCATTAGATAAAGACGTTTTGTCTTTACTTGTCACCCCTTTTGGGAGAGATTTCTGACATTTTCTGACATTTCGACAGCCTGTAATGCCAAAAGTGCAATTGGCACTTGCTTTGATAAATCAAGGGAAAGGAAATAATACGAACAATGAGTAAAATAATTGGAATTGACTTAGGAACGACCAACAGTTGTGTTGCCGTACTAGAGGGGAATGAACCGGTTGTAATTGCAAACAGCGAAGGCCGCAGAACAACACCATCTATCATCGCATTTTTGGATAATG
>CAMAQS010000005.1 GCA_945860565.1 Chitinophaga pinensis | reverse complement strand
GAACTTCAGACATACCAAAACGATCCGCAATACTATCTTACTCCGCAACTATCTTTCTTCCATAATTTGACCGTCCCTGTGGATAGGAGTAAGACAACTTAAGTGAAACGTTTTTGTGCCCTTGTTATGTAAAAGAAATTTGAGAGTTTTGCAAGTCCAAAGGAATTCTTTTTCACACTGATGCAACTCAAGCGGTTGGTAAAATTGATGTTGACGTAATTGAAGATGGAATTGATCTTTTGAGTTTTACCGCGCATAAGATGTATGGCCCTAAAGGAGTTGGAGCTTTATATGTTCGTAGAAAAAATCCTAGGGTTAAAGTAACCGCACAAATGGATGGTGGAGGTCACGAAAGAGGAATGCGCAGTGGAACACTTAATGTACCTGGGATTGTTGGTTTTGGCAAAGCATGTGAAATTGCAAAACAAGAAATGCACGATGAAGCAGTGCGATTAGAAAAACTTAGAAACAAATTAGAAAATTCATTGTTGGAGTTAGAGGAATCTTATGTAAATGGAAGTACCTCAAACAGATTGCCACATACCACAAATATTTCTTTTAAATATGTAGAGGGTGAGGGCTTAATGATGGGTATCAAAGATATCGCTGTATCATCTGGATCAGCATGTACCTCTGCATCACTCGAACCTAGTTATGTTCTGAAAAATCTAGGATTAGATGACGAATTGGCGCACAGCAGTATTCGGTTTGGTTTGGGTAGATTTACAACTGAAGAAGAAATCGATTTCACCATCGATTGTGTAAAGACGGCAGTAAATAAATTGAGAGATATGAGTCCTTTGTGGGAAATGTTTAAAGAAGGAATTGATTTGAAATCCATTGAGTGGAGCGAACATTAATTTCATCGATTAAAGTTTTAATTTAGAAAGATTTTAAATAAATTTGTCGTAACAAAAAATAAAAATGGCATATTCAGATAAAGTTGTAGATCATTATACGAATCCAAGAAACATTGGCACTTTGGACAAAGCCAATACCAATGTTGGAACGGGTTTAGTTGGTGCGCCAGAATGCGGCGACGTTATGCGTTTACAAATTCAAGTAAATGATGAGACTGGTGTTATAGAGGACGCAAAGTTCAAAACCTTTGGATGTGGTTCTGCCATTGCTTCTTCTTCTTTGGCCACAGAATGGTTAAAAGGCAAAACAGTTGACCAAGCATTAACCATTGACAATATGGATATTGTTGAGGAATTGGCGTTGCCACCTGTTAAAATTCATTGTTCAGTTTTGGCAGAAGACGCTATACGTGCGGCAATCAATGATTACAGAGCTAAAAGAGGTTTAGAGCCCCTAGAATCTGAAAAAACTCATCATTAATATAATGGTAGCTGATACAACTGCAATTTCTATCACTGATAAAGCAAGATTAAAAGTGTATGCTTTGATGAATGAGTCGGGCGTATCGCCAAGTGGATATTTCGTTCGAGTAGGTGTAAAGGGTGGCGGGTGCTCTGGTTTGTCATATGAATTGGATTTTGATGATGAAATCAAAAAAGGGGACATGGAATTTGGAGACGATCAACTTAAAATTGTATGTGATATGAAAAGTTTCCTTTATTTGTGTGGTACTGAACTTGATTTTTCTGATGGTTTAAATGGTAAAGGATTTAATTTCGTTAATCCGAATGCATCAAGAACCTGCGGTTGTGGTGAGAGTTTTTCAATCTAAAATGACTAAATACGAAATTCAAGGAGAGGTTATTCAATTAAACCAACTATTAAAGTTTTTAGGGTGGGTAGAATCTGGAAGCCAAGCAAATGAGTCTATTTCAGAAGGATTGGTTACCGTGAATGGTCAAATTGAACTTAGAAAAAGAAATAAAATATTGAATGGGTTTATAATCGAGTTTGATGGCCAAAAGGTGCAAATCGTTGCAAAAATTCCAACCCAAACTGATTAAAATTCTCATTTAAGTTGATTATTGTCATATTTTACATAAACTTTTCTAACGAAGTTTGAAGTATGTCAACGCAAGAACCAAAATATTTACACGAATTACACCTCGAGAACACAACCTTTAAAAAAAGTCTTGAATTCTTTCAAGATGAATTGGTGACTTTTAATAATAGATTAGAAGAAATTGCCAAAGCCAATACAAAAATTGAAGTTTTAAGAGAGGTTGAAAAGTATCAAAATCAATTCATTAGGCAGAATGAAGTCATAGATGAAATTTTGTCTGCTCTTTCTAAAGATGAACACAGATTATTTTTAGAAGCTGAAAAAAACAATGTAGCGACCGATCACAAGAAGACAGAAGACCACATCTCTTTAAGAAATGAATTTTCAGTATTTGAGAAAATATATTCCGAAATGAAAATGAATTACACCGAATTTCTTTCAAAGGTTTTCTGAAGAAAATTCGATCATAGTAATTTGATTTGGTTGACCAAATCAAATTACTATGTTTACAATTCGATTTTTAACAACAATTATCTTTTTGGGAACTTGATTCTCCAACCACTTTTTAACTATTTCATTTTCAATTACTGCAGCTTCTATTTCACGACTTTCTAAATCTTTAGAAAACGATATTTGAGTGCGTGTTTTGCCGTTGATACTAATTGGATATAAGAAACTAGATTCTATCAAATATTTTTCTTCAAATGTAGGCCAGATGGCTTGATGAATACTTTGAGAATTTCCTAGTTGATGCCAAAGTTCTTCTGATATGTGTGGGGCAAAAGGAGCCATTAAAACCAATAAAGGTTCCAAGATTTCTCTTTTGTTACATTTAATTTGGGTTAGTTCATTAATGCAAACCATAAAGGCAGAAATTGAGGTATTAAAACTTAGATTTTCAATATCTTGAGTTATTTTTTTTATGGTTTTTGCCAAAATTTTATGTTCTTCAAAATTTGCATCTTCATTTGAAACAGCGAACTCTGAATTTTCAAAGAACATCCTCCATAATTTATTTAAAAATCGGGAAACCCCTTCAATTCCATTTGTATTCCAAGGTTTACTGTCAGTTAAAGGGCCTAAGAACATTTCATACATTCTGAGAGTATCGGCTCCAAAGTTTTGACAAATGTCATCCGGATTAACGACGTTTCCCCAGCGTTTACTCATCTTTTGACCATCTTCTCCAATAATCATCCCTTGATTTACCAATTTTTTAAATGGTTCCTCAAAGGTGATATAGCCTAAATCGTATAAGAATTTTGTCCAAAATCTGCTGTACAAAAGATGACCTGTTGCATGTTCACTACCTCCAATATAGAGGTCTACATTTTCCCAATATTTTAATGATTTTTCGTCGGCGAAAACTTCAGAATTTTTTGGATCGGTATATCTCAAAAAGTACCAACTACTACCTGCCCAACCCGGCATTGTATCTGTTTCCCTTATTCCAATTGAACTATTAACCCAATCTTGTACAGATGCTAATGGACTTGCCCCTGTTCCAGTTGGTTGATAGCTTTGTACTTTAGGCAAAATTACGGGTAAGTTGTTGTCTAATTGTGGTAATGAATCTTTGTAAACAATCGGAAAAGGTTCACCCCAATATCGTTGTCTGGCAAAACCCGCTTCTCTTAATTTGTAATTTATTTTTTTAGAACCTAATTTTAGGTCTTCGATTTTTTTAATGGCCAAAGGAATTGCTTTTGAAACTTCTAAACCATTTAAAAAATCACTATTTATACAAATACCGGTCTTAGCACTAAAAGCCTCAATCAAAGGCAATTCTAATTCTTGTAGTTCGGGTTTTATTACGGGAATAATTTCTAGATCAAATGTCTTCGCAAAATCAAAATCGCGTTCGTCATGGGCAGGAACGGCCATAATTGCTCCCGTTCCGTATGTAGATAATACATAATCACTAACCCAAATGGGTATTTCTTTTTTTGTAAAGGGATTTACAGCATAGTTTCCTGTAAATACACCTGTTTTGTGCGAATTAGACATTCTCTCGATTTCGGATTTGTGTTTTACACTTTGAATGTAATTTTTAACAAATTCTGCATTTTCTGTATCGCATAAGTCGAGCAGATTTAAATATTCTGGTGCTAAAACTAAGAAGGTTGCACCAAAAAGAGTGTCTGGTCGGGTAGTGAAAATTTTGATGTTGGTTGTGTCGTTTTTTACATCGAAAGCCACTTCGGCCCCTTCACTTTTACCTATCCAATTTTTTTGAATTTCTTTTATTGAATCGGACCAGTCAAGATGTTGCAATCCTTCTAACAACCTATCTGCGTAGGCTGTTATTCTTAAACTCCATTGTTTCATCTTTTTTCGAATTACAGGATGATTTCCACGTTCGCTTAAGCCATTAATTACCTCTTCATTGGCTAGAACGGTTCCGAGCGCTTCACACCAGTTTACTGTACTTTCGTTGATAAATGCCAGTCTATATTGATTTAAAATTATTTCTTTTTCGAACTCAGAAAATGCAATCCATTGTGACGATGAAAAACTAGCTTCGTATGTTGAATGAGCATTAATTGAAGAGTTGCCATGGGTTTCGAAATGAGCTATTAATTCACTCATAGGCATTGCTTTGTTTTCGGATTTATTGTACCAATGAACAAAGAATAGTGAAAATATCCACTGTGTCCACTTGTAATAATTTTCATCTGAAGTTTTTACTTCGCGATTCCAATCAAATGAGAATCCTATCTTATCGAGCTGTGATCTAAATTGTTTTATGTTGTTTTCTGTAGTTACTTCAGGATGTTGGCCTGTTTGAATTGCATATTGTTCAGCAGGTAATCCAAAAGCGTCATAACCCATAGGGTGCAGGACATTGAATCCATTAAGTCTTTTATATCTTGCAACAATATCACTGGCAATGTATCCTAAAGGATGTCCAACATGTAATCCAGCGCCCGAAGGGTAAGGAAACATATCAAGCACATAATATTTTGGTTTACTTGGGTCTACTTTTACGGAATATAAATCAATCTTTTCCCAATGGCTTTGCCATTTTTTCTCGATAATTTGGAAATTGTAATTATTAGATACAGACATTTCAGCTACAAAAATACAAAGGATGCAGCTTTTTACCGACCTTTGTTCATCAATGGCAGAAAGTAATTTTATTGACTATGTAAAAATATGTTGCAGAAGTGGAAATGGCGGGGCTGGAAGCAGGCATTACCATCGAAGCAAAATGAATCCGAGGGGAGGTCCTGATGGCGGTGATGGCGGAAAAGGCGGGGATATAATTTTGGTTGGAAGTTCTCAATTATGGACTTTATTACACCTAAAGTTTAGAAAGCATGTAATGGCTAGTGATGGCGATGGTGGTGGTGAAAAATGTAGTACTGGAAAATTTGGGGAAAGTGTAATTTTGGAGGTTCCATTAGGCACAGTTGCCAAAGATGCAGAAACAGGTGAGGTTTTATTTGAAATCACAAATCATGGTGAAAAACGAGTTTTGGTTCCAGGTGGTAGAGGAGGTTTAGGTAATACTCATTTTGCGACCCCAATCAACCAAGCTCCGCAATATGCTCAACCAGGTGAACTGGGTAAAGAACAATGGATTGTTTTGGAGTTAAAAATACTGGCAGACGTTGGTTTGGTAGGATTTCCAAATGCGGGAAAAAGTACATTGTTAAGTGTTGTGAGTGCTGCTAAACCAGAAATTGCCGATTATGCATTTACTACATTAACTCCAAATTTAGGAGTTGTTAAATACAGAGATTATAAAAGTTTTGTAATCGCAGACATTCCAGGAATTATTGAAGGTGCCCATGAAGGAAAAGGTTTAGGTCATCGATTTCTTAGACATATTGAACGAAATGCAGTTCTGTTAATTTTAATTCCAGCTGATAGTTCAAATCATTTTAAAGAATATCGCACACTAATAAATGAATTAGAAGCTTTTAATAAAGAATTATTGATGAAAGACATGGTTGTAGCCATTAGCAAATCAGAGTTATTGGACGATGAACTTAAACAAGAAATCAAATCTGAAATGAAAGGACTTGACCTAGTGTTTTTTAGTTCAGTTACACAATTTGGAATTGTCGAACTGAAAGACAAGTTATGGAATGCCATCAACGGCAGTTTATAATTTTAAGGATAAATCGTTAATTTTGCTCATATATTAGTTATAAAAAATTTAAAATTAAATCATGAAAATGTATAAAAATTTGTTAGTCATTTTGTTTTGTGTTCAAGGCAGTTTGTATGGTCAACAAAATCCTCAATCAAACTCAGTAGTAAGTCAAAAAAATCAAACAACTGAAGGAAGTTCGGTGCTATTTACTATTGCAAAAAATGATATAATGGTGAGTGAGTTTGAAAGACAATTTTTGAAAAATCTAAATATTAAGGAAAAACCAATTACTTCGGCAGATATTGACGAGTACTTGAAACTTTACATTAGATTTAAAATGAAAATCCAAGACGCTTTGGATGCGGGAAAAGATACTATTTTAGCTTACAAGCAAGAATTGGCGATGTATCGAGACCAATTATCAAGAAATTATCTTTATGATAGAAGGGTAACTCAAAAACTAATTGATGAAGCATTTGAAAGAATGAGATTTGAAGTTAAAGTGTCACATATTCTTATTTCATGTCCAAGAAATGCAAATAAAGAGGCCGAGGGTAAGGCAGAAAAAAGAATCAAAGAAATTCAAGGGGCTTTAAAAAGAGATCCCTCCAAAGAAAATTTTGCAACTTTTGCAAAAACTGATTCTGATGATCCTGGTACCAAATTTAATGGTGGTCAACTGGGCTATTTAACAGCATTACAAGTGGTTTATGAGTTTGAGAATGAGGCATATAATACAGCGATTGGCTCTATTTCTGGCGTATTTAGGACAGATTTTGGATTTCACATTTTAAGGGTGGATGATAAAAGAGAGAATTTAGGCGATGTAAGGGTAAGACATATTCTGTTAAGAACTGGACCCAATTCTAACAATACCAACGAAGAAGCAGAAAAGAAAATTAATGAAATTGTTTCTAAAATAAATACAAATGCAGAAACGTTTGATGTAATGGCTAGAACACATAGTGAAGACTTTAGTAGTAAATATAACGGTGGTTTAATAGATTGGTTAAATACTACTCAGTTTGTTGGTGATGTAGAAAGACAAGAATGGATTGGAAGGGCATTGGCTTTGCCTAAAGATGGAGACATAACAACACCATTTAAAACTAGTTTTGGCTGGCACATACTTCAGAGAGTGGCTGTTAGGCCGTTAGGGAATTATGACCAACTGAAGGTGATGTTAAAAAATAAAGTTCAGCAGAATCAAAGATCACAAATCTCGGTTGATTCTTTGGTCGAAAAAATTAAAAATGAAGAAGGTTATAAGCTAAACCAAACTATGTATTCTAAGTTAATGGAATTGCTAATTCAAGACTCTACAGTGCGTTTAGGAAAGTTTACTACTACATCAATTCCTGAAAAAATAACAATTAAAGAAGGTAAAAATATCAAAGAATTTAAATTTTTGACTGCTGAATTATTCAACTTTGCCGGAGAATCCTATACCGTTGAAGCATTTTCGAATTTGATTCAATCTAATACAAAGCCTATTTCTAACACTACAGAGGAATTTTTAAAGTTGGAATTTAATTCTTGGGTAAGAAATGTTTGTGTATCTTATCAAAATCAACATCTTGAGGAAAAATCAACAGAGTTTAGAGATATATACAATGAATATAGAGACGGAATTTTGATGTTTAACCGAATGCAAGAAGTTGTTTGGGACAAAGCCAATACTGACTCTGTTGGATTAGCAGATTATTTCAAGAATCATCAAAGTGAATATCACTGGAATGATAGATTTTATGTGGAATTCTATTTTTCTAGCAATGAAAAGATGATGAAAACAGTTTTCAAGCAAGTCAAAAAAGGTATTTCTCCTGATACATTGAAAAAAATCCACACTAAAAAGAGTCAATTAGATTTTGATTATAGAATTGGTAAATATCAACTGAGCGATACTTTTTTGTTTCCGCAGCAATCCGTTTTAACTAAATTATTTTCAGATCCAATTTTTAGAAAAAAACAGACTGGCGTTTATAAAATGGGACAA
The DNA here is from genome assembly GCA_945860565.1 of Chitinophaga pinensis. Taxonomy (GTDB): domain Bacteria; phylum Bacteroidota; class Bacteroidia; order NS11-12g; family UBA955; genus VMCP01. The sequence goes on along the minus strand of CAMAQS010000005.1, from coordinate 52,894 downwards.
ATTGGGAGTGATTATGTCGTTGTAAAGGTTAAAGAATTTTTGCCCGCTGGACCAAAAAAACTAGAGGAAACGAGAGGGCCGGTTGCTTCAAAATATCAAAGTCAGTTGGAATCAATGTGGATTTCTAGTTTAGAGAATAAATATCCGATAAACATAAATCAAGAAGAACTTTTAAAATTGAAAAAGAAATTAAATGCGAATTAATCTGGTTTTGCGGGGTTTAGTTTACAGTATCATACTAATAGGTTCTATTAAATTAAAGGGGCAAATAGGCCCTGCTTTACCTCCAAAATATGTTGATGGAATATTGGCAGTTGTAGGGGAAAAGGTAATTTTGAATAGTGATTTTGAAACCGAAAAGGTCCAATTAAGTCGAGGTCAATCTTTAAAAGACACAAACGAGGCATATTGTGAATTGCTTGAAAATCTCATTGTTCGTAAACTAATGTTGAGTCAAGCGGAACTAGACAGCTTACCCATTAATGACGACCGAGTTGAAGCAGAGATTGATAATCGGATTCGTAATTTTCAAAGACAAGCTGGTAGTATTGCAGATTTAGAGAAATATTTGGGTAAGACTATTCAGGAGTTTAAATCTGAGATAAGACCAAAAATGAGAGAGCAATTGTTATCTCAAGAAATGCAATCTAAAATAACTTCCGGTGTAAGGATATCTCCCAAAGAAGTTCAGCAGTTTTATGATGAAATACCAAATGACAGTATTCCAATCGTTCCTACTGAAGTGGAAGTCGCTCAGTTATTGATAGAACTGCCCATCTCAGAGATTGCAACAGATTTTACAATTGGGCAATTACAAGATTTAAGAAAACGCATCTTGAAAGGGGAGAGTTTTGAAAAATTGGCAAGAGCCTATTCTATGGACCCTGGTTCTAAAATAAATGGTGGATTGTTGCCTGAATTTGGAAGGGGTGAAATGGTTAGCCAATTTGAAAGGATGGCATTTAAACTTAAAGAAGATAGTTTAAGCGACGTTTTTAAAACAGATTACGGTTATCATATCTTAAAGTTATTAAAAAGAAAAGGAGAAAGAGTATTGGCTGCTCACATACTTATAAGGCCGGAAAACACATCTGACGATTTTCTAAAGGCTTCAAATCGGGCCGATAGTATTTGGACGAAATTAGAATCCAAAAGCATTGATTGGTGTGGTGCTGTAAAAAGTATGTCTTCTGAAAAATTGGGTAATCGAGGATATTGTGGATTTCTTACAGATGAAAGTACTGGTATGCAAAAGACTTTATTTGAAGCATTGTCTACAGATATAAAAGTTGTTGTTGAAAAGTTGAAACCGGGTGAGTACTCAAAACCAGCAATTATTCAAACCCCTGATGGTCGGTCCATGTTTAGGATAATTTATTTAAAGACATTTATTGCTCCACATCAAGCAAATTTGATTCAAGACTACAGCAGAATTCAAATTGAAGCAGAGGCAAGAAAGAAGCAACAAGTAATTGATAAATGGGTTGAAAAATATCGAAGTAAATCATTTATCAAATTATATACTCGAAATTTTAATTGTGAAAGACTAAAAAAGTGGGAAAATGAATGACAGTGAATCAGTAATTTTAGCGGAAAAGTTTGAAACTTTGGTTAACCAACTAAAACTTGAAATTGGTAAAGTTATTGTTGGGCAAGATGAAGTAATATTGGCTATTTTAAACTCAATATTCTGTCATGGGCACGTGTTAATGGTTGGTGTTCCCGGTTTGGCTAAAACATTATTGGTTAAGACTATATCCGAGGTAATGGATTTAGATTTTAATAGAATTCAATTTACACCAGATTTAATGCCAAGTGATATTGTTGGATCTGAAATCTTAGACGAAGACCGCAAGTTTAAATTTATAAAAGGACCTCTATTCTCGAATTTGATTTTAGCGGATGAGATAAATAGGACTCCACCTAAAACACAGAGTGCACTTTTAGAATCAATGCAAGAAAGACAAATTACTGCAAATGGCATAAAATATAAACTGCCATATCCTTTTTTTGTATTGGCAACTCAAAATCCTATTGAACAAGAAGGTACATATCCCTTACCTGAAGCACAGTTGGATAGATTTATGTATCAAGTAAATTTGGAATATCCAAGTTTTAGTGATGAGATGTTGATTCTTAAACAAACAACAAATTTTGGTTCTGTAGTTGTTAACAAAATTATTAATGGGCCGGAGATTGAAAAATACCAAGAAATTATTCGAAAAATTCCAGTTACAGATGCTGTATTTAAATATACAGTTAACTTGGTTCAACAAACTCGGCCAAACGCTGAAAATTCGCATGAGTTGGCAAATAAATTCATTTCTTATGGAGCAGGTCCAAGAGCAGGTCAAAACCTAATATTAGGGGCTAAATGCAATGCTTTAATGAATGGAAAATTTTCTGTTGATGTTGAAGATGTTCAAAAAGTTGCATTATGGGTGCTAGCTCACCGTGTTATTTTAAATTTCAAAGCCGAAGCAGAAAATATTAAAATTGCTGATTTAGTAAGGGAGTGGATAAAATAAAAAGGCGGTATCGCGCCGCTACAACCTGCTACCCTTGCTTCCTTCCAGATCTGGGGGAATTCACAAGGAGCTGGCCGTACCGCCCTGCTGCAAATATACTAATAATAATGGGTATCACTCAAGTCAATTTGTTAAAATAAGTTAATTATATTTGTGTAATGCGTCTTCGTTCTCAAAATTTAATAAAACAATACGGATCTAAAAAAGTAGTGAACGATGTTTCAGTTGAAGTAAATCAAGGTGAAATTGTTGGTTTACTTGGTCCTAATGGAGCCGGGAAGACAACAACTTTTTATATGTTTGTAGGTTTGGTTAAACCGGATCAGGGGAAAATATTTTTAGATAACCAAGATTTGACAAATTTACCCATGTACAAACGGGCTCGCAGTGGAATAGGTTACCTCCCGCAAGAAGCATCGGTTTTCAGAGAATTGAGTGTAGAAGATAATATTAAAGCAATTCTTGAAATTACCAATTTAACTTCTTCGGAACAAAAGGAAAAGTTAGAAAGTTTACTTGATGAGTTTGGCTTAGTGAAAGTTAGAAAGAATCTGGGAAAAGTTTTAAGTGGTGGTGAGCGTCGTAGAACAGAGATAGCAAGAGCATTGGCTACAAATCCTAGTTTTATTCTTTTAGATGAGCCTTTTGCTGGTGTAGATCCAATTGCTGTTGAGGATATCCAAAGTATTGTGGCTAAATTAAAGAGTAAAAATATAGGAATTTTGATTACTGATCATAATGTTCAAGAAACACTTAGTATTACGGACCGGGCATATTTGTTGTTCGAAGGTAAATTGTTGAAGCAAGGGACTGCCGAAGAATTGGCCGCTGATGAATTGGTTAGAAAAGTTTATTTAGGTCAAAATTTTGAACTTCGAAGAAAAGTAATTAAATAATATTCTGTTTGTTAAATGATAGTTTATTACTCAGAAAACACTGATGCTTATTTTAATTTGGCCGCTGAGGCATTTTTTTTGCATCATTTAAAAGATGATGTGTTGTTTATTTGGCGTAGTAACAAAGCCGTTGTTTGCGGGAAACATCAAAATGTTTGTGCCGAAGTGAATTTTGCACATTGTATTGTAAATGATATATCGGTTTGTAGACGATTATCGGGCGGAGGTGCTGTTTATCATGATTTAGGGAATATCAATTTTACATTTATTAAAAATTTGAACGAAGGTCTTGAGAAAGCAGTAAATTATAAACAATTTCTAAATCCAGTTCGCGATATACTATTGGCAATGGGCATAAAAACGGAATATAGTTTAAGGGATGATTTATTGCTAAATAATTATAAAGTTAGTGGCAATGCTCAACATATATTTCAGAAGGGTATGAGGATTCTACATCATGGTACGTTATTATACGATTCTGACTTACCTAGTTTAGGTAATGCATTGCGTAGTCAGGGGAATTATATAGGAAAGGCAATTAAAAGCGTTCGCAGTGAAGTTACCAATATCCGAAATTGGATAGATTTTGGTTCGGTAGATATTTTTTTGCAGAAATTCTTAAATGAAATTGAAAAGCACTTCAATATTCCTGTGATTGCTTTGGAGGAAAAGCATGTAATAGATATTGATTTAATAAAGAATCAAAAGTTTGCACTAAATTCATGGGTCTTAGGTTACAGTCCGAACTATAATCATACGCGCCAACTAGAATGGGGAAATACATTGTTGAATTTAGATATGACAATAGAAAAGGGAATAGTTCAAAACATCGAAATTCATGATTTCAACAGACAAAAGTCATTTGAACAAGAGTGTCAAAATTTATTGGGTATGGAATTTAATATGATTAATGTAAAAAATGTATTTAATACCCTATCGTTTGATCATTATATTCAGCTTTTTTGATGAGAAAAAAAGAAAAGATTGAGTTTATTATAAATACATTGGAATTTCTGTATCCAGAGACGCCGGTTCCATTAGAACATAAGGATGATTATACTTTACTAATTGCAGTCTTGCTTAGTGCTCAATGTACGGATGTGAGAGTAAATAAAATTACGCCTACATTGTTTTCGAAGGCAGATACTCCAACAAAAATGGTGGAATTAACAGTTGAGGAAATAAAAGAAATAATCAGGCCATGTGGTTTATCACCGTTTAAAAGTAAATCCATTTTTGACCTAAGTAAAATTTTACTAGAGAAACATCAAGGAAAGGTTCCTAGAACCTTTGAAGAATTGGAGTTATTACCCGGTGTAGGTCATAAAACAGCAAGTGTTGTTATGAGTCAAGCGTTTGGGGTGCCTGCGTTTCCTGTTGATACACATATTCATAGGTTGGCAACTAGATGGGGCTTAACGGAAGGAAAAAATGTTGTTCAAACTGAAAAAGATTTAAAAAGAATTTTTCCCGAAAAAATTTGGAATAAATTGCATTTGCAGATTATTTTTTTCGGAAGAGAATATTGTCCAGCTAGAGGTCATATTATTTCAAATTGCCCAATATGTAGTAAGATATAAAACAAAAAAACCCTTGATTTCAAGGGTTTTTTTTGTTTTATATATGGATTTAATATCTTTTTCTAGATGATGATCCATAGGCTTTAGATCGATCGCGACTGTCAGAACCACGATCTCTGCTAGACGAGCTCGAAGAACCTGATCCTCTATAGCTAGATTTATCATTTGCATTTCCTGGTCCACTATAGCTACCTTTATGGGCAGAAGAATTATTAGAGCCAGATTTTCGGCTGCTGAATGAACGACGACTATTTCCACCACCTGATCTTCTCTCAGGAAGTTCAATTCTGAAATCGTGATCCATTTCAATAAGTGAATCTTGCCCAAATTCTTTATAAATGTTATGAAGTAAGTTAACTTCACCAGCACCACAGAAAGACATAGCTAAACCTTCAGCACCAGCCCTACCAGTTCGTCCTATTCTGTGTGTATAGGTTTCAGCATCTTCAGGCATGTCAAAGTTTACTACATAGTTTAGTGTTGGAATGTCTACTCCTCTTGCTGCAACGTCTGTGGCAACTAAAATTCTAGCACGTCCGTTTCTAAACAAGTCAAGATTTCTACTTCTTTCTCTTTGACTTTTATCGCCATGAATTGCTACCGCAGATTCATGTTTATCTTGTAGACTTTCTACTAATCTATCAGCACCCATTTTTGTTTTGGTAAATACTAAAATGGCGTCGATATCAGTATCTTCTAATAATTGACATAATAAATTTTCTTTGTCTCTTTGTGCCACAGAAAACAACCATTGGCTAATTTTTGGTTTTTGTTCTGCGGTTGGAATGATATCGATTTTTTCAGGATCGTTTAATAATTCACTTGATAATAATCTGATTTCTTTTGAAGCCGTAGCAGAAAATAAAAGAGTTTGTTTTTTAGTGTTTTCTAATTGTTCACCTATTTTTCTAATATCATCTATGAATCCCATATCTAACATTCTATCACACTCATCCAATACAAAAGTATTTACCTTGTGTAATTTAACATAGCCTTGGTTCATTAAATCTAACAACCTTCCTGGGGTTGCAATAACAATTTGACATCCTCTTTTAAGATTGTCTACTTGTCGATGTTGAGATACACCACCATAAATTAAAGTGATTTTTAGAGAGGTACCTGCAGAGTATTTTTGAAAATTGTCTGCGATTTGGTGAGCTAATTCACGGGTTGGTGCTAAAACCAATGAGTGAATTTCTTTCTGAGGATTTTCAATTATTTGTTGAATAATTGGCATTGCGAATGCCGCGGTTTTACCTGTACCTGTTGGTGCAGTTGCGAATAAGTCTTTTCCAGACAAAATAGTTGGAATGGCCGCTTGTTGAATCGGCGTAGGTTGAATGTAACCCTGTTTCTCAACAGTAGTTAACAATTGGGGCAGTAGTCCCAAGTCTTTAAATGATTGCATGTATAATTTCCTAATGTGGCAAACGCTTCAGAGATAGAAATGAGGCGTTTGAATCATGTTTTTGACTCGAACTACTAGTTAGTTCCCACTCGTAAAGAATTGCGGCACAAAGATAGGGATAACTTGTGGAAAAAACAAGTCTTACCCAAATGTGTTGAGATTTGCACGCAATATAGTCAATGATTATTTAAAAACACAAATTTGAACTTGGAAATTTTGAAAAAAAGAAAACAAAAATTACCTTAATTTTGGAAAAATGTCAAATCAAGATCTACAATTCAATTTTAATGAGGATAATAACAAGCAATTATGGGATTCTGTTAAATCTAAATTACAGAAAATTCATGGCGGTGGTGGAGAAAAGGCTGCAAGTAAACAAAAAGAAAAGGGTAAGCTTTTAGCTAGAGAACGAATTGATTTTCTAAGAGATAAGGACACAGAATGGATTGAAATTGGCGAATTTGCTGGTTGGGATATGTATCCTGAATATGGGGGTTGTGCGGCTGGCGGTGTAATTGTTGGTATTGCTTACGTTTCAGGTAGGCAGTGTATTATTGTAGCCAATGATGCAACAGTTAAAGCTGGTGCTTGGTTTCCTATAACCGGGAAGAAGAATTTAAGAGCCCAAGAAATAGCCATGGAAAATCATTTACCCATAATATACTTAGTAGATAGTGCTGGGGTGTTTTTACCAATGCAAGACGAAATTTTTGCAGATAAGGAACATTTTGGGAGAATGTTCAGAAACAATGCAAAAATGAGTAGCATGGGAATTACTCAAATTTCGGCAGTAATGGGAAGTTGTGTGGCTGGAGGTGCATACTTGCCTATTATGTCTGATGAAGCATTGATTGTTGAAGGCAATGGCAGTATATTTTTAGCAGGTAGTTATCTTGTAAAGGCAGCAATCGGCGAAACTATTGATAACGAAACTTTAGGTGGAGCAATTACACAGACTGAAATTTCTGGTGTAATCGATGATAAATTTCCTAGTGATCAAAGTTGTTTGGAGAGAATTAAATTTATTATGGATAAATTAGGTTCTGCTGATTTAGTGGGTTTTGATAGAGTTAAATCTAAGAAACCAATTAAAACCGAGTCTGATATATTTGGTATTCTTCCATCTGACCGCTCTAAACCTTATCAAACCATAGAAATCATCGAACGTATTGTTGATAACAGTGAATTCGAGCAATACAAGCAAGATTATGGGAAAACTATTTTATGTGGATATGCTAGAATTGATGGTTGGGCTGTGGGTATTGTAGCTAATAATAGGGAAATTGTTAAAAATAGCAAAGGAGAAATGCAGTTTGGTGGGGTGATTTATTCAGATAGTGCGGATAAATCCGCCAGATTTATTATGAATTGTAATCAGAAGAAAATTCCTTTGGTGTTTTTACAAGATGTTACTGGATTTATGGTAGGTAGTAAAAGTGAACACGGGGGTATTATTAAGGACGGTGCAAAAATGGTTATGGCTATGGCCAATTCAGTCGTTCCTAAGTTTACTATCGTTATTGGTAATTCTTACGGAGCTGGTAATTACGCTATGTGCGGAAAAGCTTATGATCCTCGATTAATTGTTGCTTGGCCATCGGCAAAAATTGCTGTTATGGGTGGTGGGCAAGCGGCAAAAACTTTACTTCAGATAGAATCTGCCTCTTTAAAATCAAAAGGTGAGACCATCACTGAAGAGGCTGAAAAGGAGTTATTAAATAAAATTACCCAACGATATGATAATGGTACTACTCCATATTTTGCCGCTTCTAGACTTTGGGTAGATGCAATTATAAATCCTTTAGATACGCGAAAATGGATTTCAATGGGTATTGAGGCAGCCAATCAAGGTAAAATTGAAAAATTTCATCCCGGAATTTTACAGGTATAATTTTGTTTGTGAGTAAAATTCTTAGAAACAAAGGTATTTGTTGGTTCGAACCTACCTTTGCATAGATTAAATGAATTATTTATCTGTAGAAAATTTATCAAAAACGTGGCATGATAAACCTGTTTTTTTAAATGTTAATTTTGGAATTCAAAAAGGACAAAAGGTTGCATTGGTTGCCGGAAATGGTCAAGGAAAAAGTACTCTTATGTCGATTATTATCGGCAAAGAATCTCCCGATACTGGTTTATCAGTTTTTCGGAAAGAACTTAAAATTGGGTATTTGGCACAAGAACCTGAATTAGACGACCAACAATCAGTAATAGACAATATTATTCTAGAAGATTCTGAAATTTCAAGAGCGGTATTTCGCTATGAAAAAATAATGCAATTGTCAACCGATAGCAGTGAGTATGATAGTCAAATGGCTCAATTGGATTCTGTTATCGAAGAAATGAATAGGTTGGACGCTTGGGATTTTGAGGCAAAAGTAAAACAAGTTCTCACACAATTAAAAATTGAGAATCACCATCAATTGGCGTCTAGTCTTTCTGGAGGACAAAGAAAAAGGGTTGCTCTGGCCAAAGTATTGCTTTCTCAACCTGATTTTATAATCTTGGATGAGCCAACGAATCATTTAGATCTGCAGATGATTGAATGGCTGGAATCTTATTTGTCACAAAAAGATTTAACTTTATTTTTGGTCACACACGACCGGTATTTTCTTGACAGAGTGTGTGATTCGATTATTGAACTTGAAGATGCAAAATTATTTCATTATAAGGGAAATTATCAGTACTTTATAGAAAGTAAATCGGCGAGAGAATTGGCAACCTTAAGCGAATTGAATAAAGACAAAAATACGTATCGTCGGGAACTTGAATGGGTAAGGAAAATGCCCAAAGCTAGGGGGACGAAAAGTAAAAGTCGCGTAGAATCATTTAATCATCTTGAAGATAAAATACGAAGTCATAGAAATAGCCTAGAAGTAAAGATGAATATGCGAATGGATAGGCTTGGTACAAAAATACTAGAATTTCACTCTGTCAATAAAAATTATGGCGATAAAGTTATTTTAGATAATTTTTCCTACATTTTTAAACGCAAAGAAAAAGTTGGAATAATTGGAATCAATGGAGTCGGCAAATCTACAATGATGAATTTAATTGTTGGTTTAGAGGATATAGATTCTGGTAAAATAGTGACAGGTGAAACCATTAAATTTGGTTATTATTCTCAAAAAGGTATAAAGGTAGATGATTCAAAAAAAGTTATAGATGTCGTTCGAGAAATTGCTGATTGGATTCCATTAGATGATGGTGCAAGATTAACGGCTTCACAACTGTTGTTAAAATTTGGGTTTAGTTATGAAAAACAATTTGATTTTGTTACAAAGTTAAGTGGAGGTGAAAAAAGACGTTTATATCTGATGACTGTATTAATGGCAGCTCCAAACTTTCTAATTTTAGATGAACCAACAAATGATTTAGATATTCAAACTCTCACGGTTTTGGAGGATTTTTTAGATAGTTATGATGGTTGCGTTATAGTAGTTAGTCATGACCGGTTTTTCATGGATAAGGTGGTGGATCATTGCTTTATCTTTGAGGGTAATGGAATAATTCGTGACTTTCCAGGCAATTATACAGAATATCGAGAAATGGTAACACTTGAAGAATCGCTAAATGAAGTTTCGAAAAAAGAACCAATAGTAAAAGTAAATATTGAACATTCGAATCAAGTGGATCAGCAAGAATCGAAACAAAAGATGAGTTTTAAGGATAAGTTTGAACTAGACAAGATTAATTCTGAATTGCCTCAAAAATTGAAACTAAAAAATGAGATTATTCAAGAAATGTCGGGTTCTTCATTGAATTTTGAAGAGTTGTCGAAAATGGCAAAATCATTAGAGGAATTGCAAACTGAAATAGATGCAATGGAAATTAGGTGGCTGGAGTTATCAATTTGAGGATTAACCGATTTTCTCTGCTTTCCTATTCATCTTTTTAAGTATATCAAAGTTTGTTGAGTTTGCGATTTTTATCATGACTGCCACAACCTGAATAAGTTCATTTAGATAATCACCGGTTTTAAATGGCTTTTTTTGGAAGTGTTTATAATAGATATATTCTGTTCGATTATTTAAGAGGTATGCAATCTCGGCTCATTTATCAAAATACGCCAATGTATTTTATCTTGATTTGAGAATTGAAAATAGGGCAAAGGACCTAAATTGGTAAAGGCGGTTAAATACTCAATTTTGATAGAAATATTTAACTGTATAAATGTAAGTTATTTATTCAATAACATTGATTTTAATTGAACAGGCAAATACATTTTCCTGTATTGTTTTTGTAAGGATAATTAACAAAATTGAATACTACTCTAGATGGATTTTAGTTTCTAAAATCCTAAAAAAATATTTAAATAGTTGATTAATAATTTAATTGCTTATTATAGATTAAAAAACGCTAATTATTTTGTAAAAAAAAGGAATGACCTATTTTAATTCAGATCATTCCTTTATATTTTTTATTTATTCAGAACGTATTGAACATTGAATGTTAATTTTACATTGTCACCAACTACAACTCCACCTGCTTCAGTAACCGCATTCCAAGTTAATCCAAATGATTCTCTGCTTATTTCACCTGTTACTTCAAATCCAGCTTTGTGATTGCCATACGGATCAACCATTTCACCACCGAAAGTTGCTATTAAGGTAACTTCTTTGGTAACTCCCTTAATGGTTAAATTACCAGTTACGTTGTAAATATTTTCACCGGTCATTTTGAATTCGGTTGAATTAAAAGTCATATTGGGATGATTTGCAACATCGAAAAAATCTGCAGATTTTAAATGACCGTCTCTATCTACATTGTTAGTGTCGATACTATTTACATCAACTGAGAAAGTAACGTTTGTATTTTCCCAATTTTCGTTTTCTTTTGACAAATGGGATTCAAACTTGTTAAAACTGCCAGTTACGGTTGAAATTACCAAGTGTTTAACTTTGAATTGTGCTTCTGAATGGGTTGGATCTAAGTTCCAATCGGACATTGTTTGTGTAGTCATATTTGTATTATCTATTCAAAGTTAACAGTTATATTTAATATTTGTTTAAACAAATATAATTTATCTTTAAAAAATCATTTATTTTGCCAATATGACTAAAAAAGCATTTGTATTTCCTGGGCAAGGTTCCCAATTTTCAGGTATGGGAATTGAGCTATTTAATGCTACAAAATCTGCCCATGATTTATTTGAACAAGCCAATGAAATTTTGAAATATCGTTTAACTGATATTATGTTTCATGGTTCTGAAGAGGATCTAAAAAGAACTGATGTAACTCAGCCAGCAATATTTCTACACAGTGTGGTCGCTGCTGCTGAAATGGGATTGGATTTTAAACCAGACATGGTTGCAGGTCATAGTTTAGGTGAATTTAGTGCTTTAGTAGCATCTGGAGCTATGAGTTTTGAGGATGGGTTAAAACTGGTTTATCAAAGGGCTATAGCGATGCAAGAAGCGTGTGAATTAGAAAAGGGCACTATGGCGGCAGTTTTGTCGTTGGAAGATGAAATAGTTGAAAAGGTTTGTAGGGAAATAGATGGAATCGTAGTCGCTGCAAATTATAATTGCCCTGGTCAATTGGTTATTTCAGGTAATTATGAAGCTGTTGTTTTAGCTTGTGAAGGTATGAAAGAAGCGGGTGCAAAACGGGCAATTATTTTACCTGTTGGAGGAGCTTTTCATTCACCTCTCATGGAACCAGCGAAAGAAAAGCTAGCTTTAGCTATAAGCAATACAACTATATCATCTCCTATGTGCCCAATATTTCAAAATGTAACGGCCAATGCAGAAACAAATGCTGAAATAATTAAAGATAACTTAATTGCTCAATTAACGGCACCTGTTAAATGGACCCAGACAATTAGGAATATGCATTTAGCTGGGGCAACGGAATATATTGAAGTCGGACCGGGTAAGGTACTTCAAGGTTTGATTTCTAAGATTTTGAAATAAACCATGTAATGAAAATTCGTTTTTTTGAGGGGATATAGTTTATTGCAGAGAGAATTATATTTCAAGGTTGTTGAAGTTTAACAAATTTAAATCTGTCAATAATTGCGATTTTATTCAAAGGCGCACCAGGATTTAGCTATTGTGGTGCGTTTAAATCTTTAATCTGGAATATGCATTAGAAAATATACTGAGCCCTATATTCCTTTGAAATCAGAAGTTTCTCTCAATTTATTTCGGTTAATATTTCAGTGAAATATGCCTCCGTCTCAAATGTGTTGATTTCATAGATACTTAGGGCCTCATAACGAAATCCTTACGCACAACACGGGGTTTTTATTTGATTCCAATGCAAATGGTCCTAAATTAAAAATAGGGGAAGAAAAAGAAAGATTAATCGAAATAGACGGAAATAAGCCTAATGATTGGTTTGAAATTGATATAATATTTCGTTCAAGTAATATATCGGCAAAACAATTTGCAAAAAAATGCAATTGCTAATTGTTCCTAATAAGGTTAATAGAACCATTAATTTGTTGAGGAAGTGAAGTATTTGATGATTTAATAATTTTTAGAATATAGAAATAAGTTCCACTTGGCAATTCTGGGCCAATGTTATCAACTTTTCCATTCCAACAAATAGATAAATCTGAAGTTTTAAATATGCGTTCTCCCCAGCGATTATATATTAACAACTCTGCTTCATCACAATCTTTTGAAAATCCAAATACTTCAAAACAATCATTTTTATTGTCGTTATTAGGAGTAAATACATTGGAAATTAGTAATTCTTTTGGCTTGAACGAGGTATCGGAAATGGCAATATTTATTGTGTCTTTACATTGTGTCGCTGTATTCTTAAACATTACCGTAGAATTGAAATTACCAGTGTTGTATTCGTGAGAAACTGGATTATCATTAAAGATTAATTTACTTCCATCCCCGAAATCCCAAATAATTGAGTCAAAAAAGGTTCCTTTAGCTTCGAAAGTAACTCCAGTTTTACAGCTTTCAATACTGGTTTCTACAGTAGCGTTTGTTGATTCAATTACCGTTATATTTCTTTGATATTTTGATTTAACATTACAACTGTTGGTATCTGTTACTGTAAGTTTAATAATATATTTTCCTGAGTTTTTGTAAGCATGTGAAGGTGCAATTTCAGTGGATGTATTTCCATCACCAAAATCCCAAAAATAATTGGCATTATAAATAGTAATTGGTTGAAATTTAGAAAAGCCATTCGAACAAATTTTGACAGGACTAGTAAAATTAGCATCAATAGAATAACCCAAACGAAAATCTAATTTGAAACTGGCATTTGAGCATCTAATACTTACGTTATTTTTAAATACTGCACCAGAAGTTGTAGGGAAATCATTTAATCCCGGAGGATTGTCTGGACAAGAAGCACAAACCGATTGATATACTATACCTCTTTTATCAAAACGTGAGGTTCCTCCATCTACATGGTCGCCGCTGTTGTTTCCCCCAAAATAAGATGCATATTGCAAAGATTTTGCATCTTTCGAAAGTGCCAGTAGATAAAAATCATTCCCATCTGTTTGTTTTTGATGTGCGTCACTTGTAATTTCCAAATTATTTGTTGTTCCGGTATTTCCAAGACCAATTTCTGATCCCCACCCACTAAAATAAATATTATAACAGTCGTCAACCATAAAAGCAGAAGGGCTTAAATCGGGGTTAGATTTGTTTACATTGCCAAAAGCAGTAATAAATTCTACAGAATCTAGATTATTAGATATTCTTCCAATGAATTGATGGGCATTGTTAACCCCATATACCTTAGGTGAAATTGATATCGCCCCTTCCGTTTGACCTGTAAAATAGATTTTCCCGTCGGGATCAACATCAACAAAATAAATTTGGTCGTAAAGATCTGTCCCCCAAAAGGTGCCTGCTTTGTAAAGTCCAAGAACTTTATCCATCTTTAGAATGAAGCCATCAATGGCGCCTGCATAAGTGCTTTGGAATGGTTTTGTTCCATTAATGGGAAAATTTTGACTATTAGTTCCTCCTGAGATAATGATGTTTTCAGAATCATCAAATCTGCATGAATATGCGGCGTCATCTTGGTTTCCTCCAATAAAAGTTGACCAACGAATGAAACTCAAATTGGGCGATAATGAAAATATCAATGCATCAGTTCTTCCATTATTAGAGCTTTGAAAACCAGGTTTTAGTATGCTAATATTTGTTGACCTAGAACAAGTTGCAACATAAATATTTCCGTCTAAATCAGAGTTAATATCACCTCTATAATTATCGGCATAATTGTACAAAAGCTGACTTTTAAAAACGCCACTGTTATTTTGAAAACCATCTTGGTTTGGACCGCCGATATAGGTGCTACCCATTAGTTTGGTTCCATCGGAACTAATTTTGACGACAATTATATCATAATTTCCTTGATATGAATTTTGAACAAATGAATCAGCATGAATTGGGAAGTCTTCTGAAAGTGTTGATCCAAGTAATAATAAATTATTATGAATATCCGTGCCTATACTATGTGGATAGTCATCATTGTTGCCACCCAAATATGTTGCAAAAATTAATTTTTTACCGTCGGGACTATATTTACTAATACTAATATCACAAGGCAGAGAAACGGGATCGGCGCCATTATTGCTGCCTCCAAAAACAGTTTGAAAAGCTCCAGTTGTAACCGGATAATTTCTAATATTTGCATCAACTATTCCACCAGCATATAAGTTGCCAGACGTATCATAAGTTGCGGTAAATCCGAAATTATCGGCTTGTGAGCCACTATAGGTGCTGAAAACCAGAATTGGGTCAATAATTAAGGGTTTTAGGCTATCATAATTGCCAATTTCAAATCCGAACATATTGTAGCTTAATTTTTTGTACCTACTTTTAATTGTTCGTTTTTTAGTTTTACTTTTTAATTGATAAGTGTTGGGTTGATTTAAGGTGAAATTTCCATTTTTCGAGCAAAGTTGAATGTTGTTATTTGCTGAAAGTATGGTATCCATACCTTTAAATCCAAGTTTAATGAGATTTGGATTGGCACCTCGATGTAAAATCCAATCGAACTCAATCTGGTCATTTTTTATATAAATGACCCAATCAATTTTAGGATAAACGTTTGAGACAATAATTTTACCACATGGTGAAACCTTATTTTTCCAATTATCTTCATTAGAACCTAAATAAAAATTTAAATAATATGGTGCGGCTTCAACATATTCAATTGAAGTAGGTTTAGAGGAATTTAACATTCTTATGTCAAACACCTGATAGTTAACAGTAAATTGGGTGTCTAAACCTTTAAAATGAAAGGCCTTGTGAATATTTGGTTTGTCGTTAATATTGGTTAATGATATTCTTAATCCGTTATCGAGCAAATAAATATTTGCAAGAGGTAATTCCAGATACGCTATTGGACTTTCATCCGATTCACTTAAAATTAATTGGCCAACATTGGGAACAAAGTAATTTGCTGGATTTTGTGCAATTCCAAAATTTGCGTAAAGCAGTATCCAAGCGAAAAGAAAAAATTTGTTCACAGTATGTAAACAAATTTAGCAATAAAAATGGGACTTTCTCTTAGGGTAATTGTCAATTTTACATCACTATAAGATTGGTATTCATAGCAGCATTAATAACTTCACAAACTTCTTTTAAATCTTGATTATAATTTATTTTACCCGTGAATTTTTCATTTAATTTAATAGACGTTGAATTGGGCATGTCTATTTTTTGAGAATAAACATTCGAAATTATTTGAATAACTTCCTTTAAAGAGGCTTCATTGAATGTGATGACATTATTCTCTAAATTTACTGGATTGTCTGTTTTCCGGGTTAAAAATAGTTTGCTATTAATCTTTGAAACATAATTTCCTTTTGTAAGAATGGCTTCCTCATTGGCTGTTTCGACTTTTACTTTTCCATGATTTACATAAACACTAAATTGGGAATTACTGTAAGATGATACATCAAATCCTGTACCCAAAACTGTTACAGTTCCGTTCACTGTTTGCACAATAAAAGGTGCATTTTCATTTCTTTTAACTTCAAATCGAGCATGTCCAATAAGATTTAAACTTCTCTTGACATCACTAAAACTAAGAACAAGTTTGCTGTTAGGATTTAATAGCACTATTGTGCCATCAGGTAAAGTAATACTTTTGGTTTCTTTTGATTTTGTGGTATAATTTTCATTTATATTTTTTGGTTTTGCTATAAAGAAAAAGTAAGCACCGGCCATTGCCAATAATAAAATTGAAGCGGCAACGGAAATAACTCTTTTGTATGAAACAAATAATGATTGCTTTTTTGGTTGAGCTTCAATTTTTAGTTTAAAATTTTCCCATGCCAAATCGTTTGTTTTGGATTCAGGTAAAGTGTAATTTTTGGCAAGATCCCAAACTTCCAGAAATTCTGGATTAATTTGGTTTTCTTTTGATTTTGAATGATTATCCATAAAAATTATCTTACAAAAGAGTTTTCAATAGACATTGCTTTAACTTGTTGTTGAACGAAAGCAAGGGTATTCATGAATTGAGGATTTTGTTTTAACCAATCTTCTAAAATTCTTAATTCATCAGCTTCCATAAGACCAGCAGCATATTTTGTTAGGACATTGGATTCGAGTTGTTCTTTCATGGTTTTGTTTGATTATCTTTAAGAATACACGCATTTGAAGGTTATCCCCCAAAAGAAATTTAATTTTCTTTAAAATGTTGGTATGATAATTAAAATGAAGCACCTTAATTTGTATAAAATATAGGATATGACAAATGAAAAGGTGTTGGTTATTGGGTCTTGTGGTCAACTAGGTACTGAGTTAGTTGAATCATTAAGGGGGATTTATGGTGAATCTCATGTTATATCGACGGATATTCGCAAAAATGATAGTGTTATTTTTGAAACAGGTCCTTTTGAAACTTTAGATATTTTAGATGAATCAAAGTTTAAGGAAATTTTACAGAAGTATAAACCAACTCAAGTTTATCATTTGGCTGCTCTTTTAAGTGCAACTGCAGAAAAGAATCCAGAATTTGGTTGGAAGTTAAATATGGATGGCCTTTTTAATGTGCTTAACGCGGCCAAAGAAGGTCAGTCAATAAAACGCGTTTATTGGCCTAGTAGTATCGCTGCATTTGGGCCAAATACTCCAAGGATTGATACGCCTCAATATGGGGCAATGGATCCAACAACTGTTTACGGAATTAGCAAATATGCTGGTGAATTATATATTCAATATTACTATAACAGATGGGGAGTTGATACTAGAAGTTTGCGGTACCCTGGGTTAATTGGATATAAATCAGAGCCTGGTGGTGGTACAACAGATTATGCAGTATCCATTTATCATGATGCGCTAAAAACACAACATCACAATTGTTTTTTAGAAAAGGATACGGTTTTACCAATGCTTTACATGCCTGATGCTATAAAAGCTACCTTAGAAGTTATGCATGCGGAGGCGAGTAAAATTAAAATGAGAATGAGTTATAATCTAGCTGGAATGAGTTTTTCACCAGAAGAAATTTATAATGAAATTAAAACACATATACCTGATTTTACGATAGAATACAATTCAGATTACAGACAGCAAATTGCAAATTCTTGGCCTGCAGTTATAGACGATTCAAATGCGCGTGAAGATTGGGGATGGATCCCTGATTTCAATTTAGAAGACATGACAACGGACATGCTATTAAATATTCGCCAGCTATATTCGTTGGGATCATAGGCAATTTCAGACACAAAAATTGCAGTAGTAATGTGGGTTTTGTTTTTTTTGGCATGTTCTTTGTAGTGTATTAGTGGTAAATAAACCTCAAATTAACACTAAACTTAAACGTGAACCATACCCGTCAGCTTTCAACAACCACAAGACTTTCAAATATTATATCTAGAGTAACTTCAATTTTCTTCTTTAACCGCAAATTTGGTGAATCAAGAATTCCAAAGTGGCTTAGAGTTGCTTGCAAAAGCGAACTCACTTATGAACGAAATGCAGCGAGAAAGGTTTTTGCATTTTGTAAGCGTAATTCTTGTAATATCAACATTATGACTCAAATTTATGAGCAAGAATTGAATTACGAACGAAAAAAATTACAAATAAAACATGATTACCCACATTTACCGGAAGTAGTAAAATCAGATATGGCTAATGCCAAGGCTGAGAAGTTTAAAAATTTGGAATCTATTTTACCCAATAACTTATTTGAAAAATATAAAATTCAAAGAAGAAAGCGCGCAAAAAAGTACTAATGAATTAGATTGGTTTACCAATTAAAGTTGTAGTTGTTGCATTTTCGATGAGTATTTTAACTTTATCTCCTTTTGACTCAGTTGTTTTTGGAAAAACAACTACTACATTTTGATCATTTCGTCCCATCCAGAAGTCTTTGCTCTTTTTACTATCACCTTCAATTAAGACTTCCACAACTTGGTGAACATAAGTCATATTTTTCTTTAAACTTATTGCGTTTTGTAGTTTAATAATTTCTGTCAATCTATCGCCTTTAACGGATTCAGGAATATTGTCTTCAAGTTTTTTGGCTGCTGGTGTGGCAGGTCTTTCGCTATACTTGTACATGTAACAAAATTCAAATTGGGCAATTTCTATTAAGCTTAATGTTTCTTTATGATCTTCGTCAGTTTCGGAGCAAAACCCTGCTATTATATCACAAGAAATTCCACAATTTGGAATAATTGAGCGAATCATGTAAATTTTATCCAAATACCATTCTCTTGTATAGTTTCTGGACATTAATTCGAGCACTTTGCTACTACCACTTTGTGCAGGTAGATGGATATAATTGCAAATATTTTCATATTTATTCATTACGTGAACTACATTCTCTGTAATATCTCGTGGATGACTCGTGCTATATCTTATCCTCATATTGGGTACTTCAATGGCAACCAATTCAAGTAGCTGTGCAAAGTCTGTGGAGTTTATTTGTTCTTCTGGTGTTAAACTTTTAAATTCTTTTTTTGGACCTCCACCAAACCATAAATAACTGTTTACGTTTTGACCTAATAATGTAATTTCTTTGAATCCGTTTTTTTGTAATTCTTTTGCTTCTATTAATATACTCTTTGGGTCTCTACTTCTTTCTCGTCCCCGAGTATATGGTACAACACAAAAACTGCACATGTTATCACAGCCTCTCATTATACTAATAAAAGCAGAAACCCCATTTGTGTTTAGCCGAATTGGATTCAGGTCTCCATAGGTTTCTTCGCGTGATAGTAAAACATTTATTGCCCTACCACCATCATCTACTTCAGCAACTAATTTTGGTAACTCACGGTAACTATCAGGACCGGCTACTACGTCTACTAGTTTTTCCTCTTCGAGTAACTTATTTTTAAGTCTTTCGGCCATACATCCCAAAACACCAATTATGAGATCTTTATTGGATTTTTTGTTTGATCTTAGATGTTTTAAACGGTCTCTGATTCTTTGTTCTGCATTTTCTCGAATTGCACAAGTATTTAAAAATATAACATCGGCTTCAAATTCATTATTGGTGGTCTCAAAACCATTTTCAGTCATTATGGTAGCAATGATTTCGCTATCTGAAAAATTCATTGCACAACCATAGCTTTCTATGTATAATTTTCTTTTGTTCTGAATTATACTCTGTTGATTTACCATTAAAACAAAAATACTATGAATATTTGATGGTATGTAATTTTCAGAACATTAATTCCAAGCTTATACATAGTTTTGTGCATATTTGTGAGAATTTATGAGTAACCCAATTAAATTATTTATAATTTTGATTTTTTTAAGTCATTTACCAGACCTTAGGAGTCAAAGTTCAAATGAAGTGAAGTCAAAAGGTCAATTCAGTGGAAATTTAATTTTGAACTATCAAAAGTATATCCGAGATGACAAAATTGGAGCAAATACGCGTGTTTATAAAGAAAATACTGCAAGCACAGATGCATGGTTATTTATGCAATATAGAATTAATGATTACAATTTTATAGTACGGTATGATGGTTTTAATAATTCCCCTTTATTGGATCCTTTAGATGCTTATACGGACCATGGTATTGGATTTTGGCAAATAAGCAAACAATTAGAAAAACTTAATATATCAGTAGGGTCTTTTTATGATCAATTTGGATCTGGAATTTTATTTAGGGCCTATGAGCAAAGACAAATAGGCATTGATTATTCAATTCAAGGGATAAGAATTAACTATCAAATAAATGATAATTGGAGAATTAAGGGATTTTCAGGGAATCAAAAGGGAAATATGAGTAGTGGAACTCGATTTGAATATTCCCCTCAAGTATTAAGTGGTTTAAATATTGAAGGTGAAATAAATTTGCCAAAATTAAAATTAAACGAAAACAAAAGTATTGATTTGGGAAATTTGAGTATTGGTGCTTCCACAATTAACCGCAATTTAGATAGGCAAACTATGGAAGAATTGGTTTCAATTATTAATACTTATGATAGGGAAGATCAATTTTATCCGAAATATAATGTATATGGATTTAATTACTATTTGAATTATAATTTGGGAAATTTTGCCATTAATTTAGAGTCCAACTATAAAACTAAAGAGGCCATTATAAATGCAAATAATAATTTAGAATTAAAGTCTGGTAAAGTACATTTGGCTTCAATAAGTTGGGGGAAAAGTAAGATTAAACTAGGTGAAAAATTGCCTCTTGTTTCAGTAGGTTTAAACATTCAAGGTAGATACGTAGACCATTTTCCATTACGAACTTCGCCAAGAGAAAATTTATTGGATGGATTAATTAGTTATCTACCATCAATGACCAAACAAAATACTTATAGGTTAATGGCTAGATATAATGCACCTGCACAAGATCTAGGTGAGGAAGGAGTTCAAGGCGAACTAGATTTAAAAATAGGAAATAAGACTAGAATTACATTTAATGCAAGTTTTGTTCAATCTTTAGAGCATAATGGGGATTTTGATTCGATTCTAAATAAAAATGTAAAAACCAAATTGTTTCAGGAATATAATGGAGAAATTACTAGGTCGTTTTCAAATGGTGATAAAGTGAAGTTAGGTTTACAAACTATTTATTACAACCAAGCAAGATATGAACAAGAACCAGAGTATGATTTAGTTTATACGCTAACTCCGTTTATGGAATGGTTGCATAAGATTGGAAAAGGTAAGAGTTTGCGCATTGAAGCGCAATATTTGAAAACCGATCGTGATCAAGGGTCATTTGCAAACTTAATGATTGAATATTATTTCAATAAAAATTTCTCTTTTTCTTTGGGAGATATGGTAAATATAGAGCCACATCGATACGAAAGAATGACTATTGCGAACAGTGTGTTACATTACCCAACTGTATTTATGAGTTATAACAATGGAGGTAGTTTTTATACTCTATCCTTTTTAAAGCAACAACAAGGTGTAAACTGCTCTGGTGGAATTTGCCGTGAAGAACCTGCTTTTAGTGGTGTCAGATTTACTATTAGTAGTAACTTCTAGTTATAAATCCCAAATTCTAGTCCGCCTTTCTTGTGAATACTTTTTTATATTCAACCAAAATGCAAAAACTAGGTAAAAAATAATTGGAGAACCTAAAGTAAAAAATGACGCGTAAATAAATGACATCCTAACGCTTCTTGCAGAAATTTGCATATAATCACCCAATTGATTACAAACTCCAAATAGGGATTTCTCTAAAGCATATTTAAACAGATTTGACATTTTACAATTACAAATATACAACACTTTTTAATATTAAGACGTTAAATGCAAATAAATTAGCGAAAGAAATTTTTTAGATTGCTGAGTATAACTATGGTCGGCGTTGTAAACTATAATTTCTTCAGATTTAATTTCTCTTTTGTGTTTTAAACCGTTAGTAAGTTTAACAAAACATAGATGTGGTGTTTTGTTTGATTTTGACTTTACGATTATATGTTCAATGATATACAATTCTGAAGGTTTTAATTCATCTTTTATTGTTTCAACACTCATGTATGGCAACATTAGCCAGACTTCACCATTGTCATCTAGAAGGGAATATATTCTATTAAATAACTTTTTAAAAGTGTACTGATTAAAATGTTTGGCTATGGCCTCGGGTTTTGATTTTGAAACTAGTGAATTTTCAAAAAATGGAGGATTACATATTATGGCAGGGAATTTTCTTTTAAAATCGAAATCAAACAGATCACCCTCAACTACGTTTAATCGGTCATTTTTCTGATTTATTTGAATATTGCTAGAAGCGCACAGGCAACTGTCTTTCTGCAATTCTATACCTGTAATTTCGGCTACTGGATATTTTTCATTCAAAATGAACATAAGTAAACCAGTACCTGTTCCCAAGTCCAAAATGGTAGTTGAATCTTTAAATTCTATAAAAGAACCAAAAAGGCATGAATCTGTTGTTACTGGCAGTGATACATTTTCTTGATGAATAATAAAGTTTTTAAATTTAAAAGGGTTACGCTGTTTCATTTAGATAATCGCTTAGTGTAAAATTATCCTTGTTTTCGAAAAATGTAAATGTGGTTTTTTTAAGGGCAAATATCTTTGTAGCAAAAGGCAATGAAACATCTAGGTCATGAGTGCTCAACACTACGATTTTATTTTCGTTTTTGCATTTTGAAGACAGGAGATTTAAGAATTGTATTTTAGATTGGTAATCTAAAAAAGCAAGTGGTTCATCCAATAACAATATAGGCGTATCTTGAATTAGACATCTTATCAGCATCACTTTTTGTTTTTCGCCATCTGAGAGCTCAGCGAATTTTTGATTTATCAATTGAGAAATTCCTGCAGTTTCAAATTCAAATTTTAATTTATTTTGCATTGTTTGATTCTCTGAATTCCATGGTTTTAGTTGATTGTTTAATCCGGTCATAGCCACTTCAAATGCAGACATCATTTCAACATTTGGTGAATTCGGTAACATCATAGAGATTAGTTTTGATTTTTTTCTAGATTGGAGGAATGTTATGTCCTCGTTATTGAATATGAATTTTCCATTTAATGGAGGATAAATTCCAAGTATCGTCTTTAATAATGTTGACTTTCCAATGCCATTAGAACCAATTAATAACATGAAATCTCCATTATTGAGCTCGAAATTTACAGATTGATGGAGTATTTTATTGTTGGATTTTTTAAAACCTGTGGAAATATTTTGAGCAACAAACATAATTATCCTACAAAAATGAGATATTCGTGTGACTAAATGCAATTAACTGAGGTAAAAATTGAAGATATAAATAGAATAGCTAAATTGGCTTACAAAATTTGGAATGAACATTATCCCCCAATAATTGGTCAAATACAAGTTGATTATATGTTGTTAAAATTTTACAGCAATCACAGTTTACTTGAACAATTTAAAAATGGACAAAAATTTTATCTTCTAAATGAGTCAGGTAAAGATATTGGCTTTGCCGCAGTTAGTCGACTTGATAACAACATATGGTTTTTAAATAAATTATATGTGGATTCAACTTATCAAAAACAAAGCTTTGGGCATGAAATGTTGATTTTTTTGACGACTAAACACAACATAAAGATTTTAAAGTTGCAAGTAAATAGAATGAACTATAAGGCAATCAATTTTTATTTCAAAAATGGATTTGTAATTGAAAGCCTATTAGATTTGGATATTGGTGAAGGATTCCAAATGAATGATTTTGTTATGACATTAAAGACTTCAAATAAGATTTAATCTGAAATTCATTGAATTGATTTGAAATAAGAGTTTTACCTTTGCGCGGTGTTAGCATTAAATGATTTTTCATTTGAATTCGCAGGTCGTTATTTATACAAAAAAGCTAGTTGGCATATTAAACCAAATGAGAAAGTTGGTTTAGTAGGTTTAAACGGAACCGGAAAGTCAACCTTATTGAGGGTTATTGCTGGTGAATTTGATTTAAGAGAAGGCGGAATTTCAAAATCGAGTAATTTAAAAATTGGTTTTTTAAATCAAGATTTATTAAGTGTGGAATTTGATGAATCTGTAAAAGACGTTGTTTTGTCTGGTAGAGATGATTTATTGAACATTGATATTGAAATCAACAAATTACTCAAAGAAATTGAGATTCATTACGATGATAAGAGACTAAACAGGTTATCCGAGTTGCAAGAACAATTTGGTCAACTAGGTGGATATGATTGGCAATCACAAGCTGAAAAAATATTAGAAGGGTTGGGGTTTTTAACCGAGTGGTTGGATAAACCATTAAAACAATTTAGTGGGGGTTGGCGCATGAGGGCTTTGTTAGGTAAATTATTGTTAATGTCTCCTGATTTATTGCTGTTAGATGAGCCGACAAACCATTTGGATTTACCCACAATACAATGGCTTGAGGATTATTTAAGTGATTATCAAGGTACATTTGTTATTGTATCACATGATCGATTTTTTCTAGATAGAACAGTGAATAGAATTGTAGAAGTAGCGCATCAGCAGTTATTTCACTACAAAGGAAATTTTACACAGTATCTTGATCAAAAAGAGGAGCGAGATGAATTAATGCAACGACAGTTTGCAAATCAGCAGGATTATATTAGGCAACAGATGCAATTCATTTCTCGTTTTAGATATAAGGCAAGTAAAGCAACTGCAGTACAAAGTAGGGTAAAGCAACTTCAAAAGTTGGATAGAATTGAGCTTAACGAGAAAAACAATAGAGATTTTGATATCCGTTTTAACATTAGAGTAAAACCGGGAAAAATTGTTACTGATATTAAGGATTTGTCAAAGTCATTTGGTAATTTAGAAATTTTTGATGGAGCAGGTGCACAAATATTAAGGGGCGATAAAATTGCGTTAATTGGTGCCAATGGTAAAGGAAAATCTACTCTGCTGAGAATGGTTCATGGAACTGAAGAATACGATGGAACAATTGAACCAGGTTGGAATGTAGAATCAGCGTTTTTTGCTCAACATCAATTGGAAGCATTGAATGTAAAAAACGATTTAATTAATGAAATAGGCACTGTTTCAGCTGAGTATACAGAAAAAGAGCTAAGAACTGTGCTTGGTTGTTTTTTGTTTACTGGGGATGAAGTCTTTAAAAAAGTCAAAGTGCTCTCTGGTGGCGAAAAATCGAGATTGGCTTTAGCCAAAACGCTAATTACGCAATCAAATTTTTTGCTTTTGGATGAACCAACAAATCACTTAGACATGTTTTCAACGTCTGTGTTGGCGGAATCACTTGAAAATTATGAGGGTTCAATTTTGTTTGTTTCGCATGATAGAACGTTTATAAGCAGAGTTGCCAATAAAATATGGTGGATTGAAGATGGGGTAATTAGAGAATATGCAGGAACTTATGACGAATATAATGAGTGGTTTGCCAAACAACCTATAAGAGTAAATTCAAGTCAGAGTGCTAAAAGTGCAATATTGAAGACGGCAATATTGGAACCAACAAACAAGTCGGTATCTAAAAATCAGCTTAAGAAGATGGAGGAGGAATTAGAGGAAATTGAAAAAGAAATGGATATTTTAAAAGAGATTATTTCTAAAATTGAAATGGATTTATCAAATGAAAGCATCGCTTCTAATATTACTATAGTGAAAGAACTGTCACTAGATCATAAGCTAAATCTTGATAAATTGAAAAACGTAAAATACAAACACGACGAGGTATTTGAAAATTGGCTGTTGTTAAGTGGGGATATTTAAAATTAATATGGAAAAAACTCGTTGTAGATGTTAAGGGTTATGTCAAAAAATCATTTTTTGTTGTTCTTTTTACTTTGTTTACTAAATCTAGTCAATGCAAACGTAGATAGTTCTTTGCGCTATACAAATGCCATTTACGAAGGTGATATTCGTTCCGTAACATTGAAAAACGCAAG
Organism: Chitinophaga pinensis; assembly: GCA_945860565.1. GTDB lineage: Bacteria > Bacteroidota > Bacteroidia > NS11-12g > UBA955 > VMCP01. Next base: position 26,715 of record CAMAQS010000005.1, on the reverse strand, counting down.
TAGTGGATTCAATTTTCCAGTAATTTCTCTAGGGGACATTGAGAATAAATTGGAAATTACCTTCGATCAACTTACTGCATCTCGTGATAATTATTTTGTTACTTTGATTCATTGTGATGCAAATTGGAATAAAACTTTATTGCCTAAAACTCAATATCTAGATGGCATTGGGTTTGAATCTATTGACGATATTTCATTTTCAACCGGTACATTAACTCAATATGTTCATTATTCTATAAAGTTTCCCTCTGAAAATTTAAAACCCAAAATTTCGGGTAATTACTTGGTTCTAATATATCGAAATTTTGAAGAGGAGGATATTGTTTTATCGAGACGGATTATGGTTTTGGATAACAAAGGAAGTGTAGATGTACAAATTGTATTAAGCAGTCAAGTTGAGTTTAGACAAGAGCAACAACAAGTGAATTTTTCATTTACAAAAACTACAGATAATTATTTCATACCGAACCCTTATCAGGAGCTTAATACCAGAGTTTTAAGAAATGGTGAATGGGAATCATCAATTTCAACACTAAAACCACAGTTCATAAGAGGAAATGTTTATCAATACAATCAGATGATTGGTTCTCAGTTTGATGGATTAAATGAATACCGTTATTTCGATATTAGGAGTTTGCAAACCGCACAGGCGGGTGTGAAGTTGCGCAGAAATATAGCAAATCAAAAACATGTTTGGTTAATTTCCGATAAAAGTAGGGGGTTTGACCAATACATGAATTGGAAAGACTTTAATGGTAGGGTATTTTATGACAACAAAGATTTGCCATTAAGTAATGGTAATAATTTTGAAAGTGATTATTGTTTCGTGCATTTCTCGCTTATTAGTGAGCCCATTTCTCATGATATATATATTTATGGCGAATTATCTGATTGGTCTAAAAAAGAGGATTATAAAATGTTTTACAATCAAGAAACCAAACAGTATGAAGCTGTAATTCCATTAAAGCAAGCTTATTACAACTATGCATTTGGCGTTGAAAACGAACCAGGAAAATTGGATTTTAAATTGTTTGAGGGATCACACTCAGTGGCTGAGAATAATTACATGGTTCTCGTTTATCATAGAAATCAAACTATGCCGTATGACGAACTTATTGGTTATGGCCTGAAAAATTCTCAACCAACACGTTGACTATTTTAGACGGTAAACATTAGTTAAATTATAACTACCTCCTTTACCAATAGATGTTACCCATTTTGGCAATTGATGGTCATTTTTTATTGAGTATTCTGCAATTTTAATTCCCTGATTATGTTCTTTTTTAGTCAGTAAAATGACCTGATTATAGTTCCCCCAATTCCAATGTTGTGGATAAAAGTCAATTCCATAATCACATAAAGTATCCCTCCGTAAAAAACAGTAATACGCGCCAATTGACTCTCCGAGAATTAATGTTTTTTTGGTTGTATCAATGTGTTCATTAATAAAGTTTAACATTGGCTTTGAAAGCCTTTCTGACCTTTGAATTATTGCGGTAGAATGACGTGCAAAAAATGAAAATGCACCATTAGAAACAACAAGTATTAGAAACCAATTTACCTTGACATTTATGTTAGATGGAATCAATAGAACTCCCAAACAGGAAAGTACAGGCAAATATCGATACTGCGGTGATATCATAAAGAATATTGTAATAAATAAAATAACAAATGCAGTTTCATTAATTTTAATACCAAGTAAATTTTTATATGTGACACAACTTTTTATAAGAAGCGAAATTAAAATTGCAAAACCTATAAAAACGAAGGGTTGTTCATTATAATGAGGAAAAAATCTGTAATAGAAACTGTTTAATAGTGCATTGTTTGAAGCAGACCCACTAGTTAGTTGGTGGTCAGTAGCTTGTTTTCCAATTTGGTCGATTAAGGTATTTACTTCATAATGAATTGAATGAAGATATGTGGCAGCTGGTAATAAAATTATAATGGTAAACAATATGCCATTTTTGATTTTTAGTTTTAACAATTCGGATATATACCAAACAAATATAATTGGCCATAAATACAAGTGTGCAATTGCCATTAATCCGAGTAATAGGGATCTAATGAACAATAAATTTGCTTTATGTTGAAGAGTAATGTAAAGTGTAATTAGAAAAATTATGAAAACCTCAATTCTAACGCTTCGGGAGATTTCAAAAACTGTTTTATCAAGAGCAAATGCAATTACGATGCAAGTTGCAAGTATAACGTTAAGTTTTTTGTCTATTAGGTAATTAAAAATCAATAAAAGGGAGCATGTGTGTATAATTAAAAAAGGCAGCCTTACCATAAAAATAGTTGGATTGGTAAATGTAAGCCAAAGTGTATGCCACCAATGAATTAATGGAGGGTAAGAGGCAAAAATTATTTCCGAACCTTCGTTAGGCCAAACTTTAGAAGTGAATTCTCCTTTTTTTATAAACTGAATTGCAGGATCGATGTGCATTATCTCATCGGTCCAGGCAACAGGTAATGTTTCTAAATTAAAGATTCCAAAGAATAGGTATATTAGAATGAAAAAGATGAAAAGTAAATGTTCTTTTTTGAGCAAAGAAATCATTCAAAAGATATAAGTAGTTGATTTTTGTCAACAGCCTGGCCTTTTAGAATTGAAATTGACTTTATTTTACCATCAACAGGTGATTTTAGAATGTTCTCCATTTTCATGGCTTCAAGTACAACCAATTTGTCGCCTTTTTTTATCTCATCTCCTTCTTTCATTAAAACATCAATTACCAAACCTGGCATAGGTGCTTTTAATTCTGAAATTTTAGAAACAAATGCTGATTCCAAACCCATAGATTTTAATAATTCATCTAACGGTTCTATCATTTTGAAATTGAGTTTTTTCCCTTGGTGAAGAATTGTAATGGTTTTATTTTCGATGTCAATTCCAAGAGATTTGATTGAAGTTACTGAAGAATCGTTAATGACAATTGCTGTTTCAAAATCGCGTTTTATAATTCTGGTGTTAGAATCAATATTGGTTAACCAAGAACCATTGGCTTTAACTAATTGAATTTCTTTATTGTCTATTGTGATTTTCATAATTTAAACGTTTCTATCTATTACAAAATTAACCAAATGATATAATTGTTTTTTTGCTATGGTTTCGGATTCAAGTGAATCTAAAATATTAAAAGCTTGTTGTTTAAATTCATTCATTTTGTCGGTAGCATATTTAATACCATCATATTTTCGAATGAAATTTATTACCAAATCCATTTTTTTTCCATCTGGTAAACGGCCTTTTATTATTTTTCTAATTTCTGATGTTTCAACCTTTGGGGCAATTGACATTGCATAAATTATTGGCAATGTTAGTTTTTTCTCTTTAATATCCAAACCTGCTGGTTTTCCACTTTTGTTTTCACCAAAGTCAAATAAGTCATCTCTAATTTGAAAAGCCAAACCTATTAATTCGCCGAATAGCCTCATTTTGTTAATTGTATCTTGGTCTTTAGAAGTAGAGGCAGCTCCAATTTGACAGCAGGCAGCAATGAGGGAGGCTGTTTTTTTTCTGATAATTTCGAAGTAAATTTCTTCGGTTGCGTTCATGAATCGAGCTCTTTCTAATTGGAGTAATTCCCCTTCAGACATGTCTCTAACAGCAACCGAAAGTATTTCTAGCAAATCAAAATCTTTGTTTTCTACACTAAGTAAAAGTCCTTTCGAAAGTAAAAAGTCACCAACCAATACGGCAATTTTATTTTTCCATAAAGCGTTAATACTAAAAAACCCACGCCGTTTATAACTTTCATCAACTACATCATCATGGACCAAAGTTGCCGTGTGTAATAATTCAACCAAAGAAGCACCTCTGAAAGTTCGGTCATTAATTTCACCAAACATGGAAGCGCTATACAAAACAAAAATGGGCCGAATCTGTTTTCCTTTTCTCTTTACGATATAGGTCATAATCGTATCTAATAAAGGAACAGTAGTTTTCATGCTTTTTCTAAAAAGCAATTCAAACTTATGCAGTTCGTCTTCAATTGGTTTTTTTATTTGCTCAATGTTCGAGCTCATCAGTGTTACGAAGGTAGGTAATTTGATTGATTTTGTTTTGGTTTGATTCCCGGAGTTTATCTTTGTGAAAGGGATGAAAAAAAATTATTTGAATGTATTTTTTATTGGAGTTTTAGCAATGAGTATTATTACTGTAAAATTATCTTGTGGTTTAAAAAAGGAATTACCACAAATGGAAGGAAAAGTATATTTAAAGTTGCGAAATGACGTTGGGATTTATTTGAAAAAATCTGAAGAATCCGACAAAAATGATATAAATATTTTTTTGAACTCCATGAAGAAAGAATATGTTAATTATCAGCCGGAAATGCTGATTTTGGATTCTATCCAACAAATGGATATGCCATTTTTTGTTGAAGTGTATGGTGGGAATTGGTGCTCCGATACCAGAGAAGGAATTCCTAAATTATGTAAGTTATTAGATGAATTAAAATTCGCAGAAAAAAACTTTCAATATTTTAGAATAGATCATAAAATGAAGTTAATTGATTTTCCAATTAACAAGAAATTGGAAAAGGCACCGACTGTAATTGTACATGATGGCAAAAAGGAACTCGGAAGAATTATTGAATCTCCCAAATACAAAAATTGGGAAAACGACATTTTAAAAATCTTATTGTCTGAATATTAAAGGAACTTCTATGGCTGTAACTATATGAGAGTTAAATAGTTCGTTTAAATGGTGGATTGTATTAGAAGTTTGTTTAAAAAATTTATTAGATAAGCTAACTGTATAAAGAAGTAATAAAAGAGTTAAACTAGTTAAACAGAGAGATATTGGAGTGGTTAGGTTAAATAAAAATTCGGAATAATCGTATCCATATTGCTGGTAGAATTCTTCAGGATAATTAAACCCATGTGGATTTTGAAGACAATAATAAATATTGGTTGCCAATAATGAACATATAACTAGCAGCATCAAAGTATAAACCCGTCTGTATTTGAATGCTCCAAATTGAATGGATAAATAGAGATCATTTTCTATTCCGAGAATTTTGCCTTGAATAAATCTAACCATATTTGATTTTTTATTTAGGGTTTCAAGACTAAAATCAAATTCACTAATTTCTCCATAAAATAGTACTTTTTGAGTTTCGGATTTATTAAAGTTTGCATCAGACAAATAGGTATTCTCTTTTAAATTTGTTGCAATCGTTTTTCTAGAAAGGGAGGATTTTAAGAAAATTGTTTTAAATGGAAATATTGTCATTATTGTATATTAGAATTTTGAATAACTAAAGTATCTGCTAACTCAGAAATCAAATTGAAATTTTCGAATATTCCATTGCCAACTACAACATAGTCAGCGCCATTTTCCCAAGCTAGTTTTGCCTGTTCTGGATTGGTGATTCCACCACCAACAAAAAGTAAACAATCGGTATTGGAATTTATGGCAGAAATAACTGAAGCGTTGGCGGGATTTTTTGCACCACTACCAGCGTCAAGATACATTAATTTCATGCCTAAAAGTTCACCTGCCATAGCCGTGGCTGCAGCTATATCTGGTTTATCCGAAGGCAGTGGAAGTGTTCCACTAATATATAATGCTGAGGTTAATTTCCCAGATTCGATAAGCATGTAACCGGTAGAAATACTTTCAATTTTGTGTTTTTTAATCCAAGGTGCAGCAATTACTTGCTTACCGATTAAATATTCAGGATTTCGACCAGAAATTAAGCTCATAAACAAAATTGCATCGGCATTCTCGACCAATTGGATTTCATTTCCTGGAAACAAAACGACTTTTTCGGCGCCCAATGATTTTAGAGAGTTAACAACATCCTGTGTAACACCATTAGACAAAATAGATCCACCTATCAAAAAAAGATCAATTCCGCATTTTTTAGCTTGGTAATAAATTTCAGTAGTAGAGCTATTGTGTTGATCTGGATCAATTAAAATAGCCAAGCCTTTTTTACGGTTTTGTTTTTGTTGGATAAGGAAATCAAGGATACTCATGGGTTTGTAATTGCAAAGTACGGTAAAATACGGTTTTGTTTTGATTTTTTACTTTGAATAATTGTCCAATTTATAAGAATGACTATCGTTGTGACTATCAATAGATTGGGCTTAACTGTTTGATTGATATTGTTTTAAATGCTTTCCACATCCTTACCCCTTTAGTTTATTGAGAAGTTGACTTTTTTGTGGAAAAAGTCCTGAACAAAGTTTCTTTTTCTCAGATAGATTTGTTCTCCCTAAATATAAAAGCACAAATAATTAGGTTAACCAAGAACTTTTAGATCACTCAAAAAAACCACAAAAATGACAAAAAAAATTACGCCAAACCAAAACATTGATTCAACAGGTCTCCGTTTTAATCGGATGAATACTGTTGAGGGGAAAACACCTTATGAGCTTTTTGATTATGATTTTCGTACATCTGTAATTAAAAAGCCCGATGGAAGTGTAGTATTTGAGTTAAAAAATGTAGAAGTTCCAAATGGATGGAGTCAAGTGGCCACAGATATTTTAGCGCAAAAATATTTCAGAAAGGCTGGAGTACCTCAGGTCGATGGAACATTGGGTGCGGAAAACTCAGTAAAACAGGTGGTACATAGATTGGCTGATTGTTGGAGATATTGGGGTGAAAAACATGGGTATTTTGGTTCAGTAGAAGACTCTAACGTGTTTTATGAAGAATTGGTTTATTCAATGTTGAATCAAGAATCGGCACCAAATTCACCGCAATGGTTTAACACAGGGTTGCATCAAACATACGGAATCTCGGGTAAGCCACAAGGCCATTATTTTGTAGATCCATTAACTGAGAAATTGATGAAATCGACATCTGCTTATGAGCGTCCCCAACCTCACGCATGTTTTATATTATCGGTGGACGATGATTTGGTGAATGAAGGTGGAATTATGGATTTGTGGGTAAGAGAAGCAAGAATTTTCAAATATGGTTCAGGCGTTGGAACTAATTTCTCAAAAATTCGTGGATCTGGAGAAAAATTATCAGGTGGAGGTACTTCGAGTGGATTAATGAGTTTCTTGAAAATTGGAGATCGTTCAGCTGGAGCCATTAAAAGTGGTGGTACAACGAGAAGAGCGGCAAAAATGGTCTGTTTGGATTTAGATCACCCAGAGGCCATGGAGTTTATAGGTTGGAAAAAGGAAGAAGAGAAAAAAGTGGCAGCCTTAATTGAGGCTGGTTACGCAAGTGATTATGAAGGAGAAGCTTACAACACTGTTTCAGGCCAGAATAGCAATAACTCAGTAAGAATTCCACATTCATTTTTTGAGAAATTAGAAAAAGGAGAAGACTGGGAACTTATTGCGAGATCTAATGGTGAAGTAATGAAAACCATCCCTTCTAAAGAAGTTTGGGATAAAATTGGTGATGCCGCATGGGCATGTGCCGATCCTGGTGTTCAATATGACGACACAATTAATGAATGGCATACTTGTCCAGAAGGCGGAAGGATTAATGCATCAAATCCATGTTCTGAATATATGTTTTTGGATAATACAGCATGTAATTTGGCATCTTTAAACCTAAGAAAGTTTTTTAATGAAAGCACTTGTACTTTTGATATAGATAAATTAGAATATGCATCAAGACTTTGGACTGTCGTTTTAGAAATTAGCGTATTAATGGCACAGTTTCCAAGTAAAGAAGTAGCTCAATTAAGTTACGATTATAGAACGTTGGGATTGGGTTATGCTAATTTGGGTTCTGTTTTAATGTGCGCTGGTATACCATATGATAGTAAAGAAGCAACAGCATTTTGCGGTGCGATTTCAGCTATTTTAACCGGAACTGCTTATGCAACAAGTGCTGAAATGGCAGCAACAAAAGGTACATTTAGAATGTATGAGAAGAACAAAAAACACATGTTGCGTGTAATCAGAAACCATAGATATGCAGCCTATAATACACCATTGGCATTTGAAGGTTTAAAAGTTAATCCAGTTTGTATTGACGAGAAATATTGTCCTGATTATTTATTAAAATCAGCTTGTATTGCATGGGACAAAGCAGTACAGTGGGGTGAAAAGTATGGTTTTAGGAATGCTCAAGCTACTGTTATAGCCCCAACAGGTACAATTGGTTTGTTGATGGATTGTGACACTACAGGAATTGAGCCTGATTTTGCCTTGGTAAAGTATAAAAAATTATCTGGCGGTGGCTATTTTAAAATTGTGAATCACACAGTTCCAATTGCATTGAAAAATTTGGGATATGCGGAAAGCGATATTGAAGCAATCGTGAATTATGCGAAAGGGTATCAAACATTCATTAATGCACCACATATTAATCATACCTCTTTAAAGGCTAAGGGTTTTAATGATTCTGATTTAGAGAAATTAGAAGCGGCAGCTCCTATGGCATTTGAAATTGGTTTTGTATTTAATAAATATACATTAGGTGAAGATTGTATGGAGCGTTGTGGGATTTCTGAACTTCAATTCAATCATCCTTCGTTTAACATGTTACAATCTTTAGGTTTTAACAGACAACAAATTGCTGAAACCAATGATTTCGTTGTTGGTACTATGACTGTAGAGGGTGCTCCAAATCTAAAAGAAGAACATTTACCAATATTTGATTGCGCAAATAAATGTGGAAACAAAGGGGTAAGATTTATTCATCCTTTTGCTCACATTCGTATGATGGCTGCAGCACAACCATTTATTTCTGGTGCAATTAGTAAAACTATCAATTTGCCAAACGAGGCATCTGTAGACGATATTAAGAGCTGTTATGAATTGAGTTGGAAACTGGGTTTAAAGGCAAATGCGCTTTATAGAGATGGTTGTAAGTTAAGCCAACCTCTTAGCAATAAATCTGAAACAAAAGAAGAGGATAGCACTGAAGAAAATAGGGATGGTTCTGAAATGAAAGAAGCGGGTACTGAGAGAGTAATTCGTGTTGCAGAAGAACTAACACCTGAAATAGTTTTAGAAGCAGCTAAACGCATCTTAAGTGAAAGTACTGATACGAAATTTAAGAGACAATTGTCCAATATTGTAGAAAAGAAGCGATTGCCAAATAGAAGAAATGGATTTACCCAAAAAGGTAGAGTTGGAGGTCAAACTATTTTTGTGAGAACTGGGGAATATGATGACGGAACATTGGGTGAAATTTTTATCGATATGCATAAAGAAGGAGCAAGTTTCAGGTCATTAATGAACTGTTTTTCAATTGCCATTTCGGTTGGTTTGCAATATGGTGTTCCGCTTGAAGAATTTGTTGACAAATTCGCATTCACTAGATTTGAACCTAGTGGAATGGTAGAAGGTCACCCTAATGTTAAGAACGCAACATCCATTGTAGACTATATTTTTAGATTGTTAGGATTTGAATATTTGAACAGGGAAGATCTTGTTCAGGTTAAACCTTCAGAAAATATTTCAAATTTGAGACAATCCGAAGCCCCAGTTATTTCTGAATTTAAGCCTGTTTTTAATCCTGAACCTATTTCAGTTGATTTGAACAGGGTGTTTAAGGCAGAAGCCGCAGGGAATAACGGAATTAAAGATATGCAAGATCATTTGAAGGAAGTTCAAAGCGATGCTCCAGCATGCAATGTATGTGGCCATATTACAGTAAGAAGTGGTACATGTTATAAATGCTTAAATTGTGGAAACAGTTTAGGCTGCAGCTAACCTGAATTACGATATCGCTTTAGTAGAGGCTACCTTAAAAATAGGTAGCCTCTTTTTTTTGAATTCTTATATTTAAAAAATACAGGCAATTCATATTAAAAGATTTGCATTTTTTATAAAATCTACCGCATACAACTAATTTCTATTTTTTTCTGTCTTATCTTAGTTACCGATGTTAATAATTGATATCATAAAAAGGTGTTTTAAAAAAATTAGTCTTATACTTTTTTTAATTCTCATATGTGATATTTCATTAGCGCAATTTGATTTTTCTGCTTCCCCTCAAAAAGGGTGTACCCCATTAACAGTTAATTTTAGTGATTTAACTACAAATTCAGTAAGATGGGAATGGGATTTGGGTAATGGCAATACTTCCACATTACAGAACCCAGCCGCAATTTATTATAATCCAGGTAAGTATACAATCCAATTAACAGTTTGGGATTCAAATGGTAAGAAAACCGTTTTGTTAAAAAATAATTTTGTTCATGCTTTTAAACTTCCAACTGCTAATTTCAGCACCAATTTTAGCACAACTTGTTTAGGGAATAATATTGTCTTTTCTGATTTAAGTTCTATTGGTGATACAGTAATTGTTAAAACGGCATGGGATTTTGGTGATGGTTCAATAACCAATTCGAAAAATCCATCGCATAAATATTCCATCGATGGTTTGTTTTCGCCTTCCATGATTGTTACCGATGCAAATGGTTGTCAGGACAAAATAAAGAAAAGTAATTTAATAGAGATTCATCCAAAGCCTAAAGCCAATTTCTCTATAGATTCTGCTTTTGATTGTGTTGTCCCCACTTTTATTCCCTTCTTTAATTTAAGTACTGGGACGAATTTAACGTATCAATGGGACTTTAACGATGGACAAAAATCAACAATAAAACATCCAAGAGTTAGATACACTAGCTTAGGAACTTATTCTCCTAAATTGGTTGTTACTGATATAAACGGTTGTAAAGATTCAATAACCAAGTTGAACGCGGTTTTTTTAGGTCCACTTAAAGCGGATTTTTCTGCAGATAGAACATTAAATTGTGGTCCAATGGCCGTTAATTTTATTAATTCCAGCACATTTAATGGGGGATTAAAATTCTCTTGGGATTTTGGCGACGGAACAAGTTCATCATTGGCTTACCCATCCAAGAAGTATATTTTACCTGGAGAATATACTGTAACACTTACCATTCAATCTGCATTTAGAAATTGCTCAGCCACAATTACAAAGCCTAAGTTGATGAAAATAAATAGGCTACCTAAAGGCAAAATTGCATTATCCGATTCATTTCCATGCAGCGCACCTTATACAATTAAGGTAAATTATTTGGATAGTTTTGCGCCTCAATCAATATCATGGTATACCATAGATACTGCCAAGAATACACTTTTTAGAGGCAATAAAAATCCGGAGGATATCACAATTGCAAATGTGAGTTCACATGACATCCGTGTCGTAGTAATAAGTAAGGATGGTTGTAAAGATTCCTTTACATATAATGATATCAGCGGTAATCAAACAATAGTAAAACTTATTGGTACATATGAAGGCTGTAAAGACCTTGAAGCAAATGGAGAAATGATTATTTCTTCCAACAGAAAAATAATTAAGCAGTTTTGGGATTTCGGCAAAGGTGATACCATTTTTGGAGGAAAGTTCTCTAAAATGTTTTATGATACTGGAATATTTAATGTGGATTATTGGGTTTGTGCTTCTCCAAATTGTTGGACTAAACGGAGTAAAAAAATTCATGTTGGACAAAAGGCGGAACCAAGTTTTTACACACAGCCGACAGGTAATATTTGTAACAATACAACAGCCGTTCAATTTATCAATACTACGCGATATCCGGGATTTCTAATTGATAGTTTTAAATGGGTATTTAATGATAATGAATCTAATAATACACTTAAATTTCAAAAACCTTGGAAAGATACTATTCCAAATACCTATTCAAAATCAAATGTTTATCATCGTTATGATCGCGATACTGGGGGTGTTAATCCGAAATTAGTATCTTATCACCACGGGTGTGGAGATACGCTTGAACAGAAGGACTCCATTCACATAGTTGCTGCTTATGCGCAATTTGAAATGGATGCAAATATTTGCAACGATGATAGATTGATGTTAATTAATAGATCAAGTAAGTACAATAAATGGTTTTGGACAATTAACGGTGTTAACTACACATCAGATACCATTGTTTTAAAGGAATCTCAGTTTCATGAAATTCAATTGTATGTAAAAGACGATACCAGTGGTTGCTGGGATACTATAAAATACCTTCATTGGCCAAGTGGTGGTCAAAATGCGCGCATTAGGATTTTATCACAAGAATTATGTTCTCCAGGTTTTGCGGTTTTAGATGGCGTTGGATTCCCCGAATTTTATTATTGGGTTGTTAATGGAGATACTATTTATGATAAGTATCCATTGACTGTTGGATTTGATACTGCGGGCATATACACTGTTCAGGCAGTATTGGTTTACGGAGAAGATTGCATACTTAATAGATCTTTACAGTTTAATGTAGGAGAAGGAAATTTATCTGGATCAATAAAAGGTCCTGAAGGATGTTTGCCGGCAGATATCGAATTGGTAGACAGTAACTTTAATTTAAAACATAGTCATTATTGGGTATTATCTAATGGTGATACTATTAGAATGAATAACAAAATTCAAAAATTCAAACTTTTGAATTCCATGAGCGATACAATTTATGCACAACTTTTTTCTAATTCTGGAATGGGTCTTTGTAATGGCTCTGATGTAATTCCAATTTATATAAAAGGACCAGGATTTAGATTGAATTCTAAATGGGATTATGGTTGTTCTACTAGTTTATACACTGGATCGCTTAGTTTAAAGAATCCTCAAAAGAAATTTACCTATTCTTGGGATATGGGTGATTCAAAACTTTATTCATCTCAGTATATAAGTCATTCTTACAAAGATTCTGGATATTATAAAGTTAAAGTTAAAGTGAAAGACTCATTGGGGTGTGAAGCTGAGCAGGAAAAGACAATATTTTACCCAGGCACCCGTGTGAAAATGCGATTAAATTATACACTCGAAGGGAATAAATGCCCGCCAATTACAGCGCATTTTAGAGATTCGAGTATAAGTTACGGTGTTTCATTAAGAAAGTGGCTTTGGGATTTTGGTGACAATAGTTTTAGCAGTCTAAAAAATCCCTCCCATCAATATTTATCACCTGGAAAATATTCCGTTACTTTAACAATTACTGACTCTTTGGGTTGTGTATATTCCAAAAAATTTATTGATCTAATTTTGGTGCCGGGACCTGATGGTACATTTGATTTTTATCCTAAGGTTGGTTGTTTGCCTTTAAAAGTCAATTTTGAATCATCTGTCAATTATCAAACGGCTAAACAAGAATGGGATTTTGGAGATGGCGTGGTTAGCGAAGGAGAAATATTCAATCATTTATATTCGAAACCAGGTAAGTATATTCCCTCTATGATACTCACGGATTCGTTTGGATGTAAAAGAGCAATTAAACCTGTAGATACGATAATTGTAAATGATTTACCAAAGGTGGAGTTCACTAAATTGGGGAACTGTTTACGCGATTCTATTGAGTTTGTTTCGCAAGCTATATCAAACGACGGTGAGATTAAATCTTATAATTGGTTATTAAACAACGCGGTTGTTTCTGATAAAGTTGGTTTTAAACATTTATTTTCTGATAAAAGTTCAGTTGTTGGACATTATGTTGAAACAAGTTTTGGTTGTAAGGATACCAACTATCAAACCATAAAATTGTATCAGCCAAAAATTCAAGTAATTTCAAATAGGGACACAATTTGTTTGGGCAATAAATGGCGTGCTCAAAGATTTTTGGAATCCGATATCCCCATTAATAAGAAATTTTGGCTTTTAAATGGAAAAGTGTTTGCCGACACAGTTGTATTTGAATTCTTGCCAAATGAAACGAATCAATATAGAATTCAGTACTATATCGAAGATTCTTTAGGTTGTTGGGATACGTTGAAATATTCTAAGTTAATTTCTGTTGGAGATACGCTAATTCAAACGAATCCAGTTTGGAGAAAGGTATCAGTAGACAACGATATAACCCATGAATTGGTGTGGCGCAGATTTCCTAGTTTTGATTTTTTGGAGTATCAGTTATTTAGAGATATTGGAGGCATTGGGTTTAATCGATTTGTATCAATTTCGAACATTTCCGATACTATTTTTAAGTTGACGGGTGTAGATGCATTAAAAAGGGTGGATTGTTATAAAATAGGTGTAAAAAACTTGTGTAATATAGAATCTGACAATTTGGATTTGGTAAGTCATTGCACGATAGAGTTAAGGGGAAAGCCTGCAATTAATGCAAGTTTATTAAGTTGGACGCATTATTTGGGATGGGAAGCAGATAGATATTTGGTTTTTCGGCAGAATGAAAACTATCAATTTGATTCTATTGGACAAGTTGATGGAAATGTAAATTATTTTGTTGATAGCTCTATAACCTGTCATAAGGTTTATTTATATAGGGTATTGGCAGTTGAGAAAGGTGGATTAATGGAAAAAAGTTGGAGTGATACCTGTAGGGTTAAGCCGATATACATAAACACAGTTCAACCACCCGTTATTCGACGTGCCTCAGTATTGTCTGATAAATTTGTCAATATTAGTTGGGATCAGTTTCAACAGAACAAAGTGCCATTGGAAAGGTATGTGATTCGTAGAAATGAACATCAACTGAACCATCAGAAGTGGTGGAATATTACAGCGAGAACAGATAGTTTTACTTTTAATGATTTTTTGGTCGATGTTGATAATCAATCCTATAATTACAGAGTTCTCGCTTTAGATATATGTGGTGATAGTAGTAAATTTACTGATTTTGCCAAAACTATGGTATTAAGGACGTCGCTAAATGAAAGGCTAAATCCAATATTAACATGGAATAAATATGGATTATGGACATTTGGAATCAAAGAATATAAAATTGAAATAAATGAAAATAGTGAATTTCATGAAATTGCACGAGTTTCGCCCTTTGATACAATCTATATTGATGAATTGATAAATTTAAATTGCAGAAAAACACTTGAATACCGAATTACAGCTATACCCAATAGGCCCTTTCCTGTAGATAGTTTTTGGTATTTAAACAGTGTAAGTAATGTTTCGAAACCAAACATACAAACAAAGGTATTTATACCAAATGCATTTACTCCAAATTTTGATGACTTAAATGAAACGTATAAACCTGAAGGTGTTTTTATCGCGGATTATTGGTTAAGAATTTACAATCGGTGGGGAGAAAAGATTTATGAGAGTAACTCATGTAACGATGGTTGGAATGGTACTTTTAATGGAGACGCTTGTCAAGAAGGAATATATATATATAAGTGTGATGTAAGGGGAACTGATGGCCAGAAGTATATCTTAAAAGGAGATGTCACTTTACTAAGATAAGTTTATTATATTTAGTTAATTTTGCATCAGATATGGCTTTCGAAAAGGTTAAAAGAGAAGATAATTATAGTGAATGGTATAACAACATTGTTGAGAATGCGGATTTAGCTGAACACAGTGCAGTAAAAGGTTGTATGGTAATAAAGCCCCATGGATATGCAATTTGGGAAAAAATGCAACAACAGTTGGATAAAATGTTCAAAGAAACGGGTCATAGTAATGCTTATTTCCCTTTGTTCGTTCCAAAGAGTTTATTTGAGAAGGAAGAAAAAAATGCAGAAGGCTTTGCTAAGGAGTGTGCAATAGTTACGCACTATAGATTAATCCCAGATCCAAATAGAAAGGGTGGATTAATACCAGATCCAGATTCTAAATTAACAGAAGAATTGGTAGTTAGACCAACTTCAGAAGCAATTATATGGAATACGTTCAAAAATTGGATTCAGAGCTATAGAGATTTACCAATTTTGATTAACCAATGGGCAAATGTTGTTCGATGGGAAATGAGAACAAGGTTATTTTTGCGGACCGCTGAATTTTTATGGCAAGAAGGACATACGGCACATGCTACAAAAGAGGAAGCAATAATTGAGACGGAACAAATGTTAGATGTTTATGCTGAGTTTTCGGAGGAGTTTATGGCCATTCCGGTTATAAAAGGTAAAAAAACTGCAAATGAACGGTTTGCGGGTGCTGATGAAACTTATTGTATTGAAGGGATGATGCAGGATGGAAAGGCACTACAGATGGGTACATCTCATTTTTTAGGTCAAAATTTCGCAAAAGCCTTTGATGTAAAATTTCAGAATAAAGAGGGAAAACTTGATTTTGTTTGGGCCACTAGTTGGGGAGTATCTACCAGGTTAATGGGCGCATTGATTATGGTACATTCTGATGATGAAGGTCTTGTAATTCCACCCAAACTCGCACATATTCAAGTTGTTTGTATTCCAATTTACAAATCAATGGAGGAATTTGAATTGGTGAATAGCAAATTAAAGGAAGTGTCCATTGAACTTAAAAAGAAAGGAATTTTTGTTAAAATTGATGATAGGGATTCCTATAAACCAGGATATAAATTTGCAGAATGGGAGCAAAAAGGCATTCCAGTTCGGTTGGCATTGGGACCACGAGATTTAGCAAATAATTCCATTGAGGTTGCAAGACGCGATCTAAAAACCAAGGAGATTGTAGATTTAAGTAAATTGAGTGATCATATCTTGAATTTATTGGTAGACATTCAAGATAACTTGTATCAAAAGGCATTGAAATACAGAAATGACAAATATTTTTTGGTAAGTAATTGGGAAGAATTTTTAGATGTAATAAATATAAAAAAGGGATTTGCAATTGCTCATTGGGATGGTACATCCGAAACTGAGGAAACCATTAAGAATATGACGAAAGCCACCATTAGATGTATTCCACTTAAAGATGAATATGGTGAAACAGGGAACTGTGTTTTTAGCGGAAAACCTTCAACTCAAAGAGTTGTTTTTGCTAAGTCTTATTAAATCCAATTTATAATGGCTTTTGGTCTTTGACTTTTAGTTCTTAGTTCATTGATGCCGCCAATTATAAAATATCCATAATGGATTTCGGTAGGGGAAAGGCCTAAGAAATTTCTTATTTCTTCAGAATTTGCTTGCAATCCAGTTGACCAATATCCTCCGAATTTTGGATATTGAAGAAGCGCTAAATATACATTTTGAATGCCCGCACCTAGCGAAGCGATTTCTTCCCATTCAGGAACTTTAAGTGATGGTTCCAAAATAATTGCAATTATGTGAGAAATGGGAGATTCGAAATGTGCCATTTTTTCCAACTTAATAGGGTCGGAAGAGGTGCTTTTAATAGAACTTCTTATGGCATCAAATAAGTGTATTTTACTTTCATTTTTATAAACCATAAAATGCCATGGTAATGTAAGTTTGTGGCTTGGCGCCCATTGTGAAAATTCGAGTAATTGCGAAATCATTTCATCGGGTGCAATTTCTCCATTAAATTCTTTTTGGAAGTGACTTCTGCGATTTATTATTATATCATTAATTTCCATGATTTTTTTTCTTTAAAAACGCGTTTGAAAAGATTGACAATAGAATTATTCCAGCTCCAATGTAAAATAAATTGTTTAGTTGTTTGTTTTCATTAAAAACAAGAGCACCAAGAATAATTCCATAAACTGGCTCCAGGTTTACAGCTAGATTTGAAGAAAATGCGCTAATTGAATTTAGGGCTTTAGTCGCTAAATAGAACGTAAGATTTGTACAAACAATGGATAGAATTAATAACCATAAAAGATCCATTGATCCGTTCTGTAGTTCATTCGTATTGAATTTTTCAATATTAAAGTTTGGAAATGTAAGTTCTGATTTAGAATATAAAAGGGGAGTAATTAATGTCAATATTAATGCTCCTGACAACATTTCGATTGCACTAATTGTTACAGGAGAAGCTTTATGGATATTTTTTTTATTTAATGTACTGAAAAGTGCGGCTAAGAACGCACTTAAAAGTCCTGTAAATATGGACCAACTATATGATATGCTAGAATTGTAATTTTTAGGCAGAGAAAAGGTTATGAGTCCAACTCCTAATAAAACAAAAAGACCTGCAAAAATTTCCCGTTTGTTGATTTTATTGCCCAATACTAGAGGTTCAATAATTGCGGTAAAAAGTGACGTAGTACCCAAGCAGGCAAGGGTCAAAGAAACTGAGTCTCCAAATTTAATGCTACCATAAAAAGTAAGCCAATGCGCACAAACCAAAACACCGATTCCAACAAAGGTGAGGATTTGACTTTTTTTCATTCCCCATAAATTTTTCCAAACAGTAGGAAACAAAAAATAAACAAAAGCGGTAATAGCCATTCTATGCCAAACCAATTGAAAGGAATCGTAAGAAATTAACTTGCCTAAAACTGCAGTAAATCCCCAAAGGAAGACCGATATGTGCAATAAAGTATAGGCTCTTAATTCAGTTTGGGTTGTTGGCATTAGTCTTAAAAAAATCAAGGCCGTACAAAATGCACGGCCAGGATGTTTGGTATGTAAAAGCGCGTAACAGTTGGTGTTACCGAATTATTCGATAACAGTACAAATATATAAATTGAACTTAAATATTCAAAAGAATTAATTGTATTTTCCTTTAAATTTTTCTTTTACATCACTTACAATTTGTTTTAGTTCTTGTTCACTGTTCATATTCATTATAAGTAAAACTTCATCAGAATCTATAACTACAATATTATCTAGTCCACTAATGGTTAACAATTTAGAATTATTGGAAAAAACCAAATTTTCCTTAGAGTTATAAAAATGTATTTTTTCACCTATTGCTGCATTTTGTAATTCGTCTTTTTGTGCAACATCCCAAAGACTTTTCCAAGTCCCTAAGTCACTCCATCCAAAAGAAGAAGGAATTACAAATACATTTTTTTCTTTTTCCATAATTCCATAGTCTATTGAAATACTTGGACACATGCCGTAAGCTTCAGCGATGGCTATTTTAAAAGGGATTTTAAAATCAATTTCTGCAAAAAGCTGATGAATTTCTATTAAATTGGTTTCAAAGCGATTGGCAATGGTTTTTAAACTCCAAGCAAAAATTCCTGCATTCCATAAGAATTCACCACTATCAATAAAGTTTTTCGCAATTTCTTCGGTTGGTTTTTCTGTAAATGTTTTAACCGCATGTATCCCATTTTCTTTGGATTTTGGATTGTATTGGATATATCCGTAACCGGTGTCAGGCCTGCTAGGTGTAATTCCTAAAGTTACCAAAGCATCATTTGAATTGGCGAAATCTAAAGCCTTTAAACAGGTTTTGGAGAACTCCATTTCATCGGTTATTAAGTGGTCACTGGGTGAAATTAGGCAAGTTGCATTGGGGTTTTGTTGTAATAAATAATAGGTAGCAAATGCAATACATGGAGCTGTATTTTTACCTAACGGTTCTTCTAAAATCTGTTCTTTGGTAATTTTAGGAATATGCTCAAGAACCAAATCGGTGTATTCTTCATTGGTGACAATGTAGATATTTTTTTCATCAATAAATTGATTGAATCTATCAAATGTTTGACGGATTAGTGATTTGCCTGTACCCAAAATGTCCATAAATTGTTTAGGGAAGCTTTTTTTGCTAACGGGCCAGAATCTAGTTCCAATACCACCAGCCATAATGATTACATAAAAGTCTTTATTTTTTTCCATTGTGATTAGATTATTCCCTCAGCATATAAATCATGAATATGGATTATACCGAGGTAGTCATTTGATTTGTTTACAACTATTAACTGCGAGATTCTCTTTTCCTGCATAATTTTAGCAGCTTCTGCTGCGAGTTCGTCGTGTTGAATGGTAATTGGGTTTGGCGTCATAATGTTTTCGGCTAGAATTTTGTCAAAAGAAGTATTATTATAGAGCATTCTTCTAATGTCGCCATCGGTGACAATTCCTTCAATTTTATCATTATTTGTAACAACAGTAGCACCCAATCTATTTTCTGTAATGTTGATTATAACATCCTTCCAATGTGTATTTAAGGAAACCGAAGGCCTGGAATGTTTCACAACAATGTCGTTGCACCGCATGTACAATTGCTTCCCTAAAGCTCCACCCGGGTGGTATTTTGAGAAATCATCACCTGAAAAATTTCGCATTTTTAATAACGTAACAGCTATGGCATCACCCATTATAAGTTGAGCGGTTGTGCTGGTTGTTGGTGCAAGGTTATTAGGACATGCTTCTTTGTCTATTGTTGTGTTAAGTACAAAATCTGCACTTTGAGCCAATGTTGAATTTAGGTTGCCTACGATGGCAATTAAAGTGTTTCCGAATCTTTTTAGAAGAGGTGTAAGTGCAACGATTTCGGGGGTATTTCCACTTTTTGATATAGCTATGACAATATCATTTTCCTGAACCATTCCAAGGTCGCCATGAATGGCATCTGCAGCATGCATGAACAAAGCGGGTTGACCAGTTGAGTTGAGGGTCGCAGTAATTTTTTGGGCGATAATCGCGCTTTTTCCAATGCCCGTTAATACGATTCTTCCTGATGAATTTAAAATAGTTAAGATTGCATCTTCGAAATGTTTATCAATATACTCTGACAATTTACTTAAGCTAGTTAATTCAAATTTAATGGTGTCTTGACCAAATTCTTTAACTTTATCTCTTTCAATTGATTCTACTTGTATGTTTTTCATTTAATTTTTGTAAAATCTACAATCAAAAACGGAATGCGATTGTTACATGTTATTACAAAATAAGGGAAAAAAAATGATTATTTGAGTATGGTTTTGGTTATCAACTTAGAGAATATGGATTAAAAGGAATAAATAATTTAACAGTTTGTTGATTTTTTTTTAATTCAGTAAATTACAATTAAAAAAATGTATTAACTTCACAGTTAGATTTCAGAATGAAAACGCGTTAAAAATATGACTATGAAAGTTTTAATCTACATTGATAGATTGTGGATTTTTTACGTTGAAGAAATATATTTTAGAACAAGGAAAATTAGTAATGCAAGTGGCAGCAATAGAAAGTAAAGAGAGTCCAAAGAAATTTTTAAAAGAGTTTTTTGGTTTTGATGGATTTAAAGGCAATCAAGAGATTGTAATAAACAGTATCTTGTCAGGTGAAGATTGTTTTGTGATAATGCCGACTGGAGCAGGAAAATCCTTGTGTTATCAATTACCTGCAATGATTATGCCTGGAACAGCGATAATAATTTCGCCACTCATTGCCCTTATGAAAAATCAAGTAGATAATTTAAGGGGATTTTCAGACACCAATGGATTGGCACATTTTCTGAATAGTTCATTGAGTAAATCAGATTTTAACCAAGTAGTAACTGATTTGTTATCTGGTGACACTCGTTTATTATATGTGGCACCAGAAACGTTGAAAAAGCCAGAAACATTGGAATTGTTATCCAAAATTAAAGTATCCTTTGTAGCGGTTGATGAAGCCCATTGTATATCTGAATGGGGGCATGATTTTCGACCCGAATATAGGAAAATACGTCAAATGGTTAAAGCCATAGGTGAAATTCCAATTTTGGCCTTAACGGCAACCGCAACACCTAAAGTACAGCATGATATTCAAAAGAATTTGAACATGTTGGAAGCCAAATTATTTAAAAGTTCGTTTAATAGATCAAACTTGTACTATCAGGTTAGGCCAAAAGGACGGAAAGATGCTGTTCATAAAGAGATTATATCATTTATAAAACATAGGGCAAATTCTTCTGGTATTATATATTGTCTTTCGCGCAAGAAAGTTGAAGAAATTGCCGAAATGTTGTGTCGAAATGGAATTAAGGCGCTTGCTTATCATGCAGGTTTAGATGCAAAAATGAGGGCCCAACATCAAGATGATTTCTTAATGGAAAATTGCGATGTTATTGTTGCTACTATCGCCTTTGGAATGGGAATAGATAAGCCAGATGTGCGTTTTGTAATCCATTATGACGTTCCAAAAAGTTTGGAGGGATATTACCAAGAAACTGGGAGAGCAGGAAGAGATGGACTCAAAGGAGATTGTTTATTGTTTTACAATCCGAATGATATTGAGAAGTTAGAGAAGTTTATGAAAGATAAGCCTGTTGCAGAACAGGAAATAGGGGGATTATTAATTGCAGAGACTGCAGCTTTTGCTGAAAGTTCACAGTGTAGAAGAAAATTGCTATTGCATTATTTTGGAGAAAGGTTCGACGAAAAAGATTGCAATCAAATGTGTGATAATTGTGCTCACCCTAAACCTAAAAAAGATGTTTCAAACGAATTGACACAGATTTTAAAAATCTTTAGCGGGTTAAAAGGCGAATTCTCATTAAATCATGTGGTAAATTTTGTTATTGGAAATAAAACAGATGCCAATATTAAATCTTATAATCACGACAAACATGAATTATTTGGAGTTGGAAAAGGACAAGATAAGTTATTTTGGAAATCTGTTGTAAGGCTTGCTTTGGTAAGTGGTTTCCTGAATAAAAATATTGAGAGGTATGGATTGTTGTCAATAAATGACCTAGGCTCAGATTTTATTAAAAAGCCATCTTCTATGGATATGGCGGTTGATGTGGAATTTGATCATGTAAGTGACGAAGATTTTGACAGCTTTCGACTAGAATCAGTATGCGATGAAATATTGTTTCTAGGATTAAAAGACTTGAGAAAACAGGTTGCACATAAATTAGGTCTTCCTCCCTATGTTGTATTTCAAGATCCTAGCTTAGAAGATATGGCTATGAAGTATCCCATAACAAAGGAAGAATTAGCCAATATAAATGGAGTTGGAAAGAACAAAGCATTAAAATTTGGAGCAGAATTTGTCCAGTATATTGATAATTATGTTCGTGAGAATGAAATAGAAAGACCGATTGAAGTTGTTCTAAAGGGAAATTCTGAAAAATCAGCAAAGCGAGTGAACATTATATTGAACATTGATAAAAAAGTCGATTTACCTGTAATTGCCACTCAACTTGGGATAAGCTTTGATGAGCTATTAGAGGAATTACAACAAATTGTAAATTCTGGAACGAAGCTAAACATAAGATATTTCCTAGACCAATTCTTAGATGAGGATTTACAAGATGAAGTAATTGACTATTTTAAAACCACAGAAGAGGAAAATATAGACGCTGCTGTAGAAAACTTTGATGGAGAATTTTCGCATGAGGAATTGAAATTAATGCATCTTCAATTTATAAGCGACGTAGCTAATTAACAATCGTTAATTAGTTTTTTCTTTTTCAAATTATTCTTGGCCTTATTTTTGCTGAATTAGTTAAAAAACTTTGGCAAAAGATACCAGCACATTTGAAAAATTATTTTATAAGTACCGACCTGGTTTGGTTGCTTTTGCAGGTAGTATTATTCAAAATTCAGATGATGCCGAAGAAATTGTACACGACGTTTTTTTAGCTATTTGGAATCAAGGGGAACAAAGGCAAATTGAGGAAGCAGGTATGAAGAGTTATTTATTCACCTCTGTGAAAAATAGGTGTTTAAATCATATCAGAAAATCAAAATTGGACTATAGCGATTTGACAGATGATTTGCCAACTCCTGATCAAAGTCCTGGGGTATTAGCTCAAATTGAAGCAAGGGAGGCTGAAGCGAAGGTTCATTTTTTAATTGACCAACTTCCAACTAAGTGTAAGCAAATTTTTATTATGAGTAGATTATATGAATTGAGTCATAAAGAAATTGCGGAAGTTTTGGATTTGTCGCCAAAAACCATTGAAAATCAAGTTAGTATTGCTTTAAAGTATTTAAAGGATCATTTATCAAGAACTACATCTTGATAAACAGAATAATAAAGGCTAAGAATATTTTTCAAATCAAAATTTTTGGCTCTTTCTAGTGCGTTTTTTCTAAAATCAAAAAGTTTTTCATCATTGGTTAAAATAGACAAAGAATCTTTGGCCATTTTTTCAATATCACCTGTTTCCGATAAATAACCAGTTACACCATCTACCACTACTTCAGATAAACCACCTGCATTACTGCAAATTACAGGTACTTCGCAAGCCATTGCTTCTAGTGCTGATAACCCAAAGCTTTCTTTTTCAGAAGGTAAAATAAACAAATCACATACACTTAAGATTTCTTCAATGGCTTCTTGCTTTCCCAAAAAAGTAACTTTTTCACATACATCTAAATCTCTACAAATTTTTTCAATATTGCTTCGTTCAGGTCCGTCACCAATTAAAAGTAGTTTTGAAGGAATTTCTTTTTGAACCAAATTGAAAATTTGAATAACATCACCAACACGTTTTACTTTTCTAAAATTGGAGGTGTGAACTAAGATTTTTTCACCATTTGGAGCGATTGCTTTTTTGAAATGCTCTCTAGGCTTTTTATTAAACCTTTCAAAATCGATGAAATTTGGAATAACAATAATTCCTCTCCTTATCTTAAAATGTTCTAATGTATCGGATTTTAAACTTTCTGAAACTGCCGTAACGGCGTCAGAATTGTTTATACTCCAACTCACCACTGGTTCATAAGACGCCTCCCGACCGACTAAAGTTATATCAGTTCCATGTAATGTAGTTACTACAGGTATTTTTATGTTTTGTTCAAGTAATATTTGTTTAGCCAAAAGAGCTGCAGATGCATGAGGTATGGCATAGTGTACATGTAAAACTTCTAGACGAGCAGATTTAACAATTTCAACAATTTTTCCAGCTAATGCAGTTTCGTATGGGGCATGCTCAAATAAGGGATATTGTGGAATTATAACTTCATGGAAGAAAATGTTTTCCATGAAAAAATCTAAACGCGCAGGTTGATTGTAACTAATAAAATGTACTTCATTGCCTGTTTTTGACAGGGCTTTACCCAATTCGGTGGCTAGAACTCCCGACCCACCAAATGTTGGATATAATACAATTCCGATTCTCATATATGTAAAACAAAGTTCATCAAAAAATGGCGTGTTTACTATTATATTTACATCAAAAGTAGAATTGAATGGAAGATTTAATAAACCCTGATGAATATTTCATGGAAAAGGCAATAAAGCTGGCAGAAGAGGCATTTTCTGAGAACGAAATTCCAATTGGTGCTATAATTGTTTTTGAAAATAAAATCATTGGTAAAGGATTTAATCAAACGGAAAAGCTTACAGATGTAACTGCGCACGCAGAAATTTTAGCTATAACCAGTGCATCTCAATTTTTAGGTAGCAAATTCTTGAACGACTGTACTATTTATATAACGGTTGAACCCTGTTTAATGTGTATGGGAGCAATAAAATGGTCTAGATTAAAGAGAGTTGTCATTGGTGCAAAAGAACCAAAATCTGGATTTAGTTCATTCTTGGACAAGCCGGTTTCTAAAAATTTGGATATTTCATTTGGTTTATTTGAAGATCGATGCTCTGATTTAATGAAGGAATTTTTTAGAAATCGCAGAAGCTAATTACTGTTTTTCAAAACAACCAATATCAGGTTTTATTTTTCTATTTTCACCAAGTAAATCAAATTTACTAGCGCTAGAGAAATCGGCAGATTGATATGCACTAGATAGGCTGTCGATTTTATAAAGGTTGGTATTTATGTCTGTAAACCTCGGATTTTTATTGAAAATATTTTTAGATGGATCAAAAATTGCTAAACTATTTTTTGTTTTCAATACATTGTTAAATGAGTTTAATTCAAAGGGAGTATTTGAAACTTTGTCAATTATTATTTCGTCTGTTAAATAACCCCAAATAATATTGTTTGAGAAAGCAATATTTAGTTCTTTCGAATTTAACAAAACCCCGTTTCCGTCTCTTAGTGTATTGGTTATTGCAACGTGTCCTTCTTGTCTGGAGTTAAAATATGAATATTCTGTAAAAGTACAGTTGTTAAAAGTATAATCCCCCCCCAATAACGCTAAAAAAGAATAAGACCCGGCGTCGGCGAACAGGCAATTTTCTGCAAAAATAGAACCGTTATAACCGGCTAAACATGCTTGACCACAAAATTGAATTTTGGTTTGTTTTAAAACAACATTAAAGCTGTTATCCAAATTTGATGAATCTGCTCTTAATCCTATTGTTGCGTTGGTTATATCTGAGTAGGAAATATTGCCTTTGGCTCCTGGTGCGAAGTAAAAACCACCCCATTGATTTGGGTAGAGGGAAGTTTGGAAAACGGGTTTATCGCCTCTAATTTTAATTCTAAATTCCTTAGATCCTTCCATATTTAAATTACCAAACACATAAAAAACAGTTTGAGCGGATGCGAAAACTTGAACGCCCTCTTTTATAGTGAAATTTTGATTTGGAGCTATATATGCATTGCCTATTATGACATAAGGTTTTATTTTATCGTTCCATAAACCATTATTTGGCAAGATGCTATCTTTTATATAGTGAGCATCCCAACCATAAGCCGCTAAAATTAACTTTTCACTCTTTGAACCAACTGTAGCAGTTAAACTATCTATGATTAAGGAAGGTTGGGTTTGATTGTTGGCTTCTAATGCGCATTGCACAAAAAGAAAAACGCTGTCATTAGGGGCAATTTCAATATCTTGAATGCCGGGTCCAGAAATACCATCAATATTTATTTTAAAGGGTGAGTTTTTTCCACCCATTAGCTTGAAGTTGGCTTTAACCCATTGATTTTCTGAATTTTTAATGCTTAATAGTTTTGTGACTGAGATGGGGTATGTCGAGCCGGGTTTCCGTGTGAAAATGGTATCAAAATAAACCGTATCGCTAGAAAATTTGAGATTGGCATTATTTAAAAATGAAGGCTCTTTGATACAACTAGTTAAAATCAATGTAGACGTTAAAAGTAGCAGTAAAAAGATGGATATAGTAAATTTTAAGTTCAATTTATTTGTAAATATCTTCATTGTTTAAAATACTGAGATAACTATAATAACGTGCTTTTGGAATTAAATTGTTGTCAACCGCCGATAAAATTGCACAATCGGGCTCATGAGTATGGGAGCAGTTGCTAAATTTACATTTGTCCATATAAGTTCTAAATTCTGGAAAATAATGAGGGATTTCATGCGGGGCAATATCAACAACTCCAAAATCTCTAATTCCAGGCGCATCAATAATTTGTGTATGGTCGATTGTGGTAAA